>CAZROJ010000083.1:0-9667 GCA_964601665.1 uncultured Pirellulaceae bacterium
AACCAGAATCCCAATGATCGCGATGACCACTAGGAGTTCGATCAAAGTGAAGGCTTTATAGATTGGCCTAGACCCTCCAATTGTTTTTGCTGGCATCGACATTCTTTCAAAAAACGCTGAGACCTTCGTATAGTTTTGATGAGTTCCAGCTAAAAGGACAGTCCGCTGCAGTTCACAACCACTTTCCATGACTGCGCGCCGCGTGCCTGAGGACCACTCTTCACGCAACGCAAAACACTAACTTATTTTTCGATTCCGCGACCGATGGAACGCGACGCCGAGTAAAACCACAATTCCAAAGATTGCGCACAAGACCCACACTACCGATTGTTTTTTGGCTAGTCCCGGCGGCTCCGGAAAGCCGAAACTTGACATGTAGCAAAATTTGTCCTGGAAATCACAATCAACATTGGTAACTTTGAAAACCAAGCATCGACTGGCTACCAATTCGCCTGAGCTATCAGCCAAAAAAACCACCTGGTAGCTTGGAACAGCTACGCCATTTCCAGTGTAATACTTAGTTACAAACCGCGTAGTGATCCGCCCATCCTTATCGAATCGTTCACTACCTATAATTGCGGAAGCTGATTGGTCGATGTAGACCCTTACTCGAATTTCATTCCCAAACACCATTTCTACTTCTTGACATTTTGGGAAGAATTTTGAAGTTGAGTCTCGGGAGGAAATCGTCCTAGGTATGCCTTCAGGCAAATTACTCAGACCCGACACCAAAGTGCCGAGATCTGACGAACGAGTTTTTTCTATACTGGTTACACTCGGCGAGCACTCTTCGATTAACCATGGCTCCGCCTCAATGTCTCTACTGATCGCTAGACGGAACTGATAGTCGACGTTGCAAGCATAATAAGAATCAAACTTACTAGTCTGCCCAAACAACTTAGCCCTCAACCGGTCGATCGCTTCCTCGTTTTGCCCAGTCAAGAAGACACCACTTGTGTCGACCTCTGGCTTACGAGCTAAACGACTCCACGATTGACGGTGCGTACCGTTTTGAAGCGCGAAAACATGTTGAATCAGAGAACTGCCAGCTTGAACCTGCGCATATTCGTAATTTCGCACGTTTGCAAATCTTCTACTAATCGATTCAATAACATTGTCTGTACGGACGGCATCACAGCCAACTAGCAAGCAAAAGACTAAACAGCAAAATAAAATTCGTTTTTCCACAACAACCTTTTTGATCATCTTTCTCCGCAGAACACTACGAAGAAAGATTAATAGTACTAGCTATGCTAATTTCAACCGCATTTGCAATCACCGCCACCGACCGTGTCCCACCAACATGACCCGAGACCCTTATTACACCTCGCGCCTCCATTTTTGCAAGCCGTACCAGCGTCGTTATTCGGACATCCATCGCCCAACAGCACAGTTTCTGATTCAATAACGATGTCGGCAGTCGACACTGCTTGGAATATGCACATAGTCAATGACAAGCACGCGAACACCTTTACACAATTCAAAACAAAACTCTTCATAGCTTACTCCTTTACCTTACTAAACAAATCACAATTCACCCGAAACTGCTTCGGGTGATCAACAAATAAAACGACCCGCTGATGCAGTGGGCCGCGACTTTTGGGTTCGACTTCAATTGGGATAACGACACTCTGATTTGCAGCAATGACCACACCAAACGGATCGTCAACGGTATTGAAGCACGAACAAGACCGCGACAACCCGATTACTTTCGGCGGACTTCCGGATTGATTCGAGATCTTAACAACGCCCGTAGCAGTCCGCCCGAACTGAAGCGAATCAGCCACCTTTACGGTGGCAATAATTTGAGGGCTGCCCAAAATCGCCGCTCGCAGTGGATTCGCCATCGGCAACTGCAGCAACAGCACCGCAAATGCAAATAAACCAATACCAGCCAACTGGCCTCGGCGATCAGAACTCGTTGCATTCCACGAATTCAACAAAGATTTCCCGCCAGCTGATACCGCCCGTCGGCTCGCTTGGCTCCGCAAAAAATAAGCGACAATCGCAATATCAATAAGCAAAAACACCCAAGCTGGAATCTCAAGGCCGCCAGAGCATCCGCAGGATTGATAGCCCATCAAGATTCGTATGGCCGCGAAGATCGCGAAGGCAGAGAAAACGGCAGTGTCAATGAACGCGACAGCGCTTCGATCACGCCAGCAGAAATTGATATAAACGAGAAACATTTCAAACAATGCCGCCAGCCAGAGCACCTCTTTGGCCAGTCCAACACGAATATCTGCAAAAGGATCGGTGACCAATAACCCCAGTTTGGCAATTGCAGTAAAAAGCAGCAGCAAACCGATCAAATAGAACGGCAATCGTTGACTAAAAGACGATCGATCCCCAGTCGCTGTCTCAGCAACGGCTACGTTCAACGGCAAAGCTGGATCCAATTTACCACGCGAATGATTGCCGCGTGCCAGCCCTGCGACTGGTAGGTCGTTTTCAAAGGACATAATAATTAGGTGAATAGCAGCCGGAAAAGTGATTGGCTGACAAATGAAAGATCAAGCTTGATGAAAAACAAAAATGGCTTGAACACTCCCATCCTACCGTTCATTTTTTTTTGCAAGCGACGAGCGAAAAAAATCAGAAAATTCTTGCAAGCATTGCCTGTCATTGCTGCAATTATGGAAAGTCATTTTGGATGGCAAGAAGCCGTGAATACGTGCCATCTTCAAATTCACCACTCCCTTTTCACCCTCCAAACATTTCGCATTTACGCCCACTGAATGCAACAATCCGCTTGCCAATAAACATCTCTTGCACAACCAACCGAACAATTCGGCTAAACTATTGTCGCCTTAGAATCTAAACCTAGGATCTTTCAACGTGCGATCAAAATCCCTTCTCTCCATCGCCATGCTGGCAGCCGCCGCATTAACAATCTATCTTGGGTACGAACTGATCAACCAGTCGCTTCCCCGCACCAGCGGAATCGAAATCGGTTTTACCGAGGCCGAAAAACTAGACGCTTTGCCCGCCGGCGTTGCAAATCGCATAACACTCTACGTCCACAACACGTCCAATTCGGTGGCTCGCATTGTCGGCAACAACGCGTGCTGAGGATTCTCGTGTGACTTTGGTGCAAAGTCGTTGCCGCTTGAGATCCCCGCTGGCCAAACGTATCAACTGAACGTTGACGTAATGCCGCTACCCCACGGAGAAGCCGACTTGAGCTTCGAACTCTACGTGGATGCGCACGGCGCTCTATTTACTGAATCTATTTCCCATCAACTAAAATTAGTCGAGGCAGAACAAGCCGTGAACGACAAATAGTTCCTGCCCAAACAATTAACACTCGGCTTTCTAAAACGTAAAGCCGCCAAGACGCGAAGCGACAAAACGGAACGAGCAGAACACCCCAAAAGCCAATTTGCCCGAACGTTACCGCAGCTCCTCTTCGACCGACCGAACAAACAGTTCAGACGCTTTGCGAACTTCGCCTCCTTGCACCTTTGCGTAAAAATCTTCCGCTGGGGCCACTCAACCGTGCAGCCGTCAACTCCTTGGCGGCGGTTCTTCACCCCCAGCAAACTAAAACCCAGCTTCCCAAAGATCGCCGACTACTTGTGAAAACTGAGGACGCCGGCTGACCCAATCGTCACCGTCTTGGTCGGTCGATGTGATCGTGATCGGAGGATAATTTTGCTCCACTGGAGCAACTTCGCGTTCGCCACGGGCCGTCGTTAGCAAGGCCGCAAACGCCACAACTCCGATCAATTCCAAAAACAACAAACCGACGGCTCCATTGCGTTTTTTGTTGCGATTGCGACGACTCTTTTTTTTGCGATTAGCCATGGTCTTGATTTCGATTTGATTTTTCAGAACGACTGAGGGTCTGATGATTAGCCTTGCATTTGGAATGCCAAACGTCTCAACGAAAACAAACAGCCTGCCGTGTTAGATTTCCCGCTAGCAAACCGCCAATGCTCGCGGCTGCGAATTACCGTGAAAACCGTTCACCAAGCCGTTCACCAAGCTGGTTCAAAGCACCCAATGTCGCTCAACTTTCCAAATTGTTAGCGTGAACAACGGAAACGTTTTCCAATAATTCGCGTGTAAAAATGGTTGGCGTGCTGCCACTCCACGCTTTCGATTCGGAGAATCGAGTGACATTTGCCCTCACGGTTACTTGCCGTGCGACCGCCAACCACAAAAGCCCCTGTTGCCTGAACGACATGAGCTTCCTCACAGTGCCTTGCCGAGAAACCCGAACAGGCAGTTTGCCTAATTTCTACGGTCTGCCAAAATAACAGTTCTCCGCTCTATGCTGGCATCTGGCCTTTTGTAAAAATTACACGGTCCCCACTGACACAAAACTGATCACACTCGCGACAACCTGACTTCACTTTGATGGCACCGGAGCCCAACATTTCCGCCAACGACCCCGCCAACACCGACCCAAAATTACAAGATCGCCGTGACGAAATCGCGGAGGCCTATTTTGACCAGATCCCGTTCGCCCCGTATCCGGTTCAAGAAGAAGCGTTGCTGAACTGGTTCACGGCCGAACAAGGCGTTTTGGTTTGCGCTCCGACGGGCACCGGGAAGACACTGATTGCCGAAGCCGCTCTTTTCGAAGCGTTGCATCTTGGCAAAAAAGCCTATTACACCACGCCGCTGATCGCCCTGACCGATCAAAAGTTTCGCGACCTGCAAGAAGCGGCCGTTCGCTGGGGTTTTCCCGCCGACTCGGTGGGGCTCGTCACCGGCAATCGCAAGGTCAACCCGGGCGCGAAAGTCTTGGTCGTCGTGGCCGAGATTTTGCTCAACCGATTGCTCGACGCCGAAGCCTTTAACTTCGATGAAGTTTGGGCGGTGGTCATGGACGAATTTCATAGCTTCAACGATCGCGAAAGAGGCATCGTCTGGGAATTTGGTTTGAGTATGCTGCCCGACCACATTCGGACGTTGCTCATTTCAGCGACCGTTGGCAACAGCATGGAGTTTGCCAGCTGGTTGAACCGGATCCACGGGCGCAATCTAAAACTTGTCCAAAGCCACGACCGCAAAGTCCCGCTGTCCTTCCATTGGGTCGACGACAAAATCCTTCCCGACCACATCGAAGAAATGGTCGCCGGCGCGGAAGAAGCCAGACAAACGCCTGCGCTGCTGTTTTGCTTTAATCGCTCCCAATGCTGGACCGTCGGCGAAATGCTCAAAGGCAAAAAGTGCGTCGACAAGCAGCAACAAAAACAACTCGCCGAAGAACTTGACCATTACGATTGGTCCAAAGGTGTTGGCCCCAAGCTAAAGCAGATTTTGATCCGCGGCATTGGCGTCCATCACGCCGGCGTGTTGCCTCGTTATCGCCAGATCGTCGAAGACTTATTTCAAAAGAAACTTTTAAGCGTTTGCGTTTGCACCGAAACGCTGGCCGCCGGAATCAACTTGCCCGCTCGCAGCATAGTTCTGCCGACTTTGATCAAAGGCCCCAAGGGCAAAATGAAAGTCATCGACGCCGCGTCGGCCCATCAAATGTTTGGTCGAGCCGGTCGTCCGCAGTTTGACGATCGCGGTTACGTGTTTGCTCTACCTCACGAAGACGATGTAAAAATCGCCAAGTGGAAGGAGAAATACGATTCGATTCCCGACGACACCAAAGACCCGGGCCTGCGCAAAGCCAAAAAAGCGCTGAAGAAAAAACAGCCCAAACGTCGCGAGGGCCAACAGTACTGGACCGAGTCGCAGTTTCAAAAACTGATCGAAGCCCCGTCAGCGGACCTCGCCTCGCGCGGCCCGTTGACTTGGCGATTGCTCGTCTACATGCTTGACCTGTCACCGGACGTCGCCCGCATTCGAAAGCTGTTATCGGGCCGACTGATGAAATCGACCGACCTCAAGGTCGCCCAAAAACGGCTCAACCGCCAACTGATTACGCTCTGGCGAGGCGGCTACGTCACCTTGGATCCGAAACCGCCGCTGGCCGAGATGGCGGCTGAACAATCCGGCGGTGATGGCGATGAAGCAACCGACGACGATACCAATGACAAGCCGGACGAAACAGAAACCAGCACTTTTGGCAGCGGTTTGATGCTCGACCTTGGCCAACTGCGATCCGACGACAAAGCTGAATCAAAACCAGCCGAGGAAAAGGCCAAGAAACCGAAGGCCGAACCGGTCGACGAAATCGAAACTTACGAACCGGTCACCGCCACGCCCACCGAATCGATGGCGGACCTTTTGAAGCTGCGTGGCGTTCATCCGCTATACGCGGTTTTTTTAATGAAGCACTTGGGCATCGCCGACCGCAACGAACGAATCATGGCCTTGGAGAGCTTGCTGGAATTATCGCGATCGCTCGGCCGCGCCACGCGAATCCCCAGCCAAGACGAACTTCCGCCCGGCCCACTTGCCGCTCGACTGGACCCGCAACTTTTAAAGCTGGGCCTTGCTTCAGCCGAAGAACTGGGAGCGATCGAGCGTGACGAGGAAGAAGACGGCCAGCGTCGTTGGGTTCCCGACGACGAATACGTACCGATTTTGACATTACCGCGCAAGCTCCAGCGTTTGTTCGAATACGATTTTCCGTCGGTGGACGACATGCGAGTCAGTCCTGTTTGGGTAGCCGGCGAAGCACTTCAATACGGCACCGACTTCAACAAATACATCACGGGAAACAAGCTACAGCAGCAAGAGGGCATTGTGTTTCGGCATTTGCTGCGGCTGGTGTTGTTGATCGACGAGATGGCTGAGCTTTGCCCGGCTGATATTTCTCACGACCAATGGCGCGACGAGCTATACGAGATCGCGGATCAGATCGAAGAAATGTGTCGACTCGCCGACCCACAGAGCACCGACCAATGGCTAGCCGATCTCAGAAGCGAAGAAAAACAATAACTCACGATCGCATAAGCAACCGGGCCTCCCCCAAAAATCCCCTCAATGAGCCGTGATCGCGTAAGCGGCCGGGCCTCCCCCAACAAACCGCCAGTAACCCACGATCGCATAAGCCACCCGGCCCTCCCCCAAAAACCCGCCCAATAACCCACGATCGCGTAAGCAACCGGCCCTCCCACAACAATCCGCCCCATCGGCCGGGCCCTGCGTCTAATAAACCACGTGATCCAAAAACAATCCATTCGCCGGCGCCGTCTGTCCAGCGACTTTTCGATCTTTCTGATCACGAACCCAAGCCATCCACTCCACCGACTCTCGCCCGCGACCAATTCGCACAACCGTCCCGACCAAGTTTCGCACCATATTGTAAAGAAACCCGTCAGCCGCGATCGAAATTTTGGCTCCTGGAAATCCGTTAATCGTTTCGTCTTCAACATCGAACCGGCAAACCGTTCGCACCGTCGTTTTGCGATCCGAATTAGCACCTTGAAAACTAGCAAAGTCGTGTTTGCCAGTAACATGCCCGGCCGCTTCGCGCATTAAATCCAAATCGATATCACCGGGCATGAACCAACAGTACTTCAACCGCAACGGGTCTTGGATTCGGCCAAATTGCAAGTGATAACAGTACGTCTTTTCCACCGCATCGCGGATCGCGTGAAAATCTTCGGCAGCCTCTTCAGCCTTCGTCACCGCAATCTCATAGGGCGTTTCGGCATTGAGCGCACGAACCACTTGGTAAGCATCGAGCTTGGATTCCGTGACGACGCTGCACACCTGAGCCAACGCGTGAACGCCAGCATCGGTGCGGCCACTGGCCGTGATCCGCGCACGTTCGCCCGTGACTTTTGTCCACGCTTCTTCCAAACGTTGCTGGATCGAAACTCCGTTCGGCTGGACCTGCCAACCGACGAAGTTCGTGCCGTCATACGCGATAGTCAGTTTTAGATTTCGCATGGGGGAAAGCTCAAGCCGGCTGAGTTCTCAATTATTCAGCGACCAGCAATTCCGCGATTTGAACCGCATTGGTAGCCGCACCTTTGCGCAAGTTGTCGCTAACACACCAAAACGTCAAACCGTTTTCGCAGCTCAAATCTTTACGAATTCGACCAATGAAAACGTCGTCCAAATTGTCACTGTTGCTGGGCATTGGATACTCGCCAGTTTCCAAGTCGTCAACCACGGTGATCCCCGGTGCGGCCTCGAATAACTCGCGAGCCTGTTGCACACTGATCGGTGATTCCGTTTCCACCAAAATCGTTTCACTATGGCAATTGGAAACCGGCACGCGAACGCACGTCGGACAAACCTTGATACTGGCGTCACCGAAAATCTTTTGCGTCTCGTAGACCATCTTCAATTCTTCGGACGTGTATCCATCGGCCTTGTGCGAGCCGATTTGCGGAATCACGTTAAAGGCGATCGGATGCGAAAACGCTTGGTAGTCGTATTCTTTGTTTTCCAGTGAACTTCGCGATCCTTCGATCAAATCCTCCTGCCCCGCAACGCCTGCTCCGCTGGTCGCTTGATAAGTCGACACGACGACTCGTTTGATCGGCGAAAAGTCATACAGCGGCTTCATCGCGACGACCATCTGAGTCGTGCTGCAGTTCGGGCTGGCGATAATACCTTGGTGATCTTTGATGGCGTCGGCGTTCACTTCGGGCACAACCAAAGGGACGTGGTCGAGCATCCGGTGGTAGCCACTTTCGTCGACCACGATCGTCCCACGTTCAACCGCCCACGGAACGAATTCCGCCGCAACGTCGTCCGGCGTGCTCCCGATAACGATATCGATATCGTCAAAGGCTTTGGGTTCGAGCAATTCAATCGTGTGTTCTTCGCCTTTGAAGGTCAACGTTTTACCCGCCGAGCGTTTGGAGGCCAAAAATTTTATTGATTCGTAAGGGAAATCGCGTTGTTCAAGAATCTGGCGAACCAAGCGTCCGACCGCTCCAGTTGCTCCGGCAATGGCAATTCGTTTAGCCACGAAATCTCGCTCCAAAAAGGTTTTTCCGAAAGGCGGCGATTATAGGCACTCGGCCTCGCACACGGAAGCGACAAAGAACCGACGCCCCGGAAACGGACACTCTGCCGACACAGCGTGCCAATCGACGCCAATCAGCTCAAACGAAAAAGCTCACCGGCGGCAGACAAGCATTGTCAATTGGCTGCACTGGACTCGGGCGGCCCAGTCGCCAACAAACCAATCGATACGGCCAAGGCCGCAAGTGCAGACTGTGGCGTCCAGCAAATGAAAATCCCAAACAGGACTTTATCAAATTCCATCTTGAGCGCCGCTCCGACGACGATCGCAACCGCCATCATCAAAATAGCAGTCGGCACCAAAATGGCGACTCGCTTTTCCCAAGCCAAATTCCGCGGCAGCATCGCGATGGCAACCAACACCACCGGCCCAGCAGCGTAAATCGCTACCAGCGTTTCTGACCGAGCTGCAAAATTTTTGGCCAAAGCGACAGCCACCGCGACGACCAACGTGGTTGCCATCATTCCCCGAATCGAAAACTGCACCGCACTTCCCGCCTCGTGCTCAGTCGGCTCCAATCGCCTGGCCAATTCATTTAGAAAATCCGATCGGCTAACAACCAACAGACCAACGATTGTCGATACGATAGCCCCCACCAAAACATTCCAGCCAAGACTGACATAATCGACGAAAAACCCACCGTAGAGGTTTCCTTTTTCCCACATCACCAACGGGAACCCAAGCGACTCTGCGGTCCCGCGACCTGGCAAGACAAGATTCGACCAATCGCTCGTTCGGACAAAATACGAACCAGCGTTGATTGCCGCGAAC
>CAZROJ010000083.1:9767-12303 GCA_964601665.1 uncultured Pirellulaceae bacterium
TCGGCAAGACATCCACATCCGCCTTTGGCTGAGCCATCCTCGCCATTTAGTTTCCTTTGCATTCGTGCCAAAACATGATTGTCCGAAACAACACACATCGGCATACATTTTACCCGACCCGCGAGTCACTTTTAGAAATCAAAATAGATACCAAGGATTTCTCGCCAACAAATTCATGCTCAATTGCGACAGCGTCAACGCAATTTTAGCCGCAGAGCTTAACATGTTAGAGTTTTACTTTCCGTCGCAGCAACGAAATTTGCCAAGCGCCCTTTCAAACTCAAAAGAATCATTGGTTGGAATGTACAAAGTCGTCCTGTTACCAAAGCTCGTCCTGACATTTTTTCTGCTTGCCTTTCTTACGGCAAGCTTGCACGCCGACGATTTGCTTGAAGCCGGATTTGATAATCCACCTGCTTCGGCAAAAGCCCGAACATGGTGGCACTGGATCAACGGCAATGTCTCCAAGCCGGGAATCACTGCCGACTTAGAAGCCATGAAAAAAGTGGGCCTGCAGGAAGCTCAAATTTTCAGTGTCAGCCTAAACGACCCCCAAGGCCCCGCGATCTATCTCAGCCCAACTTGGCTGGACATGTTCAAACATGCCGCCATGGAAGCAAAGCGACTCGACCTCGAACTCGGCTTCCACAACGGCCCCGGTTGGTCGTCCAGCGGTGGGCCTTGGGTGACGCCTGAATACGCCATGCAAACGGTTGTCTTCACCGAAACTGCCCACGATGGTGGCAAACCATTTCGTGGTCGCTTGGCCCAACCCAAGTCGAAACTGAATTTCTATCGCGACATTGCCGTACTCGCTTTTCCCAAACCCAAGCTCAATCAACGAATTGATGATTTGGATTTCAAAATGCTATCCAAGCGGATCCGCAATCGCCTGAATCCCGACGACAAACAGATTCCTGCCGCCGCAACGATCAAACGGTCCGCCATCGTCAACTTGACTGACAAGATGTCCAACGACGGTTCTATCGACTGGGACGCGCCCAAGGGCGAATGGATTATTCTGCGAATCGGCTACACACCCAATGGAAAAAGAAATCGCCCTGGCCCCGCCGGTGGACGCGGCCTCGAGTGCGATAAGATGAGCAAAGAAGCGGTTGACGCTTATTGGAAAAATGGAATTACCCCAATTGTCGACAAACTGGATGACTTAGTCGGCTCCGTCGTGACCAACTGCGTGATCGACAGTTACGAAGTCGGTGCCACGAACTGGACCGCGGGATTTGAAAAATCGTTTGCCCAGCTACGCGGCTACGAATGCATCGAGTATTTGCCGACCTTGGCTGGATACTATGTTGACAGTGGCGAAATCAGCGAACGTTTCCTGTGGGACTTCCGTCGAACCATTGGCGATTTGATCGCCGAAAATTACTACGGCCAGTTTCGCAAACGCTGCCACCAGCACGGAATGAAACTTTCGATCGAACCCTATTGGGGGCCTTTCGAGAGCATGCAAGTTGGGGCTCAGGGCGACATCGCCATGTGCGAATTTTGGAGCGGCGAAATTGCGTTTTTTGACACGCCGAAACTGGCGGCCTCCATCGCAAAACTCAACGGCGACTCGATCGTCGGCGCCGAAGCCTTCACGGGTTTGGGCGGCTGGGTCGAACATCCTGCAACGATCAAAACGATTGGCGACCGAGCTTGGGCTCAAGGCATCAACCGGTTCATTTTCCACAGCTACGTCCATCAACCATGGGACGTCGGCCCCGGCCTAACGCTCAGCTACCACGGTCTTGAATTTAATCGGCTGAACACGTGGTGGGATTCGAGTGCTGCGTTTTTAGACTATGTCGCTCGATCGCAGTTTCTTTTGCAGCAAGGTGACAGCGTCGCCGACGTGTTGATTTTCACAGGCGAATCATCCCCCAACAACGCGTTCGTTCGGCCCGACATTAAAGCGGCCGGCTTTGATTATGACTTGATCGGCACCAACAAATTTAAGTCACTAACCACCGAAAACGGATTGATCAAAACTCCGACCGGCGGCACCTATCGAGCCCTCGTACTCCCGGAAACCATTTGGCTCCGCCCCCAAATCCTTCACAAAATTGCCGAACTGACAAACGCGGGGGCCATCATCTTGGGAACCAAACCCGACAAGTCGCCAAGCTTGCAAGGGTTCCCAAAATGCGATGGAGTCGTCGCCTCGTTTGCTGACCCGCTTTGGGATTCAGGAAAAATCAAAAACACACCGATCCTTCAATGGCTCCGCGATCAAAACATTGCACCTGATTTCGATGTCGAAAACGAATCGCGCGATGGATTCGAATTCATTCATCGCAAAACTGGAACCGCCGATATCTACTTTGTGACCAACTTCCAAAAAGAAAAACGTCATCCGCGACTGCGATTCCGAGTTTCGGGAAAACAGCCTGAAATCTGGAACGCGGAAACAGGCACCTTCACCGACGCAAGTGTTTGGCAGGACAACGGCGATGGCACGACGAGCGTCTTGCTTGACTTCAAAGCCGAAGATGCGATTTTCATCGTGTTTCGAGAACCGACCAAACCGACC
>CAZROJ010000083.1:12403-19357 GCA_964601665.1 uncultured Pirellulaceae bacterium
AACCGACCAAACCGACCCCAGCGATCGCCCATCTGGTCGATGCCAAAATCCAACTGGATCCGTCAAAAACATCGCCGCTACCCTCGCTCGAAATTGTCAGTGCTAAGTTAGGAACTTTTTTGCCCGACGGACTGATCGACGTGACTGCGATCTTGAACAATCAAATTGAGTCCAACCGCTTGGACGTCAAAGCCAGCCGACAGCTTTTCGAATACGACCCGGCCCCCGGATACAAGAAAGAACTTCGCGTCAAATACAAGATTGGCTCGACTCTGTTCGAACGGTCGGTGGTCGAACAAGAGTCGCTAAAAATTGACGCCGCGAAACTCGACTCAGAAAGCAAAGGCAAATTAGAAATCCTGGTCGCGGTCTTTGGGAAATTTGGCCAAGACCTTCAAGGCGTCCCGTCAGACTTTTCTGCGGTCGACGTAACGGACGCCGTCGCCAAATTGGTCGCCAATCAAAAGTACTCGATCACGGCCAGCAGCGATTTACCTCAAGCCGCGGGCATGTCGGGAACAGAAAATCAATTGCGAGTTACCTACTCGACCGCCGGAAAACTGCAGACCAGAACGATCCAAGCCGCACGAACGCTCGATTTGGCAGTGGACGTCCCGACCTCAAAAATCGACGTCACGCCCGCAGGCACGTTTTGGACCACACCGCTGGCCGGTCGCTTGCAATACAGCCTTTCCAACGGCCAAACTAAATCCATCGGAGTCGAAACAACTCCGACTCCGATCAAACTGGATCGCGGTTGGACAGTTTCATTTCCGACTTCAGCAGAAACCAACCTGAACACGATCAACCCAAACACAAAAATGGATCGACTCACTTCTTGGTCCGACTTGGACGAATCGGCACTGCGATACTTTTCGGGCACCGCGACTTATCAAAACGAATTCAGCATCGACAAAAACTTGATTCAAGCCAACTCGATGCTGGAATTGGACCTCGGTGACGTCCGAGTCGTCGCGGAGGTTTTTCTGAACGGCCAAAAACTCAAAACACTCTGGCGAGCCCCTTTCCGAACCAACATCGATGACGCCGTGGTGGCGGGCGTCAACAAACTGGAAATCAAAGTGACCAATCTGTGGGCGAACCGACTGATCGGCGACGAACAACTTCCCAGCGACGTTCAGCGAAAAGGCCAGAACGTCAAACAGTGGCCAAAATGGTTAACGGGAGAGCGCCAACGCAGTTCCGGTCGAGTCAGTTTTTCGGCTTACAAACACTGGCAAGCCGATTCCGAACTACAACGGTCGGGGTTGCTCGGCCCCGTTATCGTTCGCCCTTACGTGCGAGCCAAGTTGAATTAAGCGTCTATCCCACAACGCGTGCCGACGGCCCTAGCCGCGGGCATTTTGAATTTCGGGACAAGCACTAATTTTTCGGCGAACCTTCTCAAGCTACTTTACAAACAGCCACTGTCGCTGGGCCGAAACTATTGCCCACGTTTCCACCAACCGAAAAAATCAATGAACGCTAGGTTACCAACCAACATAACCAACCCAAACTCCATCATGCCCATGCAAATGCCGATCCCTAAATGCAGTGGAACCGCCAAGCCGATCATGATCGGACGAGTCAAACGCGGCCAAACCAACGCTGGGTAAAGCAATTCCCAAAACAAAGAAACCAGCGTCAACGCCGAAACCAGCGGCAAATAATTGGCCAGCCAAGTCATATCGATTTGCTGGTATTCATAACTGGACATCGACAACCAAACTGCCTCGCCCGTCCACCAAGTGCTGCCTTGCAGTTTACCAATCGCGGCGAAAAAGTAGACCACGCACATGTGGATTTGAATCAAGCGGATCCCAATGTTGGTCATCGCGTCACGGCTGACCTCAGTCGATTTATCTTTTCGCAGCGCTAACCAACGGTCAATCGAAAACGCTCCACCCGAGTTTCCAACCGCGCAATAAATACACAAGAACGTCAAAATCTGGTCCAACCCAAACCCGGCTCCCATGCTTCGATTGCCGTACCCGATGATGATCAGCGCCGCCAAAACAGCGGTAACACGCGTGAACGCACCTGCCGTGAACGCCAGCAGGATCACCATGCCAACGATATGAACGATCAACAGATTCGCTGGTGAACTGGCAACCCAATCCAAGTGACTCCATGCACCCGTCGCGCCGAGTTCATTTCGATACGACAGCGGCAGCAAACCATCGCTGCCAAAAAACGTGGATAGCTCGAACGTCCAAACAGCCAGCGAGTACAAAGCAATCAAGCCCGTCATGATTCGAATCACGGCCAACATGTTTGGCGATCGATTCGAAAACCAAAACCGGTCGAGTGCTTGCCACCACTGGACAAAGTAGTTTTGCGATTGGACCAATCCGTTCGGGCCAGTCGCGGCTGGCACTTCACTTCTTCGCCGGCTGGTGGTTTTTGTTTTCGCGCGCGTGCTCGCAGTAGTCGCTGACTGCGAAGCCGTCAGATTTGTCGCTGAACTTGTGGTAGCCGGTGGGCTAGTTGCTGTTGGGGCGGCAGTTTGCTTTTGGGCGCCCAGACTATCCAAGTCGCGAATTCCTTGTTTTTTCTTTCGTTTGCTCATGGCTGCTCTCCAGCACCAACGCCCGCGCCCGCCGGCACGATCGCCTCGGCCCCGGCACCGGACTGACCCGGCGTCACTTTTGTCGGCGCCCCCAGCAGCGTTTCGGCTTCGTAGAACCCGACTTCCACCCGCGACATCAAAACCGGATCGGTCAGCTCCATGCCGGCAATCGATTCTTCGGCGGTTGGCTGGTCTCGCGATTGGATCCAGAGCCGAATTGATTTAGGCGCGACGTTTGAATTATCCGAATCACTAAAGCGAGTAAGCAACACCCGGGCCGTCGCTTGCAACATCGTTTCGCATCGCTGTTGTGCTTGGCGAACCTGAACCATCTCGGTATCCCGTTCGCGTGTCAAAGGCTCGATCAATTCGGTTTTTCCATTTTGCTTAAAAGAAGCGATCAGCGTTTCGTAACGCTGATTGAGTTCCTTAATCGCTTGCTCGGTCGGCAACTGCGACGCTTCGCGAAACAGAGTTTCGCTGAGCATAAACCAGCGGTGATACAGCAAGCGCGGCGAGGTATTTTCGCGATCGGGAAAGTGCCCTTCTGTTTTTGTTCCGTCCACCATTTCGATTTCATAGATCAAGGCATGAGTGGGTCCGGGATCGGGTGCAAAAAAACGATAGCCGTGTCGCAGGAATAAAGCGTGCTGAGCCGGCGCGATTAAGTCTTCGACTTTCGTGGTCAAATGCGGGGCGCCCACGGGCGTGGTCAGCGGAGCCCAAACCATGACGGTCAAATAGACCATGATCGCAATCAGCACGGCGATGCGAACCGGCAAGGGCCAACGAGTTAATTGCGATTCTTGATTCATGTGGATCAAAAAATAAACAGCGGGCGATAGCGAATCATTGGTTAGAACGTGGCCCGAAAGCGGCATTCCAGGTTCTTTTCGGGTGAAACATTTTAGCGATCGGGGGTTGTTAACTTACTGAGCCGACGGCGCTGGCCGAAGGCCTTACGACGATGACGATGACGATGACAACACCAACCTTCGAGCCATCTTCTCCGTCAGCCTTGTTTCAAACAACACACATCCTACGAAAAATAATCCGGTTCGTTCCCGGGTTTCCATTTAATATTACAACCGATCGATGGCAATTGACCTTCGGCAGCGGGCGTGTTGCCAGCCAAAACCGCTTCAATTGCCGCGCGAAGCTCGTCGCCCGTCGGCTCGTTGCCTTCGGAATCGTAGACTCCCGATTGAATTCGCTTCGGACGCGTTTCGTCCAATCGGCCTCGGTAAACCAGTTGATGTTGGGCGTCAAAAAGAAAAAAATCAGGCGTGCAGGCGGCCGTGTAAGCTTTCGCAACCGATTGATCGTCGTCCAGCAAATATGGAAACTGATAATCGCGAAGCAGGACCTCTTGCTCCATCGACTCGGCCGAATCGTCGGGATAGGCTTCGACGTCGTTGCTTTGGATCGCCACAATTCCCAGCCGCGAATCGGCGTAGTCCTTTCCCAGCCGCGAAAGTTCCGGCGCGATATGCTTGACGTACGGACAGTGGTTGCAGATGAAAGCGACCAGCAATGGGTTGTTCGAAAAGTCGTCTTTGGAAACCGTCTGTCCGCTGGTATCAACCAGCGAAAAATTCGGAGCCGATCCGCCCAGCGGCATCATGGTAGATTCAGTCAGTGCCATTTTGTTTCTTATTCAAACCGGTAAATGTTCAACGTTTTTCAATTATAACGCCTCGAGCGGATTGTGGCTGCCCTCGATGAAAGCACGAAAAAAGCCGGATGCGTTAACAACCGGCTGTTTGAATCGCAAAGATCCATTTTTGAATTAACGATACGCTGTCGAATCTAGCGAGCTGCTATCTGATCGGAAGTTTGGGCTTCGTTGCCGAATGACAACGTTGCCAAATCGCCAGCAGCCAAATCGATCTTCTTAACGCGATTTACCGTCCGGCCATCGACATCGTAGGACACCTCGATCGTGTAGTCTTCGCAAACTTCACCATCCGTCAAACGAGTCGTTGTGAAACGCCGATTCTTTCCCTGCAATTTGGTTTCGGCACCGCAGAGTTTTACGGTGGCGTTTTCAGGAACATTCAGCGCCAACACGGTTGTCGCCGGAGCGTCAAAGTCCAACAACGTGTCCTTGACCTGGCCAGCTTGCAAAGAAACTAACTTCGAACGAACCAATTGCTTGCCGTCTCTTTCAATCACCGCCTTGATCTTGAAGTGATAGGCTCGGTCGGCCGTAAGCCCTTTGGATTCGTAGCTGCGAATCGCTCCCGGCGTTTTGGTCAAACGACCATTCACATAGACCTTGGCTTCTTCTGGAACATTCAAACGAAGAATCGCTTCGTCAGCCGCAACTCGGTCCATCCGATTCAAGTTTTGGAAAAAAGTACTATCGTCCGATCTCGGACCGGGACTTGGAATGCCCAAACCAGAACCGCTGGCGTCTTTTTCAGGGTAGTACCCGCCGTTGTTATCCATCGGCAGCGTGTTGCCTTCCAACATGTCGTTGATCGAGCCGCCATCTTGGATGGCACTTGCATCGCCAGGCAACGCCGTGCGACCGCTCGTTGGCATAGCAGCGGGAACGGGAGTGAATCCGCCGTCAAACGCACCGTTGATGGTTTGACCACCGATAACATTTCCACCCATGTATGAATTGTAAACAGGCAGTCCCGGAACGAGGCCCTGGTCGCCGACTGGGTAGCTCTGCTCCATCGTGAAATTACTGCCTGCCATCGGGGCACTGTAAGGAGCGATATTCGAAACCATCGGTGCCGCAAAATCACTCGGATAGGCAAAGTCGTTGGTGGAAATAAAGTTGTCAGCCAAAGAGTAGCCACCGAAGGAACCGCCACCGCTTCCCTGAGCCACGCTACCACTGCTGCCTCCCCAAGAACCACCGCCTCGGTTGGTCCATGCGTTACACAACAAACCGCCGCGAAGGAATCCACCATTACCGAAACTTCCACCACTGCTGCCGCCGAAACTTCCGCCACCGCCGCCACTGCTTCCCCAAGAGCCACCGCCGATATTGCCCAAGCGATCGCCAATTCGCGACAGCAAGTTCCTGACCGGCCGTCGACCGCCAAGCAGTCCGCCACCGGAGCTACCCCATGAGCCGCCGCCAAAGCTACCGCCGCCACTGCCGAAGCTACCGCCCCATGCACCGCCGCTGGCAGAAACTTCTGGGCTTGGAAGCATCCAAACAAGAGCCGCCACAAGCACGGCGCAGCCTAGTTTGTGTTTCGAAAAAATCATCGTTTTCCTAGAATCAAAGAAGTAAGTCGGACAAAATGAAATTCACCCAAGCCTGTAGGATAAACGCGATAAATACCAATTCAAGCCGCTTCTAAGTCCTTCAGCCGTAATTTAATCGGGAACAAAAAAGCCACTCGGCTGCTTTTTGATGGGCTCAGCGGCTAAAGTTCATTAAATCCAGAACGACCATTTCGCCGATTTCCAGCCAAATTGCGCCCGCGGCCACGCTTTTGAAGTCTCGACGCAAAACGGATTTCTGATGATTTTTGGCCAACAAATCACCCATAAACGACCTTTCATGTTGAATTTTTTCGTTTGACTCGATGATGAACCCCATGCAGCTGATTCCCGTTTTAGACCTGATGATTGGCCAAATCGTGCTCGCCCAAGGCGGCAACCGAGATGCCTACCGGCCCGTCCACAGTCGGCTAACGACCAGCAGCATACCGATCGACGTGGCTCAAGCGATTTTCAATCAAACCGGCTGCGACTGGCTGTACCTCGCCGACATCGACAGCTTCGCCGGAGCCGCCCCCAACTGGTCGGTCTATCAAAACCTACTGGATCACGGATTCGGTTTATGGATCGACGCCGATTGGCTGACCGGTGATCGGTACGAGCAAATTGAGTCGCGGCTGGATACACGGCGAGTCAAAATCATTTTGTCTTCAGAGACGCTTTCCTCTCACAATCAGTTTTCTGTTTTTGAGTCGCTGATTCAAAACGACCTGTCTCCCATTTTTAGCTTGGACAAAAAAGGCGAGTCGGTTATTTCTCAGAACGGATCACTAGCCGAACTTTCTCAATACGAATTGGTCCAGTTGGCCTATCAACGCGGCGTTCGCGAGATGATCATTTTGGATCTAAACGAAGTCGGCACGGGCAACGGTTTTCAAAGCACTGGAAACTCCGCGATGCTGATTGAACAAATCAAAGAAGAACTCCCCGACGTCCGAATCACTTCCGGCGGCGGCGTCCGCAACCCAAACGATGTGCGTCACTGGATCGACGCTGGCTGCGATCACGTCCTGGTCGCCTCCGCCATCCACAACGGAACCTTCACGCCCGACGACGCCCTTTGATAATTCCCGCCGCCGTGTCTAGTGCTTTGTCAAAGGTAAAGATTGGGGATTCCACGTTTCCAATCCAGCATT
>CAZROJ010000084.1:0-19326 GCA_964601665.1 uncultured Pirellulaceae bacterium
CGAACGCGATGTCGGTGTTGATGTCACCGACGGCGTATTCCAAAATCCAGTCGCCGCCCAGATCTGCGTGCCCGGTCAGGTCATCGGATGCCGCAACATCGGCTCCGGTGATCTCTGCAATCGATTCGAGAAACTCTTCGCCGGTTTCGGAACCGGCTAAATCACAACCGTAAAATAAGATGTCGGCGTCGGCCGATAGCGAGGCACTCCAGCCGGCAATTTTGCCCGCGTATGAAGTAAGGCTTGCGGTATTCAATCGCGTACTGCCGAGTTGAACGGTGCCGTCTTGGCCATGCGACACGAGGTGAATCGCTTGAAGTCCATTGAACTGCGACAGGATTTCAGAAACTTGATCAATGCCATCACGGTCGGAGTCAATTAAAAAGACCCGCGTGTCTTGGCTGGAATCTTCAAGACTGTCGACTAGCAACGCATAGTTTTCGACGGACTTGTCGACGATCACGAGCTGCGTGATGGCTGTTTGAGCTTGCGAAGATTCCGTGGAGCCATTCGTCGCAGTGGAAGTCGAAAGCTGTTGAGCGTAATCGTTACTATCCGAAGCATTGCTGTTTTCGGAATCCGCTTGCGGCGCTGCGTCGACGGGCGAGGCGCTCAGCATGACACGTTGTTCAAGTGTTTCAGCGCGCGCAGGTGCACTGGAAGACGTATTGCCTTTTGCGGCTGATCTGACGATGTGGATTAGATCTGCAGCAAATAGTTTTGTTTGGCTCGTGATTTTATTAAACACGGATGACCCAATGAAGTTCCGTAGGTATATTGTTTGCTCCAGCAAGCAGACTTTATCGAAAACATAGGAGACAGAAGCTGGGCAGGCGGCGAAATTTATTTCGATGATGTAAAAATTGAACGTCACGGGATTGGTCGTAACGGTTCCAATTAAACGGCATCCAAGGAAGATGATGGCTGGGCGGGTTGGTCGGCGACCCTGACGTTTACAAAGTCGCAGCGCCGGCGTCTGCGGGAGCCGTCTCGATCGCGGACGCGAAGAGCACGATCGTTTCCATTTGTTGTTTGCAGCTGGACCAGTCGCCTGATTCGACAAATGTTTCCAGCTGAGCCGCGGGTGCGGTCAAGCGTCCAAGTCCGACGGTGCCAGCAGCGCCTTTGAGCCAATGAGCTTGCGACTTCAATTTGTCGGTATTCTTGTTCAGGATCGACTCCATCATTTCGCCAAGTTTTTCGGGCAGCATGGAACTGAACTGGACCACGATATCGCGAAATTCTGGGTCGTCCATCGGCAGCGTCGACGTCCACGGCTCGATTGATCCCAGTTGCGAATCGATTGCATCCCGATGTGGCCTGTCTTGAGAAGCCGCAATATTTTTGGCAGCGGTCGAGTGCGAAGATGCCATCAATTCGTCTGAAAAGCCAGTGAACTTAGAAATCAGCTGAATCATTTGATCGATGTCAATTGGTTTCGGTAGGAATTCATGGCAGCCAATTTCCAAGCAGCGTTGACGTTCGCCGCTGGTGGCATTTCCGGTCAACGCAATGATCGGGCCGCTGTAGTCGAGTTCGCGGAGTGTTTGGGTGGCTTCGTAACCGTCCATCACCGGCATCTGCATGTCCATCAAAATCACATCAACGTCTTGAGTCATTGCGATGGTGACGGCTTCTTCGCCGTTTTCAGCTTCGATGATGTTCAAGTTGTGACGCTTGAGCACGACGGAGACGATGTTTCGATTGGTAGCTCCGTCGTCGACGATCAAAACAGTTGCCGGATTCAAACGATAGGATTTTTCGTCTTCGCACGGCGAATGTTTCGCTTGCAAATAGGACTCGCAGGCGGCTTGGTCGATGTAGGCGATGTCCGCGCCGGCGTCGGCAGGCAACGCAATCAAAAATTTGGAGCCGTGGCCGCTTTTGCTTTCAACGCGAATCGTTCCTTGCATGGCTTCGACAATTCGTTTGCTGATTGACAGACCAAGGCCAGTTCCTCCGAATCGCCGCGTCACCGAACTGTCGGCTTGACTGAAGGCTTCGAAAATTCTTTCTTGCTGGTCGGCGGTCATGCCGATGCCCGTGTCGGTGACTTCGATTAGCAGTTGGCCATCATGATGACCGCAGGAAAGCGTGACCGATCCTTCTTTGGTGAACTTGATCGCATTGCCCAGCAAGTTGAGCAATATCTGCCGCAGTCGAGTTGAATCGAGTGTCAGCTTGGCAGGGATTTGGCCAAGGATTTGAAAGGACAAGTTGAGTCGCGCGTTCTGAGCCCGCTCTTTTAAAACGTTGATCGATTCGTGCAGCAATTCAGGTACCGAGAAGACGCGACTTTCGAGCTCCAGTTTTCCTGCTTCCACTTTTGACAAGTCCAAGATGTCATTGATCAATTCAATCAGATGATTGCCGCTGGAGTGAATCGTGTTCAGATATTCGATTCGTTGGGAAGGGTTTTCTTCCATGCCTTTGCGTAGCACGTCGGTAAAGCCAAGAATAGCGTTCATTGGCGTCCGAATCTCGTGGCTCATGTTCGCCAAGAAGTCCGACTTGGCTTGGTTGGCCGCGTCGGCTGCGTCCTTGGCCATGCGAAGTTGAATTCGACTTTCTTCGAGTTGCGTCACGTCGTCCAAGGTGACCATCACGCCGCAGTAGTTTCCTTGGTGTCCGAGCAGGGGTGAGCAGTTGGCCAAGAAAATGAAAGTCTTGTCTTCGCGGTCGGTCAATTGAACTCGGGCATTGGAGACCAACCGTTTTTCGGCGATTGCGGTCTCCCAAGGCAATTGTAAATCCGGCTCGCATTGAAAATCCAGTTGGCTGGATTTTCGTCCGACCAGCGAATCCGAACTGGTTCCCATGACATCTGCCAGTGAACTATTGACCAGCAGGATATTGCTTTTGGTATCAATGATCATTAGCCCTTCGGCCAAGTTATTCAAAGCATCGCGAACGCGTTGGGGCACGGCATTGGATGGATCCAAGTGTTTGAGGACCAAGCGAAGTACGATGTTGAATATCAAAAAGCAGGAAGACCCAATGAAGAACATCATTCCAAAATCAAGAGCCTGCAAGAGTCCAAGCAAGCCCGTTTGTCGGATCGGCTGGAACTGAAGTTCGATCGTTCCCCATTTTTCGTCGGAGGATTTAAAAACCGGTACCTGCATTTGCGAATGATTCGATTTTTCATCGACCGACAGATTCCACGTGGCACTGTGATCGCCCGATTCGAAAATCAAGATGTCTTGGCTGTCACGAATTCCAGCCGATGTCAATTCTTCGTTTCGTTGGACAACGCCGCTCAAAAATGATTCAAGCGTTTCCGATTGACCATTCATGATCATGCCAGAGGTGCTGAGTGCGATAGTTTCGGTCAATTCCGCTCGCGCAGCGACTTTCAAGGAGGTGGAATCAACGATCAAGCCGGAAATTTTAGCCATGCAAACGACGGCCACCACGGCACCGGTCAGGCCCAACGCAATTCGATTTCTGGGGGATAGCATTTTCATAGTTTAAGTGTCGACAAAGGGAGTCAACATTTAGAATGGGTTGTTCGTTTGATGGGTGACGGGGTCAGGTGGCCAATTGATGGGGGATCAAAGGGAGGTTGATTCGTCTAGTTTTTGTTTTTGGGTTTCAACAATGTCTTCGAGTGATTCGCCGTCGCCATTGCCTTTTTCAGCAACGGAGACAATCGCCAGAGGATCCAGCAAGTTCCAAGCTGGCATCGCTGCCATCAAGCTGGACATCAACACGCCACTTCGCAAGGCCCAGATCACGTAGCCGACCACCAAACCAGAAGACGCAGTACCGACTGACCCGATCGTGAATTTTTGGATCGACGCGTCGGTGGCAATGGCTTCTTGGAAATTGTCCAGCTGCTGCCACATGGGGCCCGGTTGCGATAGTGCGGTCAGCTGCGTTGCCGTGGTTGCGGTCGATGAAGGCGCGGCGGACGAAACAAGACTAATGATCGGATTGGGGTTTGAACTGGCTGTCGAAAGTTTGGCGAAGCTGATGATCTTAGTAGACTGGGTCGTTTCCTCGCTGAAGTTGATCGATGGTTCGTCGCTGGAAGCGGCGGGGTCTTCGTCGCCGAATGACGGACCCAGGCCAGGTCTTTGCAGAGGCGGCACAAAGTCAAGGTTGTCGTCGTCCGATTCGCTTTGCGACGGTGCGGCAACTTCGGGCAAACGTTCTTCTTCAGATTCGGTAGATTCGGTTGTCGTTGGGTCGGCAGGGAGCGGGACAGGGGCAGGAGTTGGCGGCGGCGCGATGGTGTCGGCGACGACCAAGTCAATTGTTGCCGGATTGCTTGCGGTCACGCCGTCTTGGGCCACAACTTGGAACCGATCGCGGCCGGAAAATCCAGCGTCGGGTGTAAAACGAAACGCTCCGTCGGGCGAAACTTCCAATTGACCATTTTGGGGTTGCGCGACGACGACAAAATCCAAAGTTTCTCCGTCGACATCAACGGTGGTGTCGGCCACTCTTCCCTGCACAGAAGTTTCAAATTCCGTCAACAGCTGTTGGTCTGAAAGTGAGATTGTGTCGTTGACCGGGGCAACGGTAATCATCACCAAACTGTCGACGAAGTTCCCGCTGCTGTCGGTGGCTCGCACGACGATCTGAGTGTTACCATTGGTGTTGGTCGTTGGGCGGAGTTTCAGTGTGTTGGCTCCGGCGATTCGATGTTCGACCCAGTCGGCGGGTGGATTTTGGACAGAATAGGATAAAGTCGCATCAACGGCATCTTGATCCGTAAACCAATCCGAAAGATCGAACTCGGCCTCGTCGGCGTCTTCCTCCGTCATGATCAAGAGTGCCGCGTTGGCGGTCGGCGATTCGTTAACATCATCGACGGTCAGGTTGTAGGTGACTGAATCGGTCGCGTTTATTGCAGCGTCGGAGACGGAAACGGTGACGTCCATCGCTGGTCGGGTTTCGAAGTCGAGCAACGTGTTGGCGCGCAGCCAAAGTTGGTCACCGATTATTTTAAACTCGGCCGCGTCGGAGCCTGAAAGTGACAATGTGTTTGAGCCACTTGCGTCGTCAGATATCAAAATATCGGCTAAGCGAATTCCAGTGCGGGTGTCGGTGTCTTCGGGCAGCGAAGTGATTTGGTTGGCGAGGCTGACAGTGGGGCTGGAATTGACGTCTGCAATCGTCAGCGTGAAACTGACAGAGTCGGTGATTCCACCCAGGCTTGCGTCGGACACGTTCACTGTCACGTCGTACTGCGATTGTGTGTCTGCGTTTAGGTTTGTTCCAGAGCGGAGGCGAAGTTCATTGTCGACGATTAAAAACTGAGCCGCATCGTTGCCAGAAAGTGACAGGCTGTTCGTCCCGGATCCGTCGTCAGTGATGACGATATCCGCGATTCGGATCTCGCTGGACGTGTCGGTGTCTTCGGAGATGCTGGG
The DNA here is from genome assembly GCA_964601665.1 of uncultured Pirellulaceae bacterium. Classification (GTDB taxonomy): domain Bacteria; phylum Planctomycetota; class Planctomycetia; order Pirellulales; family Pirellulaceae; genus Mariniblastus. The sequence continues at coordinate 5,382 of CAZROJ010000084.1, forward strand.
GACGGAATTATTTAATTCAACCGTGGGGGCTTCGTTGACGTTGGTGATGTTCAATGTGAAGGTAGTTTGCCCTTCGGGAGTCCCTGCAAGGCTGGTGTCGTCGACATTGATCAGGATGGAGTAAGTTGATTTGGTTTCAAAATCGATCGGCACGCCGGATCGTAGAAATAGTTCGGTGCCGATGATTTCAAACGATGCGGCGTCTGCGCCGGCAATGGACAGTTCGTTTGTGCCAGCGGTATCATCGTCGACAACGATGTCAGCTAATTTGATGTTTGACGACGTCGAAGTGTTTTCAGCAAGCGAGTTCGTTTCGTTGACCAAGCTTACGGTGGGCGGGCTATTGACATCGTTGATGGTGATGTTGACCGTTGCCGAATCGATGCCGCCGTTGTTATCTTTAATTTCGTAAGTAAAGCTGTCGGTGAAATTTTCCGAGCCGTCGTGAATGTAGACAAAGGAGCCGTCGGCGTTGAGCGTCAGCGAGCCATGGGCGGGACCGGTCGACTGAGTCACGGCCAGCAGGTCGCCGTCGGGGTCAAAGTCGCCAACCAAAACACCGGTGGGGGCGGTGCGAGTTTCTGTTGGCGATAAATTTGTGAATCCGGCCGAGGCGTTTTGGAATTGCACGACAATTTCATCTTGAGTTAAAACGCGGTCGACAATTCGGACTTCATCGATCAGGCCATCGAAACCGCGGTTTGCGTCTGGCAGGTGATTGCCGATCGCAAGGTCGAGACCGGCGTCTGAAATCGAATTGCCGCTTGGCGTCCGAGTTTCGGTCAAGGTGATTTCAACGCCATCGACAAATAATCTAGGATCATCGTTGGGGGTTCCCGCGTATGTAAGCGTGATTTGATGCCAACTCGATAGCGAAATAGCTCCCGCGGGGGCTCGCCAACGTCCGAATTGCCCGTCAAATCCGTGTTCAAAAATCAACCTGCCGTCGGGGCTGTCGATGCTCAAGGACCAGCCGGAATCACTTGCAACCACGCCGTCCGCCTTGTCAAAGATTCTTCCGAATCCACTCGCCCCGTATGAATCGAGGTTAACCCAAGCGGACAGGCTGCCGCCTTGTTCGAAAATGTTGTCAATGCTGGCGTTAGTTCCAAGGTTGATGAAACTTGTGCTGCCGTTGAACGCCGAGCTTTCACCGATTTGGCCCGAACTGGCTGACACGCTGCTGGATAGTGGGTTGTTGTTATTGCTTGTTGAATCCAGCAGGTCATTGCCTAGATGGTAGACCGCTAAATAATCGTCGCCCCACACGTCACCGGAGTTTTGGGCATCCACAGCGGAAGCATTGTCATAGTACATCCAGATGCGGGCCGACGTTCCGGCGTCAATCGGTGGTGCTTTTACCCATACGGTCGATTGGCCACCTGAATTCCAGCTTTCGATTTCAAAGTCCAGCAACGTACCGCTGGCGTCGACGAAACGTAGATCCTGGCCAGCAGATTGGGCTAAGGAGTAATCGAAATTAGCCCCATCCAAGACGACCAGCAGCGGTTCATCAATGATTGCCGACGACGAGTTCGAATTGTTGATCTCAATTTCTTGCCGCGACGCCCACGCGTTGTCAAACCATTGTCCGCCGAGTGTTGAAAGGGTTCCGCCCTGGTCGACACGGTAGGAATCGTTTACCGCCGTTGGTGGTGAGTTGGGAATGATGGTTGGGCCAGTCGCCGGAGCGAGCGATGCCAGCGTAAACGAATGAATGTCTTCTTGATTTGGATCAAATCCAATATCTGAGCCCGTGAAAAACTTGGTTGCAGTCGCTTGGGCGGTTGATCCAGCCAGAGAGTCTTGGCTGAAATTCAAATAGACTAGATCAGAGTCATCGATATCAAGGCCATCGATTGTCACAGCGTTATTTGCCGTGACGATCAGGCCACCGGCGGCAAAAGTTGAACCGCCTATCGTGACGTCGTTTTCGAGTAGTTCGAGGCCCTGGATTTGTTCGTCCAGATCGATATCTTTTCCGTCAATCAAGGTCAGCAACGTGCCTTCAGTTGTGCCTTCACCAACGTCTGTCGTGCGAAACCAATAGACCAGTTCGTGATCACCGGCGACCGACAGCAGGACATCGCCGGCAGCGACGTCGGTGGTGCCAATCCGGGTGTCTTGTTCGACGAGGGTAAACGCATGAATTTTGCGGTCTTCGATATCTTCAAACAAGATAAAGAAAGATCCAGAACTGTAGTCACCAGCAGTGTCAGGTCGGAAAACAAAAATGTCTTCCCGATCGACATTGATCGTATTATTGCCAACAACCGTTTCGCTGTCGTTGGAGGCGATCAAGAGGTCGCCGGCTTGGAGATCAATCGCGATATTGCCTCCAACGGTAAGATCTCGAGAGACGTAATGAATGCCTTGCACTTCCGAATTGCCGTCAGTGAAGGTGTCAAGGTTAAAAGGGGCGGAGAAGGTTCCCGATGTCGTCCCCGGGCCTAGCGACAGGTTGGGGTCGGCAAATTGCAGCACGGTACCATCGGTCCAACCGGATTGACCGTTGATGTTACTGTCAGTCACATTGTCTCGCGTCGACAGCCAGATCCCGTCAACAAAACCCGCCGGCGTTGTTCCCGCCGCGGCGGTGGGAGGAGTGAATTCGATTTGTAGTTCTGGCCGCTGATTCACATTTGAAAAGTCAGAAGACCGCGCCTGCCAGAAATTGGAAGCGTCCGAATTTAGAATGACCCAGCCATAGTTGGTATTGCCATCGGACCAACCTTGGACGGTTTGGGTGATTCCTGCTCCCACGAACTGAGCCGTTGTTGCTGATCCATCAACCGATGCATCCGGCGTGGACGCGGATTCATTTCCATCTTGGCTGACGCCGTTGGCCAGCGAATTCCAAGTGGAGTTCTCTTCCCAGCCCGATAACATTTCGTGGAGCGTAATGGTTTGACCTGCAGCACTTGGGTTATTCACGGTGAATTCCAGCGTGACGTTCTGAATCGTGGATCCAAATGGAATTTGGTTTGGTCCGGAACCAAAAATATTCTCAAACTTGATGAGCGTTTGGTTGTCGAAAATTCCTCCATCGCTCAGCAAAGTTGTCAAATTGCCGTGGGTGGTGTCGGGCATAAACTGGCGGACATAGGTGTCCGCAGCGCCTTGGTATCCGTTGAGTCCTTGTTGGAAAGTAACCGTCTCCAGAAGACCGTACCACTGATTCAAAAACGATTGACTAAATTCAAGTGTGCTGGAAATGGAGCCCACTTGATATTCGAGTTCCCAGTCGCCGCCCAAATCCGAGTGACCCGTCAGATCGTCGCTGGCGGCCACATCGGCCTTTGTCAATTCGGCAATCGATTCGAGCAGTTGCTGTCCGCTTTCTTGGGCGGCAAGGTCGCAGCCGTAAATCAAGAGGTCGGCGTCGGCGGAAAAAGAGTCGCGCCAACCAGCCAGGGTCGAAGCGTAGGGAGTGAGTGTTTCTTGATTCAGCCAAGTGCTGCCCAGTTGAATGCCGTTTTGATTGCCGTGCGAAAAAATGTGAACCGATTCAATGTTTTCGCTGTTGGAAATCACATCGTCGATTTGTTCAATTCCGTCTCTTTCCGAATCAAGAAATACGACTTGAACATAATCGGGGCCGCCCAGTCGCTTGACTTCCTCAGTCAATTCAAAGCTCTGCGGGACACTGGCGTCGACAAAGACCAGCGATGTGGGCGAGGTCGAATCGTTGTTGGGTGCGGGAGCCTCCAGAGCTGCCGGAGCGATCGGCGATGCACTCAGCATCACGCGTTGTTCGAGCACGGCCAGTTTCGAAGCCGATTGGCGCTGGCCGGCCGATACAGCATCACCTCGAAACGCGCGCTTGCACCCCGCAATCGCGTGGCACGCGTGCAAATGAAATCGATCGAAAAGGTTTTGGAATTTGGGAGGCATCAAGGGAAGGCGTGGTCAAACCACGTAAGCTGTTCGTGTGGTCGGCTGGATTGGCCGGTTTAGCTAGCACGTGAAACCTAGCTCACAGAAAGGGCTTGCTATCACTTATTCGAAAACCGTCAAACTTTATCCAACCCAAAGTTGCCGAACTGGATTCCAGATTTAACGATTTTGATGCATCAAATCTATCGATCAAATACTCCACGTTGACCGATTACAGCGGTGTACCGTATTGTTCAAGCTGAGTCTGGTAAAAGCGTGTTGCACCAATTCTCACAATTCACCCTGTTTGTTGTAATCGCAACAACCACAACGCTGAGCGCGACAGCCCAAGAGTTTGTGGCGTTCCCGATTGATGACTACATTTTGCCGGTCGCTCAAGATCAACCGACCGCACCGGCCACGATCGTCACTGACAATCAGTTTCAGCCTCCAATTCAGGTTGCACCTAGCGCCAGGGCTCAGGCTCTAGCTCAGGCTCAAGCCAAGCCGTCGATTCCTTTTGCTTCTGCAAGTGATGACGGACCGCCGGTCGTCAACCCAGAGATCGGGCACGTGGATCGCGTTTTTGCGGCAGTGGCTGAGCCAGCTTTTGAATACGAGACGGGTACGTCCATTGATGTTGCAATCCCTTCATTGGTTGCGACCGCCAATCAGTCAGCAGCCGGCCAAGGACTACTGGGGCCCGCACTGGCTCGAGCGACTCAGTACTCGGGCGTGGAAGAATTGTTTTCTGTTGCTGGCAACGGAATCCCAAGCAACTTTCAGCCATGGTGGAATCGTTTGGCCAACGACAAAATCGGTTCCAATCGGACTCAAGTCCAAGTTTCACTGGATAGTTTGATTCAAAGTGCCCTGCGAAATTCGCCCAACATTCAAGTCGCGGCCACCGAGCCTCGAATTCAACAGGCGAATGTTTTTGAGGAATCGGCACGTTTTGACTGGCAGTCATTCTTAGAAACAAAGTACGACGATGTTAACGATCCCATTGGCAACACGCTGACCACCGGCGATAACTCAACGCGTTTTCGGCAGCAAGAGTGGTTTGGTCGCGGCGGACTAAGGCGGACGACGAACTCGGGTGGCGAAGTCGAAGTGGCTCAGCGGTTTGGCTTCTTGGACAATAACTCGCGGTTTTTAATTCCGCCGAACCAGGGAAGCTCTCGTTTGGAACTCAACTACCGGCATCCGCTCTTTCGCGGCGGCGGGCGGACGGTCAACGAGAGTTTAATTGTGTTGGCGGATATTGATTACCGGGCGGCCAGCGATGACTTTTTGAGCCAACTGCAAACGCACCTGACGGAAGTGACTGAGACCTATTGGGAGTTAGTCCGGTCTCGATCGGAATATCGCCAACGCGAAAAATTGCTCCGCAGTGCAGATATTGTGCTTGCGAACCTGGAAGGTCGTGCTGGCGTCGACGCGCTTGATCGTCAGATCTTCCGCGCTCGAGCGGCGGTGGCCAGACGCCGAGCCGAAATCGCTCGATCGATCACTTCGATTAGAAATGCGGAGTCGCGGTTGCGGCTGTTGGTCAACGACCCAGAAATGTTGAGCAATCCTAACGCCGAATTTGTTCCGGTTGATACGCATCGCCAAGAACCGGTGGAGATTGAATTGTCGGACGTCGTTTCGACCGCCCTGCTCCACCGCCCTGATATCTCGCAAGCCATTCGCGATGTTAGTTCCGCGAACGTGCGGTTGGGCGTTTCTAAAAACGAACTGCTGCCGAAACTCGATTTCTTAGTTGGTTCTTACGTGGCGGGTTTGGACGGGGATTCAGACGTCTTCAATTCGTGGATTAACCAGTTCAGGGATGGTCGGCCTGGGTTCAATGTGGGATTCGATTTTGAGTTGCCAATTGGAAACCGAGCGGCGAGGGCTCGTCAGCAACGCCGACAATGGGAAGTGAACCGTTCGTTGCAACAATTCCGAGCGGTTGTTGAATCGGGTATCACCGAAGTTGAAATTGCGGCTAGGGAGGTGCAAACGGCCCAACAAGAAATTTCGGGCCAATACCGAGCGATGGTCGCGGCGGCCAGCGAAACGGATTACCTGGTCGACCGCTGGCAAACGCTGCCCGAAGCCGATGATTCGGTAACGCTGCTACTGGAGAACTTGCTCGATTCGCAAGAACGTCAAGCCGATGCCGAGGCTGCGTTTGCCAGAGCCCAATTCGATTTTGCGGTGGCCATGGTGCGGCTCAAGCAAGCCATGGGGACGCTGTTTCAAGTTCATGATGAATAAGTGCTGATCCCAAAACTCAAAATGCCCGCGGCTAGCACCGCCGGCTCACGAGTTGTGAGATAAACTCGAAGCCAAACTTTCGCTGTCCCAGTTACCGCTACGATCCGAATCCAACAGAGCGGCTGCCGATGACCCAACGATTCTCAAGGTCGCAAAAGCAAACGATCCAGCAGGTGTTGGAGTTTTCGGCGCAGGTCAAATCGTTGAATGACGGCCAGCTGCGGAATTTTTTGGATGATGTGCGTGCGTCTTTGTTTGCAAAACAGGTCGACCCTACTTCGTTAAAATCGAAAGTGTTGGCGATTTCTAAGGAAGCCTGTTCCCGCGTGCTGGGAATCGATCTATACGATGTGCAGATGTTGGCCGCCGACGCACTGATCAACCATCAGATTGCTGAAATGCAAACGGGCGAGGGGAAAACAATTTCGGCGGTGCCGGCAGCCATCTATGGCGGGGTTTTTGGGCGGGGCGTGCACGTTGCCACGCCCAACAGTTATTTGGCCAGTCGCGATTGCCACGAATTGAGAGACGTGTACGAGTCGCTGGGGTTGTCCGTGGGGCTCATCGATTCCGATGACGACGCTCCCGATGGCAAAACGGATGCTTACGCCTGCGACATCACCTACGGTCCGGGTTATGAATTTGGGTTTGACTATTTACGAGATCAAATTCTTCTTAAGCAACGCGAGGCATTGCCGGCAGGCCAAACGCTGATCGAAAGCCTGCAAGGGAAAAATTCAACGACGATTGCCCAGGTCCGCGGCCTTGGTTTTTCGATCGTTGACGAAGCCGACAATGTGCTCTTGGATGACGCCACGTCGCCTCAAGTTTTATCCGAGTATCAGGCTGGCGAGGCTCCTGATAAAGACGCCGTCATCGTGGCCGGGCAATTGGCGGGGCAACTGCAACCGGACTTGCATTTTCATGAACCACATCCGCAACAGATTGAGCTATCGCCAGAAGGCCTAGAGGTCATTCATGGGCCCGACGTTGATATTCCTTTTCAGCAGCTTATCAGGCCGTGGGCCAAGTATATCGAAGCTGCCTTGCGAGCAAATTTGAAGTTTGAAAAAAACGTCAACTACATCGTCGACGATGACAAAATCCGTATCGTTGACGAATCGACGGGCCGTATCTTTGAGGACCGAACTTGGCAGTCGGGTATTCATCAGGCTGTCGAAGCAAAGGAAGGCGTGCCCGTGACTCCCGAGTCAATTCCTTTGGCCCAGATCACTCGACAACGCTTTTATCGTTTGTACGAAGGTCTCGCCGGGATGACGGGAACGGCTCAAAACTGCCATCAAGAATTTAAATCGGTCTATGGAATCGGAGCGACGGTGATTCCCCTGCGAGTGCCGTCGCGGCGATTGACTTATCCGTTTCGAACATTCGCCAATCAAGCGCAAAAGTGGGAAGCGATTCTGCAATCGGTTCGCAAAATCCATCAATCTGGACGTCCGATTTTGATCGGCACACGGTCAATTTCAGAGAGCCTGGTCATTGCGGGGATGCTTGAAAGTGCTGGCCTGAAACATATTCTGTTGAACGGTCGCCAAGACGCGGGAGAAGCCGAAATCGTTTCCGGCGCGGGGGCGGCCGGTTCGATTACGATCGCGACCAATTTGGCCGGACGCGGCACCGACATTAAATTAAACCAAAACGTCAAAGATGCCGGTGGTTTGCACGTGATCGTGAGCGAGTGTCAGGCGTCCTATCGAATTGATCGGCAGTTGATCGGTCGCTGTGGTCGGCAAGGCGATCCGGGGTCAAGCCAAACGTTTGTCTCGGCCGACGATTGGCTGCTACAAACGCACTCGCCGTGGTTGGCCGAAACGATTCGAAGTGTTGCCAGAGGCGGCGAAGCGGATGTGGATTTGGAGCCGAAAATTCGCAGAGTCCAAAAACAGCTCGAACGCCAGAACTACGCGGTGCGTTTGTCGTTGTTGGAGGAAAATAAACGCCAGAATGATATTTTGTCATCGCACTGGTTTTAGATCGCGACTGCTGGTGGCGAATCAATCGCGTTTACGAGATTCGGGTTTGGCCAAGATTTCTTTGGCTTGGGCCAATTCGGATTGAGGCACAACGACGTCAACATAGCCGGGTGCTTCGACTTGGAATCCGGAAGTGTAGCCGCCGACGGCCACGGCATTGATGCCCTCGGTTCTAAGCCGGCCGACGACGATGGAAGCGTCGTAGTCGTCTTTGAAAGAGTCGACGACGGTGGGGCTGGATGGATCGTTGGCAGCGGCCGCTGTTGCACTTCGCGCGACCCACGTAAGTGCCAGATGCAATAAAAAAACAATGAAAGCGAAGATAGCCCACGGGCCAATGTTTTTGACTTCAAACTTGGCCATTAAAAAAGCAAAGATGGCGGCCACGAACATGAAAACGAAAAAATTCGTTAGCGAATATTGGGGGCGTGGTTCGTTGTTCGCCATAGGGCCATGCGTTGTGGAAAACGAATTAAATTCAAATTTAAAAAACTGAAAACTGAAAACTGAATCTATTTGGATTCTTTGATAATTTTTCGTTGGGCCAGATCGTACACGCCGCCGGCCGCCAAAGCTTCGTAGTCAGCTTGCCCGTCCTCGCGAGGTTTAGCCGCGTCGTAAAAGTATACCTTGCCGCGTCCGATCACCGTCGCGGTGGATTTTTGGACTTTGATGGCCGTCGATTCGTCGATGCCGATTCCCAGCAGCTGAGGGTATTTGGCGATCAACTTGGTCATGTCTTTCTGTCGGCGACGCTGTGAGAAATGCTGATCAATCGCCACACCCGATAGAAAACCCAAACCGCCGCGTTCGTAGCCGGGGGCCAAGATGTTTGAGTTTCCGATGGGAGTCGCCCGAGCCAAAAAACGGCCTTGGATCGAAGCCCCGGCCGATGAACCGCCGACCACGCCGCCTCGATGCAGCACTTCTTTCATCAGTTTGTGGGCCTTGGTGCCGTAGTACGAATCGGCAAAATTCCATTGCCGTCCGCCGCCGAACCAAAGCATCGTGGCTTGACCGAGCGGTTGCAAAAATGATTCGTCGGCGTTGGCTTTCTCGCGATCCTTTGTGTGGATAAAAGTCGCATTTTTCACGCCCATGCGTTTCCACATTTCGACGGTGCCTTGACGTTGTCCAACGTCGATCGACTCACTGCACGGCACGTAGACCGGCTTCGCTTTTTCGATGCCACCGGCCAAATTGATCATTTCCGTCATCAACCCTCGAGGCGTTCCGCCGCCGCCGACGATGAACAGGGTGCCGTTTTCGACAAAGGGCACGCGAGGTTGATCGCTCGGAAACGGAGCAAGCGTTCGATCGATTGCTCGTCGCCGCCATTGGGTCAAGTCGACCAACCTCGTCTGGCCATCGGTTCGGTCGACCCCAACTTTCTGAATCACTGCGGGCCCGTTCTGTGACTTGGGCAGAGCAAGCGTGCATGATCCCGACCCGATCGAAAACAATTGGCGGCCCGCAAGCACGACACACGTGTTTGCCTCGATTCCAATGCCGACCGAACGAGGATTATTCGCGACACGATCAATCAGGCTTTGGCTCGATTCCGCATTTCCATCGAAATCGCAATCGATCAAGCAGTCAGGAAACAGGTTAAGTCGTTTTGGTTGATCGATCGGTGATTCGCTGGTTCCCAGCAAGTGGCCAAGTTTGGCGTCAAAAATTAAGTTGCCACCTTTGTTGACAAACGCGGTCAATGGTTTGCGGAGTTGGGTGACCTGTGCGATCGAAAAGATTTGGCCCGAAACATAAACGGTATCGCAGTCGGCCAAAGCTTTTTCAAGCGTCGAAACATTTGACGGTGTCGCAGGTGATTGTTTTTGGTCAGCGACTTTAAGCAGTTCGATCGCCAATGAATCTTCGTCGGTGGCAAAAACGGCGACCTTTTGTTTGCTGGCCAGTTGCCGTAGCAAACGCTTGGCTTGGCCGAAGTCCGTCACGCCGCGATTGATTATCACGCGGCCGTTTGACTTGGTGATCACCGGCCAGTGGTCAAACGATTCATCAAAAACTGGTCGGATTTCGTTGATGGCTGGTTGAGCGATAGCTGGCGTTAGGCCGTTTGTCAGGACCTGCAGGCATACGACGGTCAGCAGATAGTAGGCGTTCGAAATGATTTTCAAATTCGCTCCCATAGTTTTTGGTTTCCATGTTTTTAACATCCAACAGTTGCCATGTTAGCTGACGCTTCAGTTCAAATCGGTTTGGTTGCCAACACAGCGCAAGAATTGGGACGCCGCCGTCGGGTTTCACTTGGATCGATAAAGTCTATGCCAGATAGGGGGACGGTTAAATTGGTTAGAGCGGCTTTATTTGATTTGCCGATTGAATTGTAAGGCTCGGCAAGAAATATCGCCTGAGCTCGCAAGTCGACTGATCGGCTCACGATAACAACAGTGGAAGCTAGCGCTTTGCTATCGCTAAACGTTCGGGCCGTTCGCTGAAGCTATCGCGACTGAAGAGCATGATTCTGGGCAGGCATTGAAGGCCAGCTTTGTCACCGCAGAAAGTGAGAGACGAATGCTTGAAGTAACACAATCAATTCTTGAAGCGGATGATTTGCCGTCACCCCCCGGCGTTGCGCTCAAGCTTTTGGAACTCTACGCGAAGCCAGATTTTGACATTTCCGAAATGGCGGAGATTATCCGCGCGGACCCGGCCCTGACCGTCAAGCTGATCGGATACTGCAACTCGCCAATTCTTGGTTTGGACTCAAAGACAGAAACGGTTGATCGCGCGATTGTTGTGATCGGCACGCGAGCGGTCAAGATTTTGGCGTTGTCGTTTTCGTTGGTGCGTAACAAACCGAAAAAACAAACCAACAGTTTCGACTACGACGATTTTTGGAATCGTTCGCTGGCCAACGCCGTCATGGCCAAATCGTTTTGTGCCAACCAAGGTCGCGATGGTAACGGCGAGTTTCTGCTGGGGCTGATGCTGGATATTGGAAAGGTCGGATTGGGCCACGCGTTTCCGGATCAGTTTGCCGAACTGGAAGCCCGCTCGCTCGCGACGCAAACCAGTCTTGCGGAATTGGTGCGTGAACATTGGGGCGCGAACCATTACCAAATCGGCGCTGAACTATTGCGAAATTGGAATTTTCCAAGTTACATCGTCGAAGGGGTAGACGCGTTTGGGCTGTACGTCGACGCGGTGGCTGAAGATTCAGGATTGCAGCCAGCAGGTCTGGTCGAACAAAATTGTGTCTTGACCCAGCGAGCCGTTTCGATGCTTTTTGCCGATCAACTGCAAGAGGATGTTGTGCACGCGACAAGGCAACTGGCCATGGACTGGTTTGGTTGGAGCGAAGAGAAGTTCAGCTACGCTTTTGATGAAGCGACCGTTTCGTGGGAGGAATTTGCTCAGATCCTCAACTTCGATGCCTCGAAGTCACAGTCCTTTGAACAGTTGGAACGCCGCGCGATGAAGGGCATCGCGAAACTGTCGATGGGGATTCACAACGAAAACGTCGCCATCAACGAAGAAAACGAACAGCTGCGAGTCAACGCGATGGTCGATTCCTTGACGGGGCTCAAGAATCGCCGAGCCTACGATCAAGATGCGGCTGCTGAATGGGAACGATCGGTACGACTGAATTCTCCACTCGTGCTAATGATCGTTGACATTGATCATTTCAAAAAAGTCAATGATGTTTATGGTCATGCTGTCGGCGATTCAACGTTGGTCGCGGTGGGACAGGCCTTACGCGATACCGTCCGGCAATACGATACGGTTTATCGTTTTGGAGGTGAAGAATTTGTGATCATTGTTCCAAGTTGCGAGGCTGCGTTCGCGGTCAATGCGGCCGAACGTTATCGTCGGGCGATTGAAGGCTTGCGGATACCGCTGGATTCGGGCGAACTGAAAATCACGGCAAGTTTTGGTGTGTCGGCCTTGGTTGGCGACGCAGTCTCAAGCCTTGAGCAATTATTCGAAGAAGCCGACACGCAACTGTATGCAGCAAAGAAGAGCGGTCGAAATCGAGTTTGTGTCAGTCGAGGGTTGTCGACCGTGCCCTAGTTGATTTTGGAAGAATAACTTCCCTGTCGCATTTGGGAAATTTGGTCCGCGAACGATCTGGAGAATCGAACAAAGTTAAAGCGGAGCAATCGTAAGTTTCGAATTAATTTTTGGCGTGGAAAAATAGATGTTAGAAGTAACCGAATCAATTCTTGCCGCAGACGACCTGCCCTCACCGCCAGGAGTCGCACTGAGGTTGCTGGATCTCTACAGCAAGCCGGACTTTAAGATCCACGACATGGCCAACGTGATTCGCACTGACCCCGCGTTGACCGGGAAAATCATCCAGTACTGCAACTCGCCCATACTTGGGTTGGATACGAAAACGTCAAGTATCGACCGAGCCGTGGTTGCGATTGGAACACGAGCGGTAAAGATTCTGGCGCTTTCGTTTTCGCTGGTCCACAGCAAGCCAGAGACGGATGACCTGGGTTACGACTACAACGGTTTTTGGAATCGATCGCTCGCCAACGCCGTCATGGCCAGATCCATTTGTCAAAACCAAGGCCAGGATGGCAATAGCGAGTTTTTACTCGGGCTGATGATGAACATCGGCGAGGTTGCTTTGGGGCATACTTTCTCGGATCAATTCAGCGAGCTCAAACGTCAAGCCGCCGAATCTAATGATTTGTTGGATCGATTGGAAGTAAATGAGTGGGGGGCGAACCATTTTTGTATTGGTGCGGAGATTCTTGAGCATTGGAATTTCCCCAAGGATGTTGTCCAAGGCGTGGCCTCATACGGTCAGTATGTCGATTCAATCTGCGACAATGCTGATGCGGAACCACCGTCTGACGCGGTCAAAAATTTCGCAATGGCCGATCGCGCCGTATCGCTTTTGTTTGCTGAAGAGCTTGCCGGTGATGCCGTTCGGGATACGAAAGATCTCGCTCGGCAATGGTGGGGCTGGACTGAACAGAAATTTGCCACGGCATTTGACGAGGCCGCAGAAACATGGCAGGAGTTTGCTCAGATTTTAAAATTCGATGCCTCGAAGTCGCAATCGTTGGAGCAGTTGGAGCGGCGAGCCATGAAGGGGATCAGCCAGCTTTCGATGGGGATCCACAACGAGAATCTGGCGATCAACCAAGAGAATGAACGGTTGCGAGTGACCGCGATGTTCGATGCGCTCACGGGGCTGAAAAACCGGCGGGCGTTTGACCAGGAGGCCCTTGCCGAGTGGGAACGATCGATCCGATTGCAGGGCCCGTTCATGGTGATGATGGTCGACATTGATCACTTTAAAAAAGTCAACGACGTGCATGGCCACGCGATCGGGGACCGCGCGTTGATCGCGGTTGGCAAGGCCTTGAAAAATTCGGCTCGTAAGTACGACACGACTTACCGGTTTGGTGGCGAAGAGTTTGTTGTGGTGGTGCCGGGATGCGAAATCGAACATGTTGCGCAGACGGCCGAAAGGTACCGCGAAGCGGTTGAGCGACTGTGGATTCCTTTGGACAAAGATGAACTGCAAGTCACCGTCAGTATTGGCGTTTCTGTTTTAGATTTAGACAATGTGACGTCGGTGAAGGCAATGCTGGAAGAAGCGGATTCATTGCTTTATTTGGCCAAAAAACGAGGCCGGAATCGAGTGTGTTTCAATCCGAACGTCGTCGCCCAACCGAACGTGATTGTTCGCATGCTCGAGCCACTGCTGAACTGGTCTCGATCGGTGCCTAGCGTCAAATAACCCGCAATGTGGTTTCAAAAATAGTTTTGCTCGCTATTCTCCTGACCCCGTCTTCGAAATCTCATGAACAAAATCATCACAAACC
>CAZROJ010000085.1:0-16111 GCA_964601665.1 uncultured Pirellulaceae bacterium
ACAAACTCTACTTCGGAAAAATCTGGCATTCCATTCGTCTCTCCCACCGTCTTGCCAACCCCTGAAAAACGGGCCGATCTTCAGTTCCTACTTGGACTCCGTCCAGCTCAACCACCGGCAAAACGACCGGCGATGTGCTGAGCCATAACACTTCTTCGGCGGACTGAAAATCAGCGACGGTCAAATCTTTTTCGACGACCGACAAGTTCATCTTTTCAAACATTCGCAGCGATGCAGACAACGTGATACTCGGCAAAACCTTCTCCGACTTCGGACGCAGCACCTGCCCGTCCTTAATCGCAACGACCGACGCAACCGTCCCCTCGGAAACAAAACCGTCCGTGTCCAGCAATAACGCGCGTTTACCTGGCGACTTTTCGGCGACCTGTTTTTCAGCCAAATAATAATGCAACCGATTGCGGTGCTTGATCGATCGAGGAATGCACTGACCGGGAATCTCGCGGATCTCCGACGACGCCATCGCAACGCCGACCTGATACTGATCGGCCCACCGCCAAGCCTGCAATTCGTCGGCCGTGACGACCACCGTTGGCAAACCATCGCGAACGCCGTGCGACACAGCCCCTGGCAAAACGCCCGGCGTAATGCAAATGCCAACCGACAGTTCAACACCACGCTTGACCTTGGCCAAGTTCCGCCGCACCACCTCCCGCGTCGCCCGCTCAAGTTCAGCTCGCTGCACTTGCACAAGCCCCAATTGCTCCGCACCGGTCAACATGCGATCGATATGCTGCTCCAACAGCGGCAGCTCGCCACCGAAGGTCCGCAACCGCTCGGTCAAGGAAACACCCATCGCAAAACCATAATCTGAAACTGATACAACCGCTTCAGCCGATGGCACGTACTTTCCGTTTAGATAGGCAATCACTGCGTCACCACCTTTTCTGCCGACCGACCGGCTTGGTGACCAGCAAACGGTTGCCCGAACATCACGCCGTCGCCCACCGAAACCACTTCGACATCCACCAGTTCGTTTTCGGGCGTGTCGACCCCTTGGGCGATCACTTGGCCGTAGCGGCAACTGGTTCCTTTTCGACTGCCGTCCTCTTCGACAGATTCGACCAACAACTGCACTCGTTGCCCCACTAGCGATTCAAAATACTCCTGCCGCAACTCGTGCTCGAGCCTGCGAACGATCGCGCCGCGTTCTTGTTTGATGGCTTTGGGAATTTGGTCCGGCATCGTCGCCGCCGGTGTTTCCCTGCGCGGACTAAAGGGGAACATGTGAATTTTTGAAAAACCAATCTGACGACAAGCATCCAAAGAATCCTCGAAATCCTTTTCGGTTTCGCCAGGAAAACCAACGATCAAATCCGTCGTGAACGCTGGCAAACGCAATTCTTCCTTCACCAAATTGCAGCGGTCGATAATATGTCGACGAGTCCACCGTCGCTTCATCAAACGCAAGATCCGGTCGCTGCCCGACTGAACACAGACATGCAAATGCGGGCAAACCTGATCCGAATACTCTTGCATGACCTCGATCAATTCTCGAGTCACTTCCGTGGCTTCGATGCTTGACATTCGCACTCGCAAGCCGGGCGACAATTGGCAAATCGAACGCACCAACGATGAAAGCCGAGTCCACTCGGACTTGGACTTTCCTTTGTTAAAGTCCACGCCGTAATGGCCCAGATGAATTCCGGTCAGGACAACTTCACGAAACCCTCGATCAATCAACACACGAATTTCATCCAACACCTCGCTCTCGGGACGCGAGAACATTTGCGGGCGCACTTTGGGGATGATGCAGTAGCTGCACCTGAGCAGACAACCGTCTTGGACTTTTACGTAAGCTCGATGCCGATTGTTTAAACCGGAAATTCCGTTGGGAATATCGACCACGCCGAATCGGCCGAGCAAATCTGGTAGCTCGCGTTTGTCGGTTACGACTTCGGCAACGCCCGGCAGCGCGGCAACGGCATCCGGTTCACGAGTGGCGTAGCATCCCATCACAACGATTCGCGCGTCCGGATTGTCGCGGTTCATCCGGCGAATAATTTGGCGGCTTTTGGAATCGCCCTCGCCAGTGATCGTGCAAGTATTAACGATGCACAAATCGGCCACTTGATCGTCAGCGGCATCCTCAAAACCAGCGGTCAGCAAGCCTTCGCGGACGAATTGAGTTTCGTACTGATTAACTTTGCAACCGAGCGTTGCCGTTTTTAACTTTGCCAAGGGTTCTTCGTTTCGGTTTCGCGAGAATCACGCTCGCTATAAATTTTGTCTCGCGTCAGCGTTCGGCAGCAGCCAAGCGTTGTGTTCGCTGATGGCGGGTCCGGATCGTTGAATCAACAGTTGCACGATTCGTTATTCGTCGCCAGGCACCGGTTCAATCGTTGCCGACATCGACCCTTTGCATCGCGGGATCGTAAGATCGCGGCCAAAAGCTTTGATTTGATCCCGCTTCAGTTCCGCCAATTCTTTGGTCGTCGTCATACAAATCGCTCGACCGTGCGAATCAACCGCCTCGGCGACTTTCAGCCCCATCGGAAACGTGTGCCCAAACAGCGATCGCATCATCATAATCACATAGCCATACGAATGATCGTTATCGTCCCAGAGGACGACGTGGTACTTGGGCTGCTTTTTTCTTTTTCGGTCGTTCTGGAGATTCTTTTTCTTTTTAATTTCCGGCAGTGCCTGCACCGCAACCGCGGTATCACCATCTTCAATTGTTGAAATTTCTTCAGACATTATTTTGACTCTAACAACTTGCAACGTTTGGACCGGTTGACGGAAAACCGCGACCTTGTCCCTAAAACTAACCTTGGCAGGCATACGGCAGTTCATCGAACCATTTCACAACACGATCGACCCGGAGTAATTTGACCGATTTCAACCAACCTTTCAAGCTGAAAAACGTGTCCTGCCACGCTTCCGAGTCGACTCGTTGAGCCGATCGGGCTGAGCGTCTAATATACACCGCAAACGAACATCAAATGAGGAATTTCGACCATGGGCGACAGCTTAAACGACTACCTGCAAGAAAACCGTGAACGATTCGAATCGGACTTGTTCGAATGGCTGCGCATGCCCAGCATCGGTACCGATTCGGCCTACGACCAGCAGACTCGTGCAGCCGCTTCTTGGCTGGCCGACAAATTCAAAAACCTTGGCCTCGAAACCAGCCAGATCGAAACCTGCGGCCAGCCTTTGGTTTACGCTCAGTCACCGCCCATTCCGGGAGCCCCCACTGTTTTGGTCTACGGCCACTACGACGTCCAGCCACCCGATCCGCTGGACCTCTGGACCAACCC
This sequence comes from uncultured Pirellulaceae bacterium, assembly GCA_964601665.1. Lineage (GTDB taxonomy): Bacteria > Planctomycetota > Planctomycetia > Pirellulales > Pirellulaceae > Mariniblastus. The sequence continues at coordinate 3,282 of CAZROJ010000085.1, forward strand.
GCCTTTTGAGCCCACCGTTCGCGACGGCAAGGTTTACGCTCGCGGCGCCACCGACGACAAAGGCCAAATGATCACGCACCTGTTCGGTTTGGAAGCCTACTTAAAAACTCAAGGCGATTTGCCCGTCCAAGTGAAGTACCTGATCGAGGGCGAAGAGGAATCAGGCGGGGCAGGGCTGGACGCTTTCCTCAAAGGCGAATACGACGCCGACATCGGCATGCCGGTAACCGAAAAACTGGATGCCGATATCGTCGTCATTAGTGACTGCAGCCAGTACGCGCCCGGTCAACCCGCGATCACTTACGGTTTGAAGGGCATCATTTACTTTGACCTAAAAATCTACGGCCCCAACCGCGATTTGCACTCGGGATCTTTCGGCGGCACGGTTACCAATCCGGCCAACGCGATCTGCGAAATGCTCTCCAAAATCAAAGACGCCGACGGCCGAGTTCAGATCCCCGGTTTCTACGATGACGTGATTCCGCTGGACGAAAAAGAACGCGACCAATTCGCATCGCTTAATTTTTCCGATGACGAATTCAAACAAGAACTGGGCGTCGACGAATTGTTTGGCGAAAAAGATTTCACCACGCTCGAACGCCGCTGGGGCCGGCCGACTTTTGACGTCAACGGATTGTGGAGCGGCTACCAAGGCGAAGGTGCCAAAACTGTCTTGCCAGCCGAATCGGGAGCCAAGTTTAGTTTTCGCTTGGTGCCCGACCAAGACCCGGACAAGATCCACAAGGCGTTGGAAAAAATGTTCGGCGAAGTCTGTCCGCCCGGCATTCGCTTTGAATTGATCAATCACCACGGAGCACCCGGCTTTGTCCTTCCGCTAGGCAGCCCCTACATGGCGGCCGCTTCGAAGGCGATCGAGCAGGGCTTTGGTACGGCTCCCGTTTTTGTCCGGTCCGGCGGAAGCATCCCCGTCGTCAACCAATTTAAATCGCTATTGGGCATCGACACGCTGCTGCTGGGCTGGGGCCAAGACGACGACAACCCGCACAGCCCCGACGAAAAGTTCTCACTGGAAGATTTCCACAAAGGGATTCACTCAAGTGCCTGCCTGTGGAACGAAATCGCGAAAGTTCAAAAGTAGGCCAAGGCAAGAAAATCAACAACTAAAATCCGGCTCACAGTCAGTTGCAATCGTTGCCGAGCGTGTATGCGTCGCCGATAGCTTTTCAGACGCTTTGCGTCCAAGGATGATTCTCGGCCGATTTTCCCGGACGCCGACTTGGGCCTAGGCGATCGGCAGTTGAATTTCTACCGCTGATGTTTGCAACAATTGCGAATCTTGGGCATATTGCCCGATAGTTTCTCAATCGCCTTTCGCCTTAACACGCCCAGCAGCAAACATTGTCGGAATACAGTCAATTGGCTAAAATCTGCGACTTGAAGTTCGTTCAGCCACCCCAATGGCACCGATCAAAATCAACTTCTCTGTTTCACGCGGAAACCTCGGCGCGCTTACGATTCGGAGAATCGAGCGACATTGTCGCTCAACTCTCGGAGTTTATTACCGTACCGAGTCTAGAAAAAGGAAGTTGCTTCTTAAGTAACTTCAAAACTGAAATCACCTGCTTCTAGGCATTTCGAATTCCTTCGCCCCACGCCACATTTTTCGACTGAACCCAAATGCTTGATCGCAAGTTTGTCATTGAAAACGCCGCTGCAGTGCTCGAAAACTGCAAAAACCGAAACGTCACCGCCGACATCGATCAATTGGTCGGACTGGAAACAAAGCGGCGATCGCTGATGGCTCAAAGTCAAGAACTCAACACGCAGGCCAACGCGGCTTCCAAAAAAATTGGCTCCGCCAAAGACGACGCCGAACGCGAATCGCTTAAAGAGGGCGCCCGAAAATTACGCGCCGACAAAGACGCCGCCCAAAAAGCCCACGACGAACTGGACGAACAAATCCGAGCCATCGAGCTGACCATCCCCAACATGGCTCATCCCGATTGTCCGGTCGGCGTTGACGATAAAGCCAACTTGGAATTAGGCCGAGGCAAACACGCGCCGCGTGAATTCGACTTCCAACCGCTCGACCATCTTGAGCTGGGCGAAAAACACGATTGGATTGATTTTGAAGGCGGAGCCCGCACAACCGGAAACGGGTTTTACTTTCTAAAAGGTGATCTCGTTTTGTTGGACTTGGCGATGCAGCAATTCGCCGTCAGCCAATTGTGCCAGCGTGGCTTCACGCCAACCATGACTCCGGACCTGGCCCGAGACTCCGTTTTAGAGGGGATCGGGTTCATGCCACGCGGGCCTGAGACTCAGATCTACAGCATCGAAAACATGGATATCTCGCTGATCGGAACCGCCGAAATTACGCTGGGTGGATTGTACAGCGGCAAAACGCTGATGGATTCGGAGTTGCCCATCAAGCTCTGCGGGATCAGCCATTGTTATCGTACCGAAGCGGGAGCGGCTGGCCGAGCATCTCGCGGACTTTATCGAGTCCACCAGTTCACAAAAATTGAGATGTTCGCGTTTACTCTTCCCCAGCAGAGCGACGAAATCCACGAACAGCTACGGCAAATCGAATGCGACCTGTTCGACGCGATCGAAGTGCCTTACCGCGTTGTCGACACCGCAACCGGCGACTTGGGCGGCCCGGCCTATCGCAAATACGACCTTGAAGCATGGATGCCTGGGCGAGGCGAAGCCGGAGAATGGGGCGAAGTCACCAGCACGTCCAACTGCCTCGACTATCAAGCTCGACGCCTGAACATTCGCTACAAAGAAAAAGACAAAAAGGGCACTCACTTCGTCCACACGCTCAACGGAACGGCTTTTGCTTTAAGCCGAGCGATCATTTCTGTTTTGGAGAACCACCAAAACGCCGACGGCAGCGTGACGATCCCCGAAGTGCTCCGGCCCTACATGGGCAAGGACGTCATCGGTGCTGCCCAGAACGCGTAGTCGCTGAGGACGATGCGGAACATAACGCTAGAGCTTCAAGCAACGCTAAAGTTTCAAACAAAGCAACTTCTGTTTTATTTCACGTTATCGATGTATTGCTGCTGGTGTTCTGGCGCTAAGACAGGAGTCGTCTTTGAAAACAATATCGGTAGAAAAGCCTTCCAATTCTCATTGGAGAGAAAACCATGTTCGAGGTTTTCTTTAGGCCCGCCCGGGCGGAGATCCTTCAATATCCAAAACTTACCCGCGTCCAATTCAAGCCGTGCATTGTCGAGCGTATTTGCGGTGGCGTCAGGGAATGCATTGTCTTGAAGAACTCCGGCGATCAAAAGCTGCGCGTTTAACAAGAGTTTATCTTGCAGCCCTTTCTCTCTTCGGGCACGGTTAATTTTGCCCACCAACTCTTGGGTCGTCCAGCTTTCATCGCTTTTCTTTCCACATAAAGCGATCGACGGTGTTTTAGAACTCGAATCGCCCATCACGACCAGAGTCCGAGGAAACACACTTTGAAATGTTTTAGCAATCGTTTGAAATTGCCGTTGGTTCAATTGGTGGCAAGGCAACCAGTGGCAAAACAAACCACCCGATTTGAGCGCTCGTTTTGCATTTCGATAGTGCTCGACCGAAAATAGCCGTCCCTCGCCTTCGCCGTGTGGGCGAAACAAGTCTGCCACAATCAAATCGAATTCTTGATCCGCTACTGCAATATAAGAGCGGGCGTCTTCTTCAATAATTCGATTGCCCTCTCGCTCAAAAAATGCGAAATTCTCATTGCGAAAGCACGCTTGAGCCGCCGTCGCGACCATCCCCGACAACTCGACGGCTACCGTATCTGGCGGATTCGCTAACAGCTCCAAGCCACCCACGGAAATCCCGGTCGCGACGCCCAAGCTACAAACTTTTTTGGCCTCCGGGTGCAGCAGCCAAGGCAACAGCATCTGCCGACGTTCGACTTCTGCAACGCCAGAGCTGCCCAAAATGTATTGATTGTTCATCACGATACTTCGAGAGTTTCTCGAATCCTCAACCACCAACAGCACCCCCTCACGTCCAAAATCGGTTTGTTCGATTCGGTACTGTGTTTTCGATTTAGGGCTAATGTATCGAAGTTGCGAATACCGCGCCCCGCCGATCGAGATAAACGCCACAACGATTCCGACCAAGGCGATTGCTTGCAATTTTGATTTAGCAAACCACCCCTGCACGCACACCAAGGCGGCGATCGCCGCAGCAAGCATCACAAAGCCAACGTAAATCCCTACCGATCCGATCAAGAAGAAATTTGTGAATTCGGTCCCAACCAGTCCGCCCGCACCATTGCACGCTAGTATTTTTCCGACTTGTTTGCCCTGCGGATCGCTTGTGGCATGAATCGACAAAATTGCAGGAAAAACAAACCCGCTGAAAAACAAGGCCCCGCCGGCGGTGACTGCGATAAGGCAAAAAAGGATCCTCCAGTAAGCACCGATCGAATCGATCGTTCGCCCCTCCAAAGCCACTAAATAGCGAACCGCAACTAGCTCATTTGTCCAATAGTACATTAACACAGGGCAAAGAACGCAAAAGCTTGCGGCACCCGCAAACCCAATTAACATCTGCATCCGACTTGAAACTTGAAATCGGTTCATCAACGCGACTGCGACTGACCCCAGTGCCAGAAACAAAATCACATTTGCCAATAAAGCACTGGTCGTGATGGTTGAAGATGGAGCCACTAACGATAACATCCGCAGCAACAAAACTTCCAGCGCCAGAACAATCGCGCCCGAGAAAAAGGCTAACACAAAAACGTTCGTAGTGCGTTTTGCTTTTCCAAGCGAGCCCGCAACGACCGACAAATCTTCGCTGCTTATTTTTTCCATCGCAACTGGCTTATTGGAAAGCGAATTTGCCAATCCAAAAGCGACCAACGCCACCAACACGTTGCCACAGGTCACGACAGACATCGTCACCATGACTCCCATCCGATCCAGAAACCATGTCGACGTGAGCCACAGCCCTATCACGCCACCCAGCATGTTAAGTGTGTAAATCCAGATGCCCGACTGCTTTACTGAACCACCACAATCAATTGCTGCACGAATGAAAAGTGGGACCGTACATCCCATCGCAATGGCCGGCGGAAGGACCACAATCGCCGAACATAAAAACTTGGCCAAGTGAAACTCCCAAGTCCCGACTTGGTGAATTTTAAAAGCCTGTAGGATCCAATCCGACCAAATGGTTAGCGTTATCGCCGGCAGTGCCAAGGCCGCGATCGACAACTCCACAAAAGCCAATCGCCTTGCGGCCGACAGATTCGCTTGGGTCCAGCGAGTTGCTAGCCATCCACCAAGTGACAGCCCTAAGAAAAACAGGCCTAAGACTCGCCCCGTCACCCACTCGGTTGCCCCGAGAAGATCAATCAGCCTTCTTGTCCACAGAAGCTCATGCGACAAACCTATTGCACCGCTAAAAAACGCCAGCGTCAAAAGAATAATTGGTCGCATTGATGCCCTGCGGTAAAAATAAAAAAATCAACTCCACCGGGACGATGGAGTTGATTTAAAACTCTAAATCATTTGCAGCCTGACAGATACCTGTCAAATTTGTGCAACGGTATTAACTGCTGCCCAAAACCTATGATCTTCGACGACGCAATAACATCGCACCAAAAACACCAGCGACAACAGTTGCGGCAGCGGGTTCTGGCACAGCTGCAACTCCAAAAGCTGCCAGTGCTTGTGTCTCGAATTGCTGTTCACTCAACTGGTGGTTAAAGATGATCCAAAATTCATCAGAAACCAAATCGATGTTGCCATCAACATTACCATTCGCGTCGGCAAAGTCTGCCTCCAACTGCAACAGCAATCCATAGGCACCCGCTGGAGCGGTTGCATCATCTAACAGATCAAACACGAGGTGGCCATGCAAATCACCCAAGTCTTCAGGGTCATCTTCGGCGACGCCTAAAAGTCGAGGGTTGTTGTTGGCATCCGAAAGACCGAGACCGTCTAGAATCAAGTCACTCGTGGAACCGGTCGCGTCATCGCCGACTCGAATCCGATGATCCGCGGTGATCTGTCCCGTCGTCGGATCGTAGAAATTGACATAACCAGCTCCGACCTGCGTCGAAGACGCATTCAGGAAACGAATGGACAATTGATCATTCGCGTTTAAGCTCAAATCCTCATCTAGTGCCGTGGCAAACCCTGGCGCGATTGTAAAAAAATCATCCGGCCCCACTCCTGGATCTTCAACGAACTCGGACTCGAAAAACTGAATTCCCTCGGATGTTACGTTGTCCTGCTCCACTTCAAGTCCGACCGGATTCGACATCGCATCACGAACGTAACCAAATTCAATGTCAGAATGCTGTCCATGGGCCAACGAGGCCATGACAAGGACTAATAAAACGGAAAAACTATTTTTAATCATCTGGAAAAACTCCACTTAAAATTAAATAAAACAAGTTGTTTGAAAAAGGCCAAAGGCGACACGCCCATTTGCCATAATTTTCTATTCGTAAACTCGCCCATCATTGCAAGCCCCTAGAGACCACCAAGGTTCCGAAGCAATACCATCGGCGATGAACGCTACCGAACAATCGGCACGCACAAGATTGACGCCTCCCGTATGACGACTGCTTGGCGTCATCACGAAGTCGCCCTCGTTCCTGCTGGAACTGTAGTGACCAATTAAAGTGTTGGGGGATTTCACATGCAAATAAGTTGGAGCTGCCAAAGCAAACCCCGAACTCCACGACCTTCCGATAAAATAAGACTCGAAGACGTCCGTGTGTGACCTCCCAAGCTGCCGATCAATTCGGGGCAAAGTTTCAAATCGCTCCAATACATGCTGCGATTGCAATCGCGGATCACCCCCATTTATTTCGCCCCTCGAAAGCCCCGTCTGAATCAGCCTCTCTGAAAGCATCGCTGTATTGGAGGTGCCATCAATAATTTGAGCAAAACCAACCCGAGAACTCCCGTGCCAAGCAATGGGACTCGATGGATGAACTAAAGGAATGCAGCCATTAAACCGTCCGTTAGACCCCCGCTCCCCGTCAAATCCGGTCGCATAAGATGGCCAACCGGCATTAGCAACAAAGTTACATGACGCGGGATTGGCTGTTCCAAAAATGATGTTCGAACCTTCACTCGCATCCGAAGGGCACAGAAATAAGTCCACACGAGTCGCCGCCGCAACCGCGTTGGGATGCGTGTCACTCATCATGAACCCATTGCCGTCGCCATTGTTAATCGACAAATCAAACATGTTGTAAAGATTGTTCTGTTCGATATAGGGCAACAGCGGAACCATCCAACTGTAATACCCCGAGCCGTATCCACCGCCGTTCGCTGCGCCCGGTCCAACCTGATTCACAGGAAAAACACCATGCGCCGATTCGTAATTGTGAATTGCCAAACCGATCTGCCTAAGCTTGTTCGCACATTGCGTACGACGAGCCGCCTCGCGAACCGATTGAACGGCTGGCAACAGCATGCCGATCAAAATCCCAATGATTGCGATCACAACCAACAACTCGACCAATGTAAATCCTGATCTACGAAGCTTCTCTCTAACTAACATTTTGGCTTCCTTGTAATTTGTTGAATCGAGCAAAAAAAATTGAAAATCGAACACCGCCGGGGCAGCCGCTAATTCAAACGAATAGTCGGGCCGCCAGAATGTCGCGGATACCCACGACGGATTTACGAAAAATCTAGAACCAAGCTCCAATGACCAATCCAAAGCTTCAATGGATCAACAGAACGCTTGTCGAATTTGAGCTGGCGAAGCTGGGCCGGAAGATTGCAAACAATCGACAAACAGTCCAACCAAAGAACGGTCACTAATCAATGAACGGTCACGACGCAGACCGTTCCGACAGCCGAAACATCAAATGAATCGCGCAAAAGCAGAACGCTCGGTCAAACCCCTCGGCTGAAAAGAACTAGCCCAAAGAAATCGAAGGGGGACCGCGGGCGGTGCAGTCAATGCAACGACTCAGCTCAATCGAGCATTTCAATTGATCACGAAGACCAACGGGCACATCCGATTGATCCATCGCAAAAGCGGTTTCAATCGCGCTAAACTGGTCAAAGTACTGGCAGAGAAAACAATCTTCGCACAGCATGCTGACGCTCGAGCCGATCTCCGCCCCTAGCAGGCTGCGGCTTTCGCTTGGCGGCCGTTCGCTGTTGGACGAGCCGTAAACGCCATGATCGTCGCAACATGAAACTTGAGCTTCAAGAGCATGGACGTGGACATGGCAGCAGCTATCGCCGTGCAGTCCCAGAAAATCTGCGTGATGCGCAGACGGACCGACGTTCAGAAGCAGGGCCAAATAGCCCAACAGGAAATAGGTTGTAATCCTACGATTACGCATTAATTGATGCCAGAATGATTTTTAATTCTAGCGGCCCGACTGCTACTATATTGCACTGTTTCCACCGAAGATCAATGCCAGAATCCTAAAAATCGCCACTTCTTGACGCCGCTGACTCACATAACGAATGTTTCCCAGCGTGGCGACACCGCACTGTAATCTTAAATACTCAGCAACAACGCAACCAAAAAACGGAACGTCGCCAAACTACCCTTCCGCCAGCCGGACAGTTGAGAAAACGGACCGCTGAAAAGCTCAGCGAGACTTTCCACTAGGCGAAAGCGTCTCAAAGCGATCCGAATTCATATTCGCCAAATTCAAATGCCGAACTTGATCCATCGGCACCGGCTGAAACTGTGTCGTTTCCACCAACCATTCAATAAATTTGGATTGCTTACCCAGATCATCAAATTCAAACCCCATCAAAGCAAAACCTTCCGTTTGCCCGTCATCGGTGTAGTTCATATAGCAAACGTTCGCCTGCTTGCCCGCCTCATGCATGAACTCCCGCAACGCTCCCGGTCGGTTAGGGAACTGAATGACAGCAAAATAGGGATACCGAAAAAGTTCGATATTAAATGGAATCACTCGAAAATCGATCACCGCCGCGCCCGTTACATTGAAATGCTCCGGAAGGTCGTCCGAGGCCAACAGCTGGTCCAGTTTGGGGATATCGCTTTGCGGCACCTCCACGCCGATGATCGGATAGGCGGCCTCGGCGGCAACTTTGCCGTATTGAAAATCGACAATGTTGACCGTCTTGCCAAACCGTACCAACAACCGAGATAGCTCGCCCGGTTTTTCACCCAGCTTAAACCCAACGTAGCGTCGTTCGGGCCGATTCAACAAACCGCGTCTGGCGATTTTGGGAAGCATTAAAAAATCGACATTCGAACCCGACAAAATCGTCACCGGCCGATCGCCTTCCCCAAGCGCTGTTTTGAACAACGCCGCCACACCCAACGCCGCCGATGGTTCGACGATGATCCGTTTCCGCTGCCAAAGTTCTTGAATCGCATCGCAGACTTCCGCATTGGACACGGTAACAAATTCATCAACCAAAGCCCTGCAAATTTGAAAGGGCAGCTTTCCAGGAATCGCCACCGCTGTTCCATCGCAGAACCGGTCCAACATCCCAACCGTCTTTCGCTCGCCTTCGCGATACGAAATCCCCATGCTGTCCTGATCAACCGCTTCCACGCCGATCAATTGGGTCTCGGGCGAAAGCCGTTTAAAAACAGCCGCCACTCCGGCCGCCATTCCTCCGCCACCGATCGGCAAAAAAGCATGCGTCGGTTTTTGCTCGAGCTGCTGCAGGATTTCGATTCCGATCGTCGACTGGCCGGCGATCACGAGCAAATCGTCATAGGGCGGGATCAATTCTGCGCCGGTCTGTGCCGCAAATTCAATCGCCTCTGCCGACGATTCGTCAAACGAATCACCGACCAAACGAATTTCAACATACTCGCCGCCAAACTCACGCACCGCATCCTGCTTCACAATCGGCGTGGACAGCGGCATGAAAATGGTGGCCTTCAAACGATTTCCAGCGGCCGCAATCGCGACGCCCTGAGCATGATTCCCGGCCGACGCGGCAGCCAACGATCCATTAAAACCCGACTCGATCAAGCTTTTGATTTTGTTGAATGACCCTCGCCATTTGTAGCTGTGTACCTTGGACGTGTCTTCGCGTTTGAGCCCTACCAAGCAACCGCTGTCGAGCGTCATCGCGTCCATGGGCGTGACTTGATCGATCTCGTAAATTCGCTCAATCGCTTGTTGCGTTTGGGATTCGAGTTCGACGAGTAATTGTTCGATGGTCAGTTGTTCGGACACCATGACGACCTGTAAAAGTTGGTTTGATTGTTTCGAGCGTACAAAAAAAAGCCACCAAGGAAATTTTCCCGGCGGCTGCACTTGTTTACTAATCTTCGGGAATCAACCCGACAGTAACTACTGGTTTGATTCCAACCAGCTGAACCGCTTGCGAATGTCTTGGCCGACCTTTTCAATATCGTGTTCGAGGTCTTCGTTCATCATTCGCTTGAATTCTGGGTAACCCGCCTCGGCTTCGGCTTGCCAGTTTTTGGCGAAGGTACCGTCTTGAATATCCGTCAAAACAGCTTTCATCGCAGCACGTGTTTCGTCCGTGACGATTCGTTTGCCCGTCACCAAGTCACCGTAGGCTGCGGTGTCACTAATGAATTCGTGCATTCGAGCGATGCCGCCTTCGTAAATCAAATCGACAATCAATTTGACTTCGTGCAAACATTCAAAGTACGCCACCTCAGGTTGGTAGCCCGCTTCAACCAACGTCTCCCAGCCAGCGACAATCAATTCAGTCAAACCGCCACAGAGCACCGCTTGTTCGCCGAACAAATCAGTTTCAGTTTCTTCCGGGAAAGTTGTTTCAATGATTCCAGCCCGAGCACTGCCGACGCCCCAACCGTAAGCCAAAGCAATTTCTTTGGCATCGCCGGTTGCATCTTGGTGGACTGCGACCAGCCCAGGGACACCGCTGCCTTCTTCGTATTGACGTCGCACCATGCCGCCGGGGCCTTTGGGTGCGATCATGACAACGTTATTTTCCGGGGCAACCGTGATCGCGCCGTAGTGCACGCAAAACCCGTGACTGAACAAAACCGTTGCCCCTGATTTTAGATTCGGCTCGACAACGTCTCGCCAAACTTTGGGCTGAGTCATATCCGGGGTCATCATGCAAACGACATCGGCTTGCTTGACGGCTTCTTCCATCGTGAGTGGAGTCCAGCCTTCGGAAACCGCTTGATCCCAGCTTTTACCGCCTTCACGAAGTCCCAGCACGATATTAACGCCGCTGTCTCTCAGGTTCAGCGATTGCCCACGGCCTTGGCTACCGTAGCCCATCATGGCCACGCATTTTCCATCAAGTGCTTTGGCGTTAACGTCAGATTCGAAGTACATCGTGGGCATTTTTCAGCTCCGGGAGGTAAAATGCTATTTTGGAAAGCCGTAAACTGTATTTTGATGCACAAGCAACGTCAATCGCTAAGGGAAATTTTCGCCGCATGAAACGGTCCTTGGCCGCATTTTGCGTTGTCATTTCCAACCATCAGAAACCAAAGTGAAAGCGTCCGCCCATAAACTGCCAGAAGGGTTCTCGGCTCGGCAGCCCTGTCAAGCAATCCTATCCAATCCGGTGACAACGGTTTTAGGCGAGAAAGCATCAACGCTAACTTTTCCCGCGATAATGCCGAAACCAGAGACAAGATACTGATCGACATCGTGAAACCAACGTAAACTCTTTTGAACAACGGAATTTTATTCGAACCACGTCGCGGTCTGCCGCGACGACATGAAACTTCGCAATGAACAAGCTCAATCCCATCGAAGACTTGGCTGCGGTGCCTCAACCCAAAGACGCCCGCATCTCGCGCCGTTCGGCGCTTGCTCTTGGAACCCTGGGCTCCGCCGTCGGGCTGGCTGGATATGCGTTTGGCGTCGAACCGCGTTGGGTGCAGGTTGAACATCGCACGATGGCGATTCCCGGTCTGCCGAAACATTTGACTGGCAAAACCGCGGTTCATTTGAGCGACACTCATGTTGGCAATCGCGTTGACGCTGACTTTTTGCGCCGGCAATTCAAATACGTGTCGTCACTGGCTCCCGATTTTGTTTTCTTCACCGGTGACTACATCGACCAGGCCGACCCATGGCACCTGGACGAAGGCATCAAGCTGTTGGACGAACTTCCGCGTGGCCATTTTGGCACCGCCTGCATCCTTGGTAACCACGACTACTCGGGCGGCGGCCATGGCAACCAGACCTCGGAAAATTCGAGCACCACAAGTCGCTTGATCGAGGCTTTTCGAAACGCCGACGGGCTCGACCTGCTGCTGGACGAGACGATCAACATGAACGGTCTTCAGGTCGCTGGGCTACCCGACCTCTGGTACGGCAACTTTCGACGATCGCTGTCCAAACGAACCGTCGCCAAACTGGCCGGCCAGCCAGCGGTCGTGCTGGCTCATAATCCCGACACCGTCGACATCCCAATTTGGGGAGATTTTGATGGCTGGGTCCTGTCGGGTCATACTCATGGCGGCCAATGCACCTTTCCGCTGGTCGGGGCCCCGATTCTGCCAGTCAAGAACCGCGACTACGTTTCTGGCGCTTACGATATTGATGGCCAATTCAAAATGTACATCAACCGCGGGCTCGGACACACAACCCGTGTTCGCTTCATGGCAAGGCCTGAGATCACGGTTTTCTCTTTGGCTCAAGCGTAGCCGAAAATCCATGGGGTCATCCGATCCCGAATCGCCCAACATCGATGGGCCTTTGATGTTATCGCGTCGCGTCTCTAAAATGACATTCGACGCCATCGAGCCCTGTTCATCGCTGCGCGAAAATTTTTCGTGCTTTGACAACCGTCTCCCCACTTCACAAGTCGTTCATATTTGCTCTACGGCAAATGTTCATTCGCATCCTTTATTAACGCTTAATCTTAACGCTTAATCTTAACGCTCAATCGAAAACGGCATGAACA
>CAZROJ010000085.1:16211-19162 GCA_964601665.1 uncultured Pirellulaceae bacterium
TTAACGCTTAATCTTAACGCTTAATCTTAACGCTCAATCGAAAACGGCATGAACACAAACTCTCAACCCGACGACTCAAAACCCCAAAGCCATTTGAGCAGCACGATTCGGATGTTGGGTGATTTACTGGGCAAAACGATTATCGATCAAGCGGGACAAGACGTCTTTGCGATCGAAGAAGAAATCCGTGGGCTGGCCAAGGCGGCTCGAGCGGGCAGCGATGACGACCAAGCGAAGCTGATCCAAAAAATCGAATCCGTCGCCGACAACCTACCTCTGGCTGACGCCAACCTGAAGGCGTTTTCGACTTACTTCCAATTGGTCAACCTGGCCGAAGAAAACGAACGCGTGCGCGTGCTTCGCGAACGAGCCCAAACGGCCTATTTGGCCGGCGAGCCGATGGACGAGACGATCGGCCAAGCACTTGAGACACTTCAGCGCGAGGGCATGACGGCGGAGCAACTGCAAGGCATCCTGCATGAGATGGCGGTCACGCCCGTTTTCACCGCTCACCCAACCGAATCCAAACGTCGCACGATCCGCCAAATCATCGGCCACGTGTCGACACTGTTGGACAAATCGAATTCGGCCGATCTGTTCCAGCAAGAACGCGAATTCGTCCGTCAGCGACTGCATGACCACATCGTTCTGCTGTGGCAATCGGACGAAGCACGCGATCGCCGACCAACAGTCATGGACGAGGTACGCAACACGGGTTTGTACTTCTTCGAAAACACGCTGCTGGACTTGGTCCCGCGGATGTACGAAGAAATCGAATCGGCCCTCGAAAAGGTTTATCCCGACTACGATTTTGAAATCCCACCACTGCTTCGTTATGGATCGTGGATTGGTGGCGACCGAGACGGCAATCCTTTTGTCACGATCGATGTTACCCAGCAAACGCTCAAAGCCCACCAGCGAACGGCGTTGTCATTCTACGCGCGACAAATCTTTACGATGTACGAACTGCTCAGCCCCTCGCGTACCCGCGTCGGTTACTCGGACGCGTTGCTCGCCAGCATCGAAAAAGATCGCGAACTGCTCAAAGAAGCGGACGACGAATTGCTGGAACGATTTTCCCAAGAACCTTATCGCCAAAAACTAATCGCGATTCACCGCCGACTCTTGGCAACGATTCAAGCGACCGATCAAATGTGGCACGAGCGATCCGAAAACCCGCTCAAGTACGAAAACGTCAAACAACTGCTCGACGACTTGTGCCTCATCCGCGAAAGCCTTGCCCAGAACAAGGGCCAACAATTGGCGCGTGGACAATTCCAACGACTCATCCGAGCGGTCGAGGTATTTGGGTTTCACCTGGCGACCTTGGACATTCGCCAGCACGCCCGCCATCATCGATCCGCAGCCGCTGAAATTTTCAACATCAACCAAACGACAACCGATTACGACTCGCTTGGCGAAGCAGAAAAAATCGAAACGCTGGTCGCCGAAATCGAAAGCCCACGCCCATGGACCGGCGGACGCAAACGCGATGGCAGTTTCGGGTTTAGCGAATCGACCGACGATCTGCTGGCACTGTTTGGCCTGATTCGCGACGCCCACGAAGAACTCGGCCCCGAATCAATCAAAACCTACATCATCAGCATGACCCAAGGCGTCAGTAATTTGCTGGAAGTCTTATTGCTGGCCGACAATGCAGATTTGTTTGGCAAAATCGACATCGTGCCGCTGTTTGAAACCGTCGACGACCTCAAAGCCGCCCCCGGGATTATGCAGCAGATGTTCGACAACCCCGTCTACTCGCGACACTTAAAACAACGCGGCGATCATCAACAAATCATGATCGGCTACAGCGACAGTAATAAAGACGGCGGATACCTACAAGCGAATTGGATGTTGTTTACCGCCCAACGCAACATGACCAAAACCTGTGACGACCACGACATCAAGATGACACTGTTCCACGGACGCGGCGGATCGCTGGGGCGTGGCGGTGGTCCAACCAATCGTGCGATTTTGGCTCAGCCAACCGAATCGGTTCGCGGTCGAATTCGAATCACCGAACAAGGCGAAGTCGTAAGCTCACGCTATAGCGATCCCGAGATCGCTCATCGCCACCTGCAACAACTGCTGCATGCCACGTTCTGCTCGACCGGCAAACGACCCGTTTTTGAAAACATTGATGCGTGGTCCACGATCATGGACGAACTGAGCGAATTTGCTTATCGCAAGTATCGCGGCTTGGTCGAACAAGAAAATTTCCTAGCCTATTTTCAGAACGCATCGCCGATCGATCAGATCGGAAATTTGAATATCGGATCGCGGCCCTCCCATCGCCGGGCGACGCAAACGCTGGATGACCTGCGAGCGATTCCGTGGGTTTTTGCATGGACCCAATCGCGCACCAACGTGCCCAGCTGGTACGGCGTCGGAACCGGTTTTGACGACTGGCTGGGGCAGGGCAGGGCCCGCGAGCATCGTCTGGGCCAACTGAAGGAAATGTATCAACAGTGGCCGTTCTTCAGAACGCTGCTTGGAAACGTGCACCTTGGAATGGGCCGAGCGGATATGAAGATCGCACGGCAGTATGCGAACTTGGCCGGAGAGGCCGGTGAAAAAATTTTTGCGGATATCTTGGCCGAATTCGAACTGAGCCGATCGATCGTTTTACAGATTACCGGCTGCAAGGAGCTTTTGGAAACCGAGCCTTGGCTGCAAAAGAGTATCCGAGTTCGAAACCCGTACGTCGATCCGCTGAACTACATTCAAATCGAGTTGCTCAAGCGTCTTCGTGCTTCAGACGAAGTCAATCCGAAAATTTTGAAGGCCGTGATTCAGTCGGTCAACGGTGTCGCCGCCGGCCTGCAAAACGTCGGCTAGTGCTGTGAATCTCAATTTCGTGTGGTTCTTCGTGCCAGCACCTTTACCAAGCAACCAAGCAACCAAGCAACCAAGCAACCAAGAAATCCCCAGCAATTCCAAACTCCCCT
>CAZROJ010000086.1:0-3980 GCA_964601665.1 uncultured Pirellulaceae bacterium
CCACGGTTCAAAACGTGGTAGCAAATGTTGGCGAGCGATATTCGAGGCTGCCGTGCCATACCAAAAATCTAAGGAAACCAATTGCTCCTGTCAATAAGCCCGGATGCTTGAGTCTTTCAAACAGACGAGCTACGATACTTTTTTAGCGAGACCATCGAAAGTTTTAACAATCAATCGGACATCCCCCGAATTTGCTTTTCAGAGAGCATTTTGAATGACAGAGACAATCCTGAAATCACTGCTACTTGCCACAGTTCTATCTATCTTTGCCGACAATCTGTCTTGTGCGTTGGCGGCGGATGATGACTCGCGGCCAAACTTCCTGTTCTTCATGACCGACGATCTGAACAAGGAATACTATGATTGCTACGGCAGCAAGTTGGGTGCAACGCCAACCGTCTCGCGTTTGGCCAGTGAGGGCATGATGTTTGACAACGCATTCACAGGTCAAGCCATCTGTGCACCGTCTCGTAGTATGCTGTACACAGGAAAATACCCACTAAGAAATGGAGCATTCCAAAATCACTCCGCCGTGTACAAGGGAACCCGTAGTGTTTGCCATTACTTAAAGGAATTGAAATACGACGTCATCCTTTGCGGAAAATCTCACGTCAAGCCTGCCAGTGCGTTCCCTTGGTCGATCGTCATGCACACCGAACAACCAGCGGGGCCGCCTGAGAAATACACGAGACCTGACTTGCCTACAAATGAGCTTGAAGACTATTTCGCTAACCGGGCGAAAACCGACAAGCAGCCATTCTGCGTCATGGCCAACAGCTACTATCCTCACGGTGAGCACCCCAAAAAAACCGAGTTCACGCCGGATTCTGTTTCCGTCACTCGTTTCCAAGAAGACAACGATCGAAACCGTCAATCAGAATCCCATTTCGCTCAAGCCATCAAGAACAGTGATGATGAATTTGGTCGAGTCCTAGCTCTGCTGGACAAATACGATCTGACCGAAAACACGATCGTCATCTACGCATCCGATCACGGGCGATTCGGGAAATTCACTCCCTACGATCGAGGGCTGAATGTTCCGTTTGTCGTCCGCTGGCCACGAGTCGTTAAAGCCGGAACGCGGTCGGATGCTCTCGTTTCCTTCGCCGACGTTTTGCCCACGATGCTAGAGCTCGCAGGCTCAAAGCCAGATGACGACCTAGACGGCAAGAGTTTCGCGCCGCTACTCAAAGGCCAGACAGAGACCCATCATCAATACGTCTACGGCGTAATGACCAATCAGGGGATTATTAACGCCCATGTTTTTCCCGGTCGAATGGTTAGATCGAAGCAATACAAGTACGTCCGCAATTACAATGCTTTGGAGGCTGTCGAGCGACGCGAGCAGGCCGATGAGAAGCTGACCGAGTTTTTTAGAATGGGAGCCGAGCAGCACCCGGGTGTTCCGGAAGAGGAACTGTTCGACGTGATTGCAGATCCAGCCGAACAAAACAACTTGGCGGCCGATCCAGCTTTCAGTGAAGTCAAAACGAAGCTGAAAAACGAACTACAAAAATGGCTCGTTTCTCAAAACGACTTTTTGAAAGACGAAAACAACATGCCACTGTTGACCACCCAAAGACAATATCGAGTGGACATACTAAGCCACCCAAAAAACAAAGTTAAGCTGCCTGCTAATCTTAAAAATTCACTTAAGGAGTACAGGTTTTACACCCACAAAAATTGATTGCCGTTTGACAACGAAATTTCCAAACTGATTTTACGTCAATTCGTGAGCGGCAAGACGCTATCCTCTGGCAGCTGCTGAGACGAATTGGCGGCTTACGCTTTGTCGCTGGTATTTTTCAAACAAGTACTGAAACCGCATTTCAACTAGCAAGCTCTCTTCGGGTCCATCTGCACCAATCACAATCGAGCAACGAACCATGAAAAAAGCAATCGTCCTATTGGTCGCTTTAACAACAAACTTCCTGGCATTCACAGCCCCAGCGCAGGCCGACGACACAAAACCAAACGTGCTGTTCATTGCCATTGATGATTTACGACCGGAGCTGGCTTGTTACGGCAAGGATCACATTCGATCACCCAATATCGACCGACTAGCCGAATCTGGCATGCTGTTTGAGCGATCGTATTGCATGGTGCCAACCTGCGGTGCTTCGAGAGCCAGTTTGATGTCGGGGCTACGTCCCACGTACCAACGCTTCGTGTCGTTTGACGCCAATGCCGAAAAAGAAGCGCCAGGAATTACAACGCTTAACACGCACTTCAAAAATCACGGCTACCACACTGTCTCCAATGGCAAGGTCTACCATGCCACTGGAGACAGTGCTCGTGGTTGGTCCGAAGCAGCCTGGAAGCCGGCAGCCAGTGGACAAAGCTATCGACTAAAAAAGAACCAGGCCTTGGCATCGAAAAACGGCAACAAGAACGGCCCACCGTTCGAGTCAGCGGATGCGCCGGATGAAGAATATCCCGACGCCCAGATCGCGACCAAAGCAATCTCCGATTTGCAACGATTGAAAGACGCCGACGAACCTTTTTTTCTGGCCGTGGGCTTCCTTAAACCACACTTACCTTTTGTCGCGCCGAAGAAGTACTGGGATCTCTACGATCATGACACCATTCATTTACCGACTAATTATCACCCTCCCCAAGATGCTCCCAAAGGAGCCGTTCATCGCTGGGGTGAACTTCGCACCTACGCAACCGTTCCGAGCAAAGGTCGCGTGTCGAAACCGATGGCTCGCAATCTTATCCACGGCTACTACGCTTGCGTTAGCTTCACCGATGCTCAGATAGGAAGAGTGCTAAACGAGCTAGATCGACTGGAGCTTGCCGACAACACGATCGTCGTTTTGTGGGGTGACCACGGCTGGAATCTTGCCGAACATACGATGTGGTGTAAACATAGTTGTTTCGAGACATCGATGCACGCCCCGTTAATCCTACGAGCACCTGGTGTGACACTGGCTGGCCAGCGAACTCGCGCTCTGACTGAATTCATCGACATCTATCCCTCGATGTGCGAATTGGCTGGACTGCCTCTGCCCGATCACCTAGAAGGCCAAAGCTTCTTGCCAATAATAAAAAACCCCAAGCTGCCGGGCAAAGCTGCCGCGATTGGACGTTTCAAATCGGGTGACACGATCCGCACCGATCGGTTTCGTTTCAGCGAGTACACGACACCCAAAGGCGAACCAACTTCACGCATGCTCTACGATCACCAACAAGATCCCGGAGAGAATGTGAACATCTCGGAACACCCGGACCAGAAAGACACCGTGAAGACTCTGACGACCGAACTTCATAACGGCAAGGGAAAGCAAGAGTCAAAGTAACCCGTTTCGCTGTTTTTTGATACCAACAGAATTAGCGACTAGCAGTGGTCAGGCTACTTTATCGACTGGAACAAGTGATTTGCTTTGATTTTTGGCATGCCTGTCAGCCTCGAATATCGCTCGCCAACATTCTTTTGGTTTTTACGATTTGTGATTTTAGAAAGTCTATTTTCCGCGGGAGTTTGGATAGTGGATGAGTTTTGTGTTGGCGAACTCGCGAATGCCGATATAAGAAAGTTCGCGTCCGTAGCCTGATCGTTTGACGCCGCCGAAGGGGAGGTCCTGTTGGCTGCGTGTGACTTGGTTGATGAATACCATGCCCGTTTCGATTTGTTCGGCGACTCGGATTCCGCGCTGGACATCGCTTGTGAAAACGCTGCCTCCCAAACCGTAACTGGAATCGTTGGCGAGTTGAATTGCTTCGGCCTCGTCTTTGACAATGTAGACGCTGGCCACGGGGCCGAACAGCTCGTGGTCGAAAGTTGGCATGTCGCGGGTGATGTTGGTCAAGATGGTGGGATTGAAAAATGCTCCTTCGCGGTTCGGGCGGTCGCCGCCCAAGACGACAGTTGCTCCGGCTTGAATGGTGGCTCGCACGTTCTTTTCGAGATCCAGTGCCGCCGCTTCGGTGGAAAGTGGGCCAAGATCGGTGGACGGATCCATCGGATCGCCCAAAGT
>CAZROJ010000086.1:4080-8393 GCA_964601665.1 uncultured Pirellulaceae bacterium
GTCAGTGAGACGCCTTTAATGCGATTGTCTTCAATAATTGATTTTACGAACTCGGTCGGCGTAAACAAATTCGAATAAGCGTTTGGTGAAAGGCCAGCCTCGTCGAACAAGTCGGCGATGGCTTGAGCGCATTGCGGAACGTTGCAGGCGTGTTTGATCATGACGACATTGCCCGCCATTAAATTAGGCGCCGCAAAACGAATCACTTGGTAAAACGGGAAGTTCCATGGCATCACACCCAGAAGTGTACCGATCGGTTCGTAGCGAATATAAGCGTTGCCCGCAGCGTGATCCATTCGCTTGTCCGCCAGAAAGGACTCGGCACCGTCCGCATAGAAATCGATGATGGCCGTGCAAAATTGAATTTCCGCTCGGCTTTCAAACAATCGTTTACCCATCTCGATCGTGATCAATTCGGCGAGATCATCAATTCGATCGCGAAGGAGTTTGGACAAAGACTTGAGGATCGACTTACGGTGGTCGAAGGATGTTTGCTTCCACTGGCGATAGGCCGCATCGGCTTGTTCGATCCTATCTACGGTTTCTTGCAATGAAAGCGACGGAAACGAGCGAAGAAGCTTGCCGGTGAATGGGTTGATGGATTCAAATGCCATTTCAAGTGCCTTGGTTTAGTTGCTGATCAACCAATCAATTTTACAGAATAAGTTTCGTTTTCGAGTTTTAATTATGCCGATTCGTAAACATCGTTTTCGTCGCAAGAGTAAACCTGGGGCGGTGCCGGGAACGGTGATCGAAAGTCACGCTCATGACACCAAGGTCCATGTGATCGCTTTTTCATCGGACGAGTTGCGGGAATTTGAGTGTGGTGGATTCGCTGAGGCAATGCGGTTGGCGAACAATTTTTCGGTGGTGTGGATCGACTTGGTGGGGCTGGCGAATATCACATTGCTCCAAGAGTTCGGCAAGCTGTTTGACATCCACAATTTGACGCTCGAAGACGTCGTCAATGTGCATCAGCGGCCCAAGTTTGAAACCTTCAATAAGTATCGCTACGTTGTTACGCGAATGGTGTCTCAAGACCCAGAGATTCGTACCGAGCAGATAAGTATTTTTCAAGCGAAGAATTTCGTGATCACTTTTCAGGAGCGACCAGGAGATTGTTTGGGGCCGTTGCGCGAGAGGATCCGTCGGGGAAAGGGCATTGTTCGTAATCAACAAACGGATTACTTGGTCTACGCGATTTTGGATTCGGTCTTCGATCACTATTTTCCGGTCGTCGATTGGGTTGGAGATCAATTGGATGCTCAGGACGAGACATTGATGAACGGCAGCCAATTTTGCCTGCGTGACATTCATCGCTTGCGGAGTTCCATTCTTGAATTGCGGCGTTGGTTGCGACCCAACCGCGAGCTTTTGAACCAATTGATCCGCGACGAATCGAATCATATTTCCAAAGACACCAAAGTGCACTTGCGTGACTGTTACGATCACGTGATTCAATTGCAAGAGTCGATTGAGTCGTACCGCGAAGTTTGCTCGGACTTGCGAGATTTTCATTTGTCGGCGGTTAGCAACAAAACGAACGAAGTGATGAAAACGCTGACGATCGTGTCGACGATTTTCATCCCGCTAAGTTTTTTAGCCGGTCTGTACGGGATGAATTTTGAAGTCATGCCGGAATTGCATTGGCGATACAGTTACTTTGTTCTGTTGGCTGTGATGGCGGCAATTGTTGTTGGTTTTTTTGTTTGGTTTCGACGGCGCGGCTGGTTTTAGGGCATTTTCAAATGCAAAACGGTTGTTCGATAAACCAGTTTTTGGTGAATTGCTTCAAGACCAAAAAAAATATTCGCAGCCGTGCAAGAATCGTCGAAGGTTCACGTTTGGTCTTGTGAAAGGCAAACTATGGAAAACACACCCGAAACTCGATACACGCTGATTGACCGTTTGGTCGATGCTCGGGATAGCGTCGCTTGGGCTGAGTTTGCAGGGATATATCAGCCGTTGATTTTCCGCATTTGCCAGAAAAAAGGCCTACAGTACGCCGACGCCGTCGATGCGACCCAAGAAGTGCTCAGCCGAGTGTCCCGAGCGATTGAACGGTTTCGGCCGCAGGCGAATAAAGCATCGTTTCGGCCTTGGCTCTATCAGATCACACGCAATGTCGTCACGGATTATTTCCGGCGACGCGGCAAAATGGACGACGATCTGGAGCCGCAAGATCTCTTGGCTTTGGCCGAAGCAAGGCCGGAGACTGATGAAACGACTGAATTCCGAATTGAATATCAAAAGCAGATTTTTCTCGTGATCGCCCGAGAAGTTTCCAAACAAGTGAAGCCGCAGACTTGGCAGGCGTTTTGGAAAACGGAAGTCGAGCGACGCCCGATTCCTGAAGTGGCCCAGGAGCTTGGCCTGAACGCCGGGGCCGTTTATGTGGCTCGTTCACGTGTGCTGGCTCGACTGCGCAAGGCGGCTCAAGAACGACTCGACGATTCATCGGAGACAAGCCAATGACAAAGCAGCAACACATTTCCGAACATGACTTGCAGCTAATTTTGGTCGAACAAAAAACGCACACGCCCCACGACCAAATCGAAGCTCATATGGCGGATTGCCAAGATTGCCAGCGGCGATTGATGGATTTGGCCGCCGATGAAACTTGGCGAAACGAGTTTGGTTCTTCGATCGTCGAACTGGTTCAGGATTGCGTTTTTGACGAAACCAATACGCATGCCATCGCCCGCGATGCCATCGCCAGCGGTCCGATTCCGGCCGGCGATGAGTTTGAGCTGCGGACGGTCGACACGATGTTGCAGCAGCTGTTGCAATCGCCGACTCATCCTGAAATGCTCGGCCGGCTGGGCCGTTACGACGTTGAGAGCATTATCGGCTGTGGCGGGATGGGCGTGGTGATGAAGGGCTTTGATCGAGAGCTCCATCGACCGGTTGCGATCAAAATGATTTTGCCGCGGCTGTCAAAACATGGTGTTGCGAAACAGCGTTTTATGCGAGAGGCCAAGGCGGCTGCGGCGGTGCTGCATCCGAACGTGATCGCCATTCATGACATTAGCGAAGTCGATGGTGTGCCGTGGTTCGTGATGCCGCTGGTGGTGGGGCCGACATTAAAACAGGTCGTTGAACAAAACGGCACGCCGTCGCATCGCGAGATTGCGAGGATCGGTTTGCAGATCGCCTCCGGGCTGGCCGCCGCTCATGCTCAGGGGCTTGTCCATCGAGACATCAAACCGGCCAACATTTTGGTGGACAATCAAGTCAACCGTATCGTAATCACCGACTTTGGGTTGGCTCGTCGTGAGACCGAGGAATCGATGACGCAGACGGGGTTCTTGGCGGGGACGATTAATTACATGTCGCCGGAGCAGTCGCGTGGAGGCAATGTTGACGGCCGCAGCGACCTGTTTAGTCTCGGCAGCCTGCTGTATTTTTTGGCCACGGGCACGACGCCGTTTCGGTCCGCTTCGGCGATGGGCGTCATTCACCAAATCGGCAACCAGCCGCATGTAAACGTGCGGGGGGAAAATCCAGAGGTACCGGTTGAGTTGTCACGGGCGATTGATTGTTTGCTGGAAAAACGTCCCGAGGATCGATTCGAATCGGCAACGGCGGCGGAGGATTGGTTCCGCGACTATTTGGCTTTTTTGAATCAGCCGACCGAGCAAAAGGCACCGGCGGTCCCGCATCGCAGATCAGTAAGAGTTTCAAGGCGGGCGTTGTGTGCGGCCAGCGTTTTGCTGTTGGCAGGCGGTGTCTGGTTTTTGCCGTGGTGGAAGGCGGGCGGCGAAACACCAAATTCTGGCGTGCAACCACCTGCCTCCATGGCTGCTGCCAGTGGTGCTGAAGAATCAACGGGTGAAAAAGCCAAGGCGATAGCGGAGCGTGTTTTGTCGCTCAACTTGCCAGCCATCAAGGAGTTCGAAGAAGGGCTGGTCGTGTTGACACAGGAGATTGAGCAGGCCGCTGATCCGGCAGGCGAATCGATACCGCCGGCTCGCATTGACCAAGACGATACGCTTTTAATCGAGATGGAAAGACTGGGGCGAGAAATTGATCGTCTGCAAGACGAGCTGGAATCGAGTTTTTGAGGCGGGCGATTTTTTGGCTTGTGTGACAGCGAAACTGATTGCTTATCCCAAAACATAAAATGCCCGCGGTTAGCGCCGTCGGCTCACTGGTCCTAGGATAAGCTCTAAATCACATTTAATTTTGGGAGAACGAAGATGAATTTGAAATGCAATCGACGAATTGCGAACTGGATGACGGCGACTGCCGTGGCGTTTTTGGTGACGGCGACGGCGAGTTCCGTTTCCGCTCAAGTTAGCGATTTAAGGTCT
>CAZROJ010000086.1:8493-11404 GCA_964601665.1 uncultured Pirellulaceae bacterium
TAGCGATTTAAGGTCTGGCGAGTTATCCGGCGGCTCGTCCTTTAATCCTTTAATTGTTCGACCGGCAAGTTCGCAAGACAAGATCAAGTCGATGCTGAAGGTGCTGGAATCTACCGATAACACCAGTGACAAAAACGCGATCGAGCAAGAGATTAAGCAACTTCTTAATGAACAATACGACCAGAAGATGAAGGTCTACGAAAAGCAACTTGCCGAGCTAGAAAGCAAACTCGAAAAAATGCGCAGTCAGCTGCAGCGGCGTCGTGATGCCAAAGCAGACATGGTCGACCTTCGAATGAAGGTATTGATGGCCGAAGCCGACGATCTGGGTTGGCCGAGTGACGTGAAGTCAGGTCGTTTTTCTGCAGCATTCGGAACGCCTGGATCTAGCAGGTCAATTCGATTCGACGACTCGCCAGTTTTACCCGGCAAGGCGTCGAGTCCCTTCTGAATCGGTTTGTTGGAAATAACGTGCCGGAAACTAAGCTCACCGATCGACGCGGATTTGACTCACGGACTCGCCGTGAATCATCCGTCGTCGATTCTCTTTTTAATAGAGTTCTAGATAACCCTGCAGCATTGGATCAAAGGCAAAACGATCCAGCACGTATCGTTGACCTTGCAACGCCAGTCGGCTGCCGGGTTCGGTTTGCTCGATTAAATATTTGGTCCACCGAGCGAATTCATCGCGGGCTCCAAAGTTGACGGCGAAGCCAGTTTCTTGATGTTTGATCACGTCCTCGGTGCCGGGCCCCAGCACGCTGATCGCGGGAATACCCATGGCCATCGCGGCCAGCAGCGGGCCAGGGAGCGGCGTTTGTAGGTGCGAGTGCCAGTAGAAATCGGCGGCCGCTAAAAACGTTTCCGGCGATTCGGGCATGCCTAAGAAATGAATATGTTTTTTGGCTTCCGTCTGGCCGGCAAAACGACGTAGCCGCCACAGCTGTCGTCCGGTTCCAATCACAGCGAAATGAAAATCTTCGCGGACGCAGGCCAATAAATCCGTGGCCCAAACCAAATCTTTAATTCGTGAACGCGGCTCCAGTTCCGCCACCGTGATGGCCAATCGAGCGTCATCGGGCAAGCCCAAGTCCTCACGAATTCGGTCTCGCAGATCTTGGCGGCTGAGGGCTCCGCGATCGATAATGGCTGGGCGGTCATCGGGTGACCAATCGCCGACTTGAATGCCGTTGGGAATGATGACGGTTTGACGAGCGATGATTGCTTCGTCGGCCAAGTCGTTGGCGACTGAGGGATGAGGAACGACCAGCGTTTGGATGGTTTGGCTCAGCTTGTCTTCGATCAGCGAGCGAAAGAAGTTTTTTTCGGGGTGCAGGTTCAGTTCGGTTGCCAAGAGCCTGAAGGGAGGTATTGCTTGCGCAAGCGGCAGGTTTTGGCTGGCCAGCAGTGTCAGCCAGATCGCTTCGCCGCACCAAGCATGAACCGAATCGGGTTCGATCAGTCGAAACAAATTACGTAGTTCGCGGACGACGGTGAAAGCGTCGCGGTGAGTGTGCAGCGGCGTTCGGTCGTCGCCGTTGACGAAAAAGACTCGGATGTTGGCATCGGTCCAGAGTTTGATTTCGGTCGTTCGTTGGCCCAGGACCGCAACGACAACGTCTTTGCCAGCGGCGGCCAATTCTTTGGCCAGCGGAAACAATAATTGCGCTGGCCCAAGCGGGTACAAGTGCTCAACAGTAAACAGGACACGGTGGCTCAAAGTCTGGTCTTGGGGTGGAGGTGTTGGGAGTGGAAGTTGCGGGGAGAGCGGAGATTGTTGTTGGTGGGGATCGCTGGTTTGTTGTTGTTTGTCGTCGTCGTCGTTTGTTTGTTTGTTTGTTTATTTGGGAAAGGTGCTGGCCTGAGGCTAACGTCTAAACGTCTAAACGTCTTAACGTCTAAGCGCCTCACCGTGTTGATAAACCCCGATCGGTCAACAAGCTCCGATCGCCAAAAACGGGTAAGGCTAATTTTTTGGTTTGACGATGGGCTGTCGAATGGTTCAGGCCATGCGGCTGGAAATGGAATCAATCGGTGGCTTGGTTTGTAATTGTTTAGGAGCGGGTGGGTAACTTTTTTGTTGCCGAAGGTTTCAGTGCTGACAAAAAGGGATCGATATTTTGTTTTACATCATACCTTTGGTGGGCCCATTGAGCAGCCGCCAGTCCGATATCGATGCATTCTTGGGCTCGATCGATCGGTCGCAGGATCGCAGCGGCCAGCTGTTGGGGATCGGCGGTGGGAGCAACGATGACGTTTTGGTTTGGGGTAAGTCCGACGGCGGTTGCGGCGGGTTCACAAACGACCGGGCAAACCCCCGTCGACATGGCTCGTCCGAGCATCGAGCAATTCAAATGGTTTCGCAGCGGGTGCACGTACGCGTCGGCCGCTCGCATCACATCGCTCCAATCATCAAACTGCCCCAGCATCACGATCGAATTGGTCAGCTGTTTGGCCATGATGCGATCCCATATTTTTTTTGATGCTGGGCCATGGCCGAGGATCCACAGTTTGGCCGCGGGGTTTTGGCGAGCGACGTAGGGCCATGCGTCAATCAAATCCAGCATGCCTTTGTCGCCAAACATGGGCGCGGCGCAGATGATCAACGGTTGCGATGATGACAAGGAAAGCATCGGGTGCGCGATGCTGATCGTGTGACGCGCGGTCGCTTGGCTGGTGAAATCTGATTGAGCGACCACGTCGGGCAAAATAATATCGTTGGCAATAAAAATTCGTTGGTCGTCAACGCCAGCTTGGCAGAGATCGATTTTGGTCGGGTGCGATTCGACGATCACTCGATCTGCCATTTTCAGTTGGCTGATGAAGCGCTGCCAATTTTTGCTGTTTTTAGAAAGTTGGGACAGCGAATGGTCGTGAACGCGTACGATGACGGTGGTTTTTTCGGCTAACG
>CAZROJ010000086.1:11504-19043 GCA_964601665.1 uncultured Pirellulaceae bacterium
GCATCGAAAAAGATAATGCCATCGGGCTGCGAGTTGATCAAGTACCGGCGAAGGTTCTTTTGGTATCGATGGTTGCCCCACGGATTGGACGTCGATCGATAGATACGTTGGACGCGAAAATTTCGAAAGCCAAACGTGGCCGGCGCCTCTTTTTCCCAGCCCGCGGTAATCACTTCGGTGTCGACGCCGCGATCAGCAATGGATTCGGCTAGATCGCTGGCCGCAAATTCGGTGCTGCCAGAAAAGGGCCAGAACCGCGGGCAAACAATTTTCAGGCGTAAGGGGGAGCACACGTCGTTTGCAGAATCGTTGGACGTGTTCATAGGAAATCGGCACCGACTGAATTTCAATCTTTGCTTTGATGGGCGGCGATGTCAGCCGGTTCCAAGACGCCTAGGAACGGCAAGTTTCGGTAGACGTCATTGTAGTCCAAGCCGTAGCCGACAACGAATTCGTCCGGAATGTCAAAGCCGATAAACTCAGGTCGCCAGTCGACTTCTTGGCAGCCCGTTTTTAACAGCAAAACTGCTGACCGGAGGCTGGTCGGGCCCAGTTCGTTCATCAGCTGAGTGACTTCTTGAAGCGTGTTGCCGGTGTCGAAGATGTCGTCGATCAGCAAAACGTCTTGGTCTTTGATGTCCAGCATCATGTCGGCGTTGATCGTTAGCTTGCCGCGTTCGGTGCCCTCGTAGCTGCTGGTTTGGACCACGCCCACGCGTAGTGGCATTTTCAGCTTGCGAATCAAGTCGGCCATGATGATGACGCTGCCGGTCAAAACACCAACGATCGTCAACGGATTGTCTCCGTAAGTTTCGTTGATCTCTTGCGCCATTCTTTCGACGCCTTCATTCAATGAGTTTTCGTCCAGCAGGGTTTTCACGTCGGTTGTCACAATCGGTCAAGTGGTGAGCGGTCAATTTTAAAAAGCGATCTGAAAAAACGATTCCACGGAACCGTGTCAGGATTTTAATGCGCTGGCCATCAGAATTACAGTGCCGTTTGTTGTCTCACGAGTTCTGTTTTTTTGTCGTCATTTCCCACAGCACGCCTCGAGTCAGTTCCGGCTGGATAAAAGCCGCTGAACCGCCTTGCGGAGCCGAGTGGGGTTCGTTGGGTTTGGCGGCCAGCCCGTAGTCTGGCAAACGTTCCATCGCGGTTTGGATATTGTCGCCGACGTCCCAGCAAAGATGGTGCAGCCCTTCGCCGCGTTCTTGGATCCATTTGGCGATTGGGTGGTCGTCGGTCAGCGGTTGGACCAGTTGCAGTTCGAGGTTGCCCATGTCCAAGTGGGTCAGTTGAACGCCGGGGCCGTCGAGCGTTTCTTGTTTGGTGACGGGCAGACCCAGCGTGTCGCGATAAAAAGTCAAAGCGTCTTCTGTGTTTCGAACGGCAATCGCGATATGATCTAAACGGTTAAACATTGCTGTCTCCTTGAGCTGCCCTGTGGCTGGACTATTAGTTACTGAGTTTTGAATTGATGCCGAATATGCCGAAAATTAATTTTAACATTGCCGTCTTGCCTGGCGATGGGATTGGCCCTGAAGTGACCGAACAAGCCGTTCGGTTGATGGAAAAAACTTGCAGTCAGTTTGATGACTTTGGGTTGAAGTTCGAAGAAGTGTCCGTGGGGGCTCAAGAGTTTTTGAAAAACGGCGATCCGCTGCCGGATTCTGCTTTTGAGGTTTGCCTACACTCCGACGCGGCGCTGCTGGGTGCGATGGGCATGCCGTCGGTGCGATGGCCGGACGGACGCGAAATGACGCCGCAGATTGATTTGCGAGAACGGTTGGATTTGTACAACGGGCTGCGGCCGATTTATTTGTATGCCGCTGAAGATTCGCCGCTGAAAAAACATGCGGCGGGTGAAATTGATTTTGTGATCGTTCGTGAAAATACCGAAGGTCTGTTTGCCGCTCGAACGGACCCGCAAGAACAAACGCGCGAGGAAGCGCGAGACATCATGCTGATTACGCGAAAAGGCAGCCTGCGAATTTTCCACGCCGCGTTTAAGCAAGCGATGGCTCGGCGAAAGAAAGTCACGTTGGTCGATAAGGCCAACGTGCTGCCGTCGATGGTTTTGTTTCGCGAGATTTTTGAGGAAGTGGCCAAAGAGTACCCTGAGGTCGAAACGGAAGTCGTTTACGTGGACGCCGCGGCGCTCTTTTTGGTGCAGCGGCCGGAAACATTCGACGTGATCGTGACCGAAAACATGTTCGGCGATATTTTGTCCGACTTGGCTGCCGGTTTGGTCGGCGGGATGGGCATGGCTCCCTCGGGTGATCTTAGCGATGACTTTGCGGTGTTCCAGCCATCGCATGGGACGGCCCCGGACATCGCGGGGCAAGGCAAAGCGAACCCGGTGGCTACTATTTTGTCGGCGGCGATGCTGCTGGAATGGCTGGACCACGAATCGGCAAAACTGGCCGGGAAGCGGCTGCGAAACGCGGTCAAGATCGCTCTGTCGGATCCGTCGATTCGCACCGTCGATATGGGCGGATCGATGTCGACGTCGGGCATGGGCGATGCGATTGCCGCGGCTTTGGAAACTGCGGTATGAATGCCAAGTCTTTGATTGATTTGACGTTGGTGCTTCGTCCGGAGATGCGAGGTGTGGCTTGGGAGGTCGCTCGGTCCATCGAACAGGACGGTTGGAACGCGCGGACGCTGCATTTGTATTCGCACTGCGGTACGCACATGGACGCGCCGCTGCACTTTGGCTGTGGCGATCAAGCGACGATCGATCAGACGCCGCTGGAGACTTGTTTGTCAACAGCCCGGATGGCGACGATCGAAAATGTTCAGCCAAACGCGCTGCTGTGCGTTGAAGACTTGGGCGAGGTTGCCGGACAGCATCGGCCCGGTGATTCGTTGTTGCTGAAAACTGGGTGGAGTCAATTCGCAGCCGACGCCAAAATCTACCGCGACGGGTTGCCTCGGCTTTCCGAAAAGCTGGCTCGTTGGTGCGTGGACAAAAAAGTCAAAGTGCTGGGCGTCGAACCGCCGTCGGTGGCGGATGTGAATAACTTGGCGGAAGTTACTCTGATCCACGAAATTTTATTGGGTGGCGGTGTAACGATCGTGGAAGGACTGACGAACTTGCAGCAGTTGACGGCTGGCCCGTTTCTGTTTGGAGCGATGCCGCTGAAAGTTTTGGGCGGCGATGGGGCACCCTGTCGAGCGTTCGCGAGTTTGACTGACCTGACGATTGCGGACTAAGTTTGATGTTGAAAATTACAATGCGAACTAACTGTGAATCAATTGCTGTTCAACGGCAATTTCACTTAACCGGATAATCGAAAATGACTCAGCTTCATCAAAGCCTGCCCGAGTGGCCTGAGCCGCTTGTCGAATCGATTCGCAGTTCGCTGCTTGAAAGTGATCGCACGATTGTCGTGCTGGATGACGATCCGACGGGCACGCAGACGGTCCACGACGTTCCCGTTTTGACTTCGTTTGAAGCGCAAGACATGCTGGCGCTGGTTCAAACCAAGCCGCCGATGTTTTTTTTGCTGACAAATTCTC
The DNA here is from genome assembly GCA_964601665.1 of uncultured Pirellulaceae bacterium. GTDB lineage: Bacteria > Planctomycetota > Planctomycetia > Pirellulales > Pirellulaceae > Mariniblastus. The sequence goes on from CAZROJ010000086.1 coordinate 15,027, forward strand.
GAGCTATGTCCGAAGAGAAAACGCGACAGCTGCATTTGGATTTGGCGAAGCGATTGCAAGCCGTGGCCGAGCAAACGGGGCGTCGTTTGGAAGTGATCAGCCGCAGCGATTCTACTCTGCGGGGGCACTATCCGCTGGAAACCGATACGCTGTCGGCGGCCTGGCCGGGGCTGGCGGATTTGACTTTGATCATGCCGTTTTTTGCCGAAGGCGGGCGGCTGACGATCGAGGGGCAGCATTATGTTTGCCAAGGCGACCAGCAAACGCCGGCCCACGAAACGCCCTTTGCTCGAGATCCTGTTTTTGGCTACCAAAATTCATTCTTGCCCAAATGGGTCCAAGAAAAAACAACAGGTCGAGTTGCAGCGGCGGATGTGGTCGTGATCGGGCTGCAAGACATTCGACAAGGCGGGCCTGAACGCGTGCGAGCGATTTTGGATCAGGCGGCACTCAATGCTGTGGTCGTCGCTGATTCGGCGACCGATCAGGATGCCTACGTGGTGGCCGACGGTGTGGGGCGGTCAAGTCGAAAAGTCATGGCTCGAACGGCCGCGTCGTACGTACGGGCTCGAGCGGGGTTGGAGCGGCGGCCGTTGATGAGTGGAGCCGATTTGCGAGGCACTGGCGATGGCGGTTTGACGGTCGTGGGTTCGCACGTGCCCAAGTCGACCGCTCAACTGGCCGCCCTGCGAAACGGTTTGCCGGAACTGGTGGCGATTGAAATTGAGATCGATGCTGTTTTGGCGAATGCCGAAAATGTTGTTGAAACAATATCAGCCAGCGTCAACGAAAGTTTGACAGACGATCGCGACGTAGTTTTGTTTACCAGTCGAAAATTGAAAACGGGGCTGAGCGATCAAGAGAACTTGGAAATTTCGAGCGTCGTTTCTGCGTGCGTTTCGGGTATCGTCGGCAACGTTTCGGCTCGGCCGCGATACCTAATAGGGAAAGGCGGAATCACTTCCAGCGACCTTGCCACGAAATCGCTGCGAGTGAAACTGGCGACTGTGGCGGGATCGATCTTGCCGGGGATTCCGGTTTGGCGTTTAGGGGCAGAAACTCGTTTTCCCGGTTTGAACTATGTTATTTTTCCGGGCAATGTTGGCGATGATAACGCGTTGCTGGCCGCCGTTCAAAAATTGCGAGGGCGTTAGATGACGAACAACGAAAATTGGACGGGCCCGCTAAGGGGCGTTTGCATTGGTGCTGGTTACTTCAGTCGATTCCACCATGAAGCTTGGCAAAGACTGGAGGGAGTTTCGTTGCTGGCCAACTGCGATCGTGATCTCGAAAAAGCAAAATCCTACGCCAGCCAGTTTGGGATTCCGACGAGCATCACGCCGGGTGAACTGGAAGCTTGGTTGAAAAAGAACCGGCCTGACTTTGTTGATATCGTGACACCGCCGAGCACGCATTTGGAATTGTGCGAGATTGCCATCGATGCCGGTTGTGCGATCATCTGTCAAAAACCACTCGCCCCGGACTGGGAGCAAACGTTGCAGTTGGTGGATCTGGTCGAGCGATCGGGGGCTCGTTTTATGGTGCATGAAAACTGGCGCTGGCAGCCTTGGTATCGCAAAATCAAGACGCTGATTGAAGCCGGTGAACTTGGGCAGCTTTATCATTGCAACGTCCACTGCCGCATGGGTGACGGGTGGGGCGAGGATGCTTATTTGGCAAGACAACCGTTTTTTCGAGATTATGAGCGGTTGTTTTTGTTTGAAACGGGCGTGCATTTTTTGGACACGTTTCGATTTTTGTTTGGCGAAGCCCAGTCGGTGTTTGCCAAGACGGCAAAACGCAACCCGGTGATCAAAGGCGAAGACAGTGCGTTGGTGGTTTGTGAAATGGAATCAGGAGTGACGGCGGTGCTGGACGCCAATCGCTACAATGAATCTGATGCAGACGACGCACGGTACACCTTCGGTACGGTCAGAATCGAAGGCAGCAAAGGGCATCTGGAGCTGGACTTTGATGGTTTGATTCGGTTGAAAAAACTGGGGGGTGCGGTTGAGGTTGTGGATTACGTTCGGTCTCGCGATGGTTTTGCGGGCGATTGCGTGTTGGGTGTGCAGGAGCATTTTGTGCGGTGCATGCAGTCCGGCGAGCGGTTTGAAAGTTCGGCGGCGGATTATTTGAAGTCGGTGGCGATGGTGGAAGCGGCTTATGAATCGGCGGCGACCGATCGAGTTGTCGAAGTTGTCTGACAAGTTTTTGGTTTAGGTCTTTAAGGATTCTCGATATGCCGTTTCGTTACTTGTTGGTGGTGTTGACGTTTTGTCTGTCGTTGTTGCTGTACATCGATCGGACTTGTATTGCGACTTCCAAAGCCACGATCGTTGCGGAATTCGGGATGACGGATATTCAGTGGGGCTGGGCGATGGCCATTTTTACGCTGGGCTACGCGCTGGCTCAAACGCCAACGGGCACGCTGGCGGACCGAACGGGGCCTCGGATCATGCTGGGCAGCATTGTCGCGCTGTGGTCGTTGATGACGGCGGTGACCGGAGCGGTGACGGGGTTTGTTCAGTTGATGATCGCAAGATTTATTTTTGGCGCGACTGAGGCCGGTGCGTTTCCGGGATTGGCTCGAGCGACGTTCAGTTGGTATCCCGTCAAGGAACGTGGTTTGGTGACCGGAATTAATTTTTCGGCCAGTCGTTTGGGAGCGGCGGCGGCGATGTTCTTTATGCCCGTGTTGATTGAACAAGTGGGCTGGCGAGGCGCGTTTTTCTTGTTGGGCGGGATTGGGATCTTGTTTGCGGGGGTTTGGGTTTGGGTGTTTCGCAACGACCCAGCCGAGCATCCTTCGGTATCGGAATCGGAGAAAGAGTACATTTTGGCGAATCGTCAAAAGGTCAGTGAAGACGCTGCCGAGTCGCTGCCGTTTCGCCAGATTATTAGCTCGAGGGCGGTTTGGCTGACGATGGTGCAGTACTTTTGCAGCAACTTTACATTTTTTTTCGCGCTGACTTGGTTGTTTCCCTACGTCAAAGAAACGTACGAATTGACATCGGCCAATGCGGGGCTGTTGTGCACGTTGCCGTTGATTGGCGGAGCATTGGGGAATTGGTTTTCGGGCTATTTAGTCGACTGGTTGTTCACGCGAAAAGGGCTGGTTATTTCGCGGCGAGTACCGGCGATTCTGGGTTTTACGTTTGCAGCGATCGGTCTTTATGGCAGTTTGCAAATGGACGATGCCGTCAGCACGATTTTGTTTTTTACGCTGGCCCTGTTCGGTGCCGACATGACGCTCAGCCCGTCGTGGTCTTACTGTGTCGATATTGGCGGTCGAAGTTCTGGGGCGGTGTCAGGCACGATGAATATGGCGGGTAACATCGGTGCGTTCGCGACGGCGATCGCGTTCCCTTATTTAAAGGATGCCTTTACCAGCCCCAAACCGTTTTTCATCGTGGCGGCAGTTCTGAACTTGGTCGCGATTGTGATTTGGTTGCAAATGCGACCGGACCAAACGATCGAAAGCCAAGCCAAATAGTTCCGAGGCCATCCTAGGCTGTTGTTGTCTGAGAAATATTGTGGCAACATTAGCTTGTAGCTAGAGTTGATGAACCGAGCAGTAAGCGTTCATGAGCACGGTTATTGACGTGTGTCATAAAATTTTTGATTTTCCTTTGGAGATCAAAATGCCTGGAGTTTCTCAGTCGGCCCGCGTTTCTATTTGGCTTGACCGCTTGAATCGTTTTTCAAGCAATCATCAAACCGTCGCCGAGTTTTGTTTGGGCGAAGGTATCTCTGAAGCGTCCTTTTATCATTGGAAACGTCGCTTGGCTCCGCGGGTGCTGGTTGCACCACGACGCCGGCCTAAACGCCAGCGACCCCATGCTTCGGGCTTTTCGGAATTGAAGCTCGCACCGCCTGCACTTCCAGCGATACCCGTCGCCACGCAACTGCAACTGCCTAACGGCGTCACCATTGATTTCAGCTCAGATCCAACGACGGTTCAAGCGGTACTGCATCAGGTTTTAGATCGCGCCTTCGGTGCCGCCCTCAGCAGCG
>CAZROJ010000087.1:0-10148 GCA_964601665.1 uncultured Pirellulaceae bacterium
GAAAACCAAGGTTTTTACTAATGAAATGCGGAAAGTGGCGCTGTCCAACTAAGCAGCGCTCGCACGACACGTTCGATGGCAGGATTGCACCTGCCGACAGTTGCTCTCATCATTGGTTCAGTTCCCAGTTGCATGGTTTCGATTGTTTATGGCAAAACGAAATGGCAATTGAAACTTAGCTTTTTTTTACATCGCTCAAGAACAAATTCTTTTTAATCGGAACAGGCCAACTCCCGCACCAAAGCCCCCCACCCCGACAAACCGCAAAGCCGATAAAAACCAATTCGTGCCAGCACTTTGACCCTTGATTCATGCTGGCAACTCTTGTTCGATCCAAGCCAAATTGGATCCAGACCGACCGAAAGCCGATCCAATTGATAGCCAAACCCAGCGAAACCAGCCGTTTTTATAATCGTTTTGGGTTACCATAACCGTGGGTGGCTCCTCGCGTAGATCTCACAACAACGAATAATCATGACACGCCCCGTTGAATCAACCACTGATTGTCCGATCGAAACGGATATCAATATTGATTTGGGGAGTAATGCAAAGCCCAAAAAAGCAACTCGTCGGCTCACCAAACTGACACGCGATCGTTTCGATGCGCTGCACCGGGCGACTCGCCGAGTGGATCGCGAACGCGTCAAACAAATCGACGTCGGGACGAGCGACGAACAATCGCCAACGTTGGCCCCTGCGGACCGAATCGCCGAACGAATTCGTCTGAACCGGCACTCGCTCTCTTCGATGCTAATTAGTTTCATGGCTCATCTATCGCTGTTCTTGGTGCTTGCCTTTTTACTTTCGGTTTCGATCAAACCGGACAAGCGAATTGGTTTGGAAGCGGCATTTTCAGCTGCCACCCCAATGGACCCGGAAGTCGGCCCGGTTGAAACGCCCGACGTGGTCACCATTGAATCCGAAGTGCCACCAACAGATTCCAAGCTAGAAATGTCGGCCGAAGATGCCGCCCAAGACCAGACCAATGAAATGGCGAACGTCACCAAAGAAGTTCCCAGCCCTGTCCTGAATACCGACGCGAGTCCGGTCACCTCTGATTTAAAATCCAACAACGGCAGTCTTCCCACGTTGCCCACCGGCGGCGGTTTGCAAGGCCGAAACGCCAACAGTCGCTCCAAACTGGCAGCCGCGCGGGGAGGCACCTTGGGCAGCGAAGCCGCGGTCGAACGAGGACTGCTGTGGATTGTTCAACATCAACGAGCCGACGGCAGCTGGCGACTGAATCACAACGTTGACCAGTGCAACGGGCAGTGTCGCAACGAAGGGCGAATCGAATCGCCGACCGCGGCCACCGGCTTGGCACTGATGGCCTTGCTGGGTGCCGGTTACACTCATCAAGCCGGACCCTATCAACGCGAGGTTCGCGACGGACTGGCGTTTTTGATCAGCCAAATGCGAAAGGACGGAAACCTGGCCCTGCAGAGCGGCGGCAAAGCCGGAATGTACTCGCAAGCGATCGCGACAATTGCGTTAAGCGAAGCCTATGCGATGACCGACGATCCCGCCCTCGCCCGCCCCGTTGATTTGGCTCAAAAATTTATCTGCAAAGCTCAAAACGAATACAACTACAGTTGGGGCTATAGCCCGGGCCAACCCGGAGACATTACGATTACCGGCTGGCAAATCGCTGCCCTGAAAAGTTGCAAAATGGCCGGCGTCAAAGTTGACCCGGTCGTGTGGAGCAACGCCGGAGCGTTCATCAATTCCACGGCGAATACGAACGGCCGTTTTGGGTACAAACGCCCTCCCGAAAGCACTCGACGCGGGAAAAAACCAGAATACAACCTGCCCACGACCACGGCGATTGGCGTTTTGAATCAAATGTATATGGGCGCTCGAATCGATTCCGATGGTTTTGATCAAGCGACCGCTTACCTGTTTGAAACGGGCGTCTCTCAATCTGACGTCTATTTTAATTTCTACGCGACCCAAGTTTTTCGCCACCGAGGCGGGCAGCAATGGAAGCAATGGAATCCGCAGGTTCGAGACTTTTTGATCGATACCCAAAATCAATCCAGCACTCACGCCCGCGGCAGTTGGTTTTTCCCCGACAAACATGCCCAAGCCGGCGGACGGCTCTACACCACCGCCATGGCCGTCATGACGCTCGAAGTCTATTACCGCTACCTGCCGCTTTATGGAGAAGCTTCGTTGACAGACGAGGAAGTTCCTTTGCAGGTCGAACAACAAGCGGGTCTGCGTTTCAAATAGAACCCAAACGACTAAATTGAATCCGAATGATTAAATTGAATCCGAATGATTAACACGCTTGTTTTTGAAGACGCGCTGGTCTCCCGACTGGCTCCGATCTCAACCAGTCGACCCGCATACGCCATTACCTGCGCGACTTATCGACTGATCGACCTGCTGGAGCCGCTCGCCGGGCCAACCGTAGGCTTAGTGCGACCCTACTTGCGATCCGTCCAGTCGCGAGAGTTCAACAACTTGGCGGTTCAGCTAAACGAGCAACTCGAATGGACACTCGTAGCAAACGCTCGACTGGCCCCCACGCTCTCCAACTTGGCCATCGTCGAGTCGTTGTTTGCCAACAACACAAACGAATCCTCGGCCGTGAAAACAATCCTCGGCCCCGACCAAGAAATCGTGGCCGCGCTCGTCCCGACAAAAATGTTTTCCCAACAAACCGCAGAACAACAACTCGTCACGATCGCAGCACTCGCCAAAACACCTGGCGCCCAACAGCCAGACCACGAAGCGAACACCGACCCACCGGCACTCTTTCGATATCCACACGACGTCATCCGGCTGAACCTGTCAGCATTTCAAGAAAACCTAGCCCACCGAATTCGCGCCGGTCACTATCAAGAAAAAGACACGGGCGTTTATGTGGGCAAAGACTGTTCGATACCAGCAAGCGTGGTTTTTGATTCTTCCGCGGGGCCGATCGTCATCGATGACAATGTTACCGTCGGGCCTTTTTGCTTTTTCCGAGGCCCCATTTACATTGGTCCTAAATCAAAAATTAGCGAGCATGCCTCGGTCAAGGACGAAGTTTCGATCGGGCACACTTGCAAAATTGGCGGCGAAATCGAAGGCACGATCGTTGAGCCCTTTTCCAACAAGCAGCATCATGGATTTTTGGGTCATGCCTATCTTGGCAGTTGGATTAATTTAGGCGCCGGCACCTGCAACAGCGATTTGAAGAACACCTACGGCACCGTCAACATGACCTACGCTGACCAAAAAGTTTCCACGGGGTCCCAGTTCATTGGCTGCATCATGGGCGACTATTCAAAAACCGCAATCAACACCAGCATCTTTACCGGCAAAACGATTGGCGTCGCAAGCATGGTCTACGGGTTCGCCACCACCAATGTCCCCTCGTTCGTCAACTACGCCCGCGTGTTTGGCCAGATCGGCGAAGTCCCTCCCGCCGTGATCGCGTCCACTCAAAAACGTATGTTTGCTCGCCGCGGACGCGAGCAACTGCCCAGCGACATCCGGCTGATCCAAGACATGTACGAAATGACCGCTCACGAACGCCCCACAGGCCTGTCGCCGGTACCGATCGAACTCTAAATCCGATTGGCTCGGTCCGCCTTGCTACCGCTGCGAAGTTCGCCTCAGCCGGACCAAGAAAGTTGAAAATTAAACAAATCGATCGATTTCGGGTCGGTTCACAAGTTAGGTTTTGCCCGAAACAGACGGTTGTCTGGGAACCCCGATGGCTGTCCCATGATAAAATGAAGGCAGCCAAAACTTGCCAGCCTTATTCCCCTTCGGTCTCAGGTGACTTGATGTCCAGCGATACTGCTTTTCCAAATTTGCCCAAAACCATTCTGATCGTCGATGACGACGACGTGATGCGAAACCGACTGCAAAAGTCTTTTACTCGCCGTGGACTAATGGTCGCGGTCGCCGATTGCTTTGACTCGGCCATTCAAATTGCCGAAAGCATGAAACCCGACCGAGCGGTCTTGGATTTGAAAATGCCGGGCAAATCGGGACTTGAGCTGCTGAGCGCGATCCGAACGATTTCTCCGCTGACCAAGTGCGTTATCTTGACCGGCTACGGCAGCATCACCAACGCAGTCGAAGCCGTCAAGCTGGGTGCCTCTGGCTACGTGACCAAACCAGCGGACGCCGATCAAGTTTTGGCAGCCTTTGAAGACATGCCCCGACCGACGCCCAAACCCGACGTCGAATTCCCTCCGCCGTCTTTGGCAGAAGCTCAGTGGGAACACATTCAACGCGTGCTAACCGACACCGGCGGAAACATTTCCGAGGCCGCCAGACGCCTCGACATCCCGCGCCGGACTTTGCAACGAAAACTGAAAAAGAACGCGCCTTAGGCGAAAGGCGATTGAGAAACTACCGGGCAATATGCCCAAGATTCGCAATCATTGCAAACATCAGCGGTAGAAATTCAACTGCCGATCGCCTTAGATTTCGCCGGCTGCTAACCCGGCTGCTAACAAAAAAATTTCAGCAATTCGATTAGCCCGCTACAACTTGACGACGAATTCATCGATCCGATGGCGAACTTTTTTGGCGTGTTGAGTTTGATCGTTCGGGGCTCGGTAGCCGATCGGGAGCACCAGCGCCGAGCGTAGATTCATCTTGGTCAAGCCAAGCATTTCGTCGTACTTGGCCGGTTCAAAACCTTCCATCGGGCAGGTATCGATCTCCATCGCGGCCGCGACCGCCAGCAAAGTGCCCAAAACAATGTAAGCCTGTTTCGCGCTCCACTTTTCCATTTGCTCCGACGAAAATTTCCCCACCGTGTCGAGCATCACCTGCTTGTAATCGTCCAACGCACCCGCCGGAATTTCTCTTTCTTGCTCCATAAACGCCGCGTATCGCGAGATGTACTCGGCGTCGACATCGGTCCGAATGGCAATCACGATCACATGAGACGCTTCGGCCACCTGATTTTGATTGTACGAAGCCGTGACCAATTTATCCTGCAACGCTTGATCGTGAACCACAACCAGTTTGAAGGGCTGCAGTCCGTAGCTAGACGCCGTCAAATTTCCCGCATTCACCAGTTGATCGATCTGATCATCAGTCAAAAATCGGCTGTCGTCAAATTTTTTGGTCGCGTAGCGCCACCGTAAAGAATCAATAATATCCATCAAACCAACCAGTGGAAAAAAATGCCGGCGAAGTCACCGGCCCCAGAGATACCGGCAGTTCGCCAGATTTTTAACTCGATTACGTCCATCGGCAAGCCATGGCTCGGCGAAAAACTATTTCGCCTAAGCAGGCCAGATCATGTTGATGGCCGTTAAGTAAATTGGGATTCCCACGACGACGTTAAAGGGGAACGTAATTCCCAGCGACATCGGCAAGTAGAGTCCAGGGTTCGCTTTGGGCAGAGCCAGTTTGGCTGCCGCTGGTACCGCGATGTAACTGGCACTTCCGCACAACACCGCCAACAACAAGGCGTCGCCTTTGCCAAGATCTAGCATCCGCCCCAGCCCTATCCCCAGCCCGGCGTGGGCCAAGGCGGCGAGGATCGCAAACGAAGTCAAGAAAAGACTCGACTCCGGAAATTTCTTTAACTGGGTCGCTGCATTGATCCCCATATCCAACAGGAACAACACCAACACGGCTTTGAACGGTGATCCAAAAACGGGTTCCATCGAAGCCCAGCCTTCGGCACCCGTGGCCAAACCGATGAACAGACTACCGATCAACAAGACGATCGGCCCACTGGCAAACGCCTCCCGAACAACTTCGCTCCACGGTGTCTTTTCAGCCTCAGAACCATCCTCGTCGGCCTTTCCAAAAGAACGAGCCAAAATGACGCCTACGATAATCGCCGGTGACTCCATCAATGCCATTGCCGCCACCATGTGGCCGTTGAAAGGAATATCCAGACTCTGCAAAACTCCGACGGCAGTAATAAAAGTCACCGCACTAATGGATCCGTAGGTCGCCGCAATGGCCGCTGAATTTTCGGTGTCCAAACGCAGGCGAAGAATAAAGAACGACCAAATCGGCACCAACACCGCAGCCAAAACCGTGATCAACATAACGGCCGCGACTTCGGCATCGATTCCGCTGGCGGCCAGTTCAACCCCGCCGTGGAACCCAATTGCAATCAACAGGTACAAAGACAGGAACTTCGAAATTTGCTCGGGCATTTTCAACCCGGACTTCAACCAGACGGCAATCATGCCCAGAAAGAAGAACAAGATAGGTGGGCTCAACAGCCCCTGCAGTGATGATGCACTCATTTAGACTTTTAGTTTTTCTGGACGAATCCAAGTTGAGATCGTTTGGATCTCGGTCGATTTAGGAACTCAAGTAATAATTAGTTATTGACCAAGGCTCTGAATGACTGCTCGGCTTGGTCGTACCGACAGAAGACTCCACTTTCGGCTCGATAGAACAAGCCTTCGACAAAACTACCGTTGCCAACCGAACAAGCTTTCGCCGCTGGTACGCTGCCCAACTGTTTCAGTTGTCCAACAAAATGACGCTCGTTTTCCTTCACGCTGGCTTGGCTGGCTCGCATCCGATCCAGCAACGATGTGACGCGATTGGTTCCACTGCCCAACTGCTTCGTTTGGACCGGATAGATTTGAATACTCGCATTGGGCGTGCCGCCTTGAGAATGCCCGACCAACAACAGGCCGCCAACTTTTAATTCGTTGACCGCCCAGTCGGTCAGTTCTTCGATCTCCGCACTGGCCATGTCCCATGCAATTTGCGGTAGCGCGATCACGGCGATCGAACGCTTGGCAAACGCCACCTTCAACTGAGAAATCATCGCCTCGTCAGGATGGGCCAGAATCAGAAAATCCAGCGATTGACATTCGCTGGCTTTCATTTGCTCCTTCAAACTCGCCAAACATGGACTTACCGAAATCGCCGCTTGCTTGATCATTTTTCTACCCGTCGAATTAAGACTGTTGGTGATTCTTTGAAGCCGAGTCTTGTTGGAATTTCAAAGGCTGCGAGAGATAAATTTTGGTGGCGTCGTTTCAAATGTTGCGTTTTAACTAAATGCTGAGTTTCAACAAACTGCTGTGATTTAACCGCTGCATTTCAACCGCTGTGATTTGGGCCCTATCTCATGGCAAAAAATCATGGAAAAAAAAACCACCGTACGCCATTAAGCTGAAGATGGGCTTCCGGTCTTTCGCACAAACGCTTGGTTCTGTGCAACGAAACCGATAGGGTTTTATAATATTTTTTGTCGTTTGAGCACTTGGTCTCTCGCGACACCTCTTTTGTCGGAAATCATACTCGTAAACTTGAATCGGTCAACGCAGAATTGTGGCTCATTCCACGCCCGATGCCTCGGACGGAGTAAACCTTGTGTAAACCCCATGTTTAAAACTAACTGATAGACAAAACCTATCCGTTTATTCACAAATTGAATCGATGTTTTTTTCGACCTTGTCGTGGCTCGCCGTGACGTTTTTATCCAAAAACCGGGACATCGTTAAGCGTGAAAACAATAATTCGCTCCCCTGTTCGCGAGCTAATGTCGGTATGCAGGCTAATAACATCGATTCCCAAGATCTCTTTGATCGAAGAAGTCAACAACGGCCGTCCTTGCTCGATCAGTTCTTGCCGCATCTGCTTGATCAAGTTTCGCCCTCGCTTGCTTTCGCTTGACTTAGCAAGTTTCAGCTCGGCAGGCGTCAGCACGTTGGACAACCGAACTACGACCAAGTCATCCAACAGGTAAGTCCGAGACTGCAACGCCCCGCGTCCCATGAATTCTTTTTCGAAACGATTGACCGCTTGGCTGATCGCTTTTTCCGCTTTGGTTTTGTCAATCTTCGTTGTCATGTTCTAGTCTTCGCCAAACAGCTGCTCGCGAGCGGCTTTTGAAATCGTTAGTACCGCCGGGTGCTTCAGCCGCCGTTCGACCGAAATTGCATAAAACTTTTCTTCGACTTCTGGAATTCGCCCGATCACTTTAACCGAGTACTGCCGGCAAACTTCGCTCTCGATCGCCGTCGGAGTTACGAACAGCCCGTGGCCAACCTGTCCAAAAACTTTCAAGACGGCGCTATCTTCAAACTCATGCGCAATCTTTGGCTGGATTCCATTTTCTTCAAACCATTGCTCCAGCAGCCGCCGCAACGACGTATTTTGAGTCGGCAACAGCATCGGTGCACCCTGCAAAGATTGAGGGAACCCGGCTTTGTATTTTCGTGACAATTTACCTGTACCATAGACCGTCACACCGCTTTTACCAAGCAAATGATTAAAAGCACGCACGCGTGTGTCGGGCAATAGAGGTCGATCTGCAATCACCAAGTCCAGCCGGTGCAGTGCCAGTTCTCCCAACAACTCGCGGAGCTTGCCGTCAAAACAAGTCACTTGCCATTCGCCTTGATCGCACTCCAAGGCAGGCCTTAACAACTCGTAGACCACCAATTTGGGAAGCGCCCCTTGAACGCCAACTCGTAATTTGAGTCGATTCTCAACCGTACGATTTCTTAACAGATCATTTAACTCTTGACCCAAACTGAAAATTTCGTCGGCGTAGCGAAAAACCACCTGCCCAGTTTCAGTCAGCACCAACGATCGCCCGGACCGCTCGAAAAGATCATGGCCGATAGATTTTTCGAGCTTTTTGATTTGGCTGCTTAACGTTGGCTGAGCCAAATGTAAAACCTCAGCGGCCCTCGAGACGCCTCCCTCTTTGGCGACCGTCCAGAAGTAAAGCAAGTGATGATAGTTCAGCCATTCCACGTTTAGAGCCTATTGGTTTTTGAATGTAACAACCCGCGATTATAAATCGGCGTGATGTTAGTTGGAATGCTCAGGCCTGACAACAATCGGACTTCTGGCAACATCGATGCCAGCAAACCGCATCCGCTTATCAACTTGAATGGCTCCTTCAACCGAAACCCAATCAACGCTATTTTTTCGCCGCCGCTTCAATACAAAACAAATGCTTTGCCCCGCGAACAAATAATTGATTGCCTGCCGGAGCCGGGGTTGCATCGACTGGTTCACCCATATCGTTAACACCAAGCAGCTCGAATTCTTCAGCGTCTTTAATAACCGCAATTTTTCCACTGCGGCCGGTCAGGTAAACGTGCCCTCCAGCGGCCACCGGTGACGCATACGTTGCTCGCACACCGCGAACACCCTGCGTTTCAAAATAGGGCTCGCCCGTTTTGACATCGTAGCAAGAAATTTCGCCACGCTTTTGCTTATGAAAATACAAACGGTTGCCCGAGAGCATTGGCGACGCGATGTCGGGCGTGTTGCGGTTGAGCGTCCAAACGACTTGCTCGGTGCCCTTAATGTCGCCTTTTCCGCCAAGTCGAAACGCTCCCAAAAACGAACCGCGATGACCACTTGTTACGACCACCATGTCATCGATTTTCACCGGCGAGGCAACCGGACGCTGAGCTTGACCGCCGCAGCGCCATAGCTCCTTGCCCGTTTGAGCATCGTAAGCTCGAACATAATTCTGGCCGTTTTGAACAACCTGCATCTTGCCATCGTGCTCGACCACGATCGGCGTCGCCCAATTGGTTGGTTCGTCGCGTTCGATTTCCCATTTGATTTCGCCCGTCAATTTATCAAACGCGTACAGCTTGGACGGGCCTTCATGATCGTGCGGCACGATCAGCATGTCGCCCGCCAACGTTGGCGAACATCCTTCGCCAAAACCACCTCGCGTGGTCATTTTTTCAAAACCGTCGTACTTCCATTTCAGCTGGCCATCGATCGTATAACAATACACGCCGCGTGAACCAAAATGAGCCCAAACATGTTTGCCATCGGTGCAAGGCGATGCCGAAGCGAAATTGTTGTCGCCGTGTCCTCCTTCATGAGGCACGGCCGTCACCGCCGTTTTTTGCCAAATTAATTCGCCGTTGGAGCGGTTGTAGCAGAGCACCTGGCATTGCGTTTTTGAAGTCGGTCGCGATCGCTGCCGCCGCCCTCGACTCTCCCGCCCCGAATCCGCTTGACCGCTATCCTCCGAAATCGCGGTCACGACAAAAACGCGATCCTTCCACACGATCGGTGAACCCGACCCCTTGCCCGCGACGGCCACTTTCCATTTGACGTTCTTTTCGCTGTCCCACTCGACAGGAGGTTGAGCGGTTTCCGAAACACCATTGCCTTCGGGACCACGCCAGTGCAGCCAATCATCGGCCTGAACCGCTTGTGCCAACTGA
>CAZROJ010000087.1:10248-19004 GCA_964601665.1 uncultured Pirellulaceae bacterium
CTGAACCGCTTGTGCCAACTGAGCCGTCTGCACAAAAACCAACGCCATCACGACGACCAACCAACACGCCAGTAACCGAACGAAAAAATGATTCATTGCTTGAACTCCCAAAACTAAAATTAAATGGAAAAAGTAAAGCCGCCCGCTCCAATTGAACAAACTTTAGTCTACCGTTTTCGTTCTTCGATTCGCTACGCGTATTTTCCAAGTTCAAGACTTTCAACTTAATAAAACCAACGTAGTGCTTATCCCAAAACTCAAAATGCCCGCGGCGAGTGCCGTCGGCTCACTCGTTGTGGGATAAGCTCTTAATCAAACGACCCCCTCAACTTCCCTGCCTGCGGCGATAGTGCCCGGGCGGTTCATCGTGGTGCCGACGGAAAGCAGTCGTCATGTGAGCCAGCGTGCGATAGCCAGTCAACCGAGCAATTCGCGTCAGACTATAGTCCGTGTCGCCCAGCAGCAGCCTGATCCGATTGATGCGAACCCGCTCGATTTCTTCCCGCGGACTTCGCTTGAGCACCTGTTTAAAACGGCGTTCCAGCGTCGCTCGGGACATCGCCACCTGCGCTAAAACGTCGGTGACGCTGATCGGGTCACAGGCGTGCCCACGAATAAACCGCAGCGCAGCGGTCAAATCAGGATCCTCCAAAGCCAACAGGTCCGTCGACAGTCGCGCGGCCACTCGCAGCGGTGCGATATGCACTCTTTCTTTGGCAACACGCTCTCCGCTCATCAGCTTGTCCAACATCTCGGCACCGGCAAATCCAATTCGATGCGTATCCGGTTCGATACTGCTGAGCGGCGTGGCGGCCAAGTCACAAATAATTTCGTCGTCATCCACGCCCAACACCGCCACCTCGTCCGGCACGACCAAATTGGCTCGTCGCGCCGCAGCCAAAACCTGACGTCCGCGAACGTCATTACAAGCAAAGATGCCGATCGGTCGCGGCAATGTCTGCAGCCAAAGCTCAATGGCCGCCGGCGTCAAATCGCCTTCTCGTTCGTTCGCCAAAGTTCCCTGTAACAATTCTTCCGTCGCAAAGCTCTGCGAAACAAAACCCTGCTGGCGACAAATTTCGGCAAAAGCACGCGATCGGTCGTCCGAGAAATCGATCCCGGAATAGCCACAAAATGCAAACTGCCGCAAACCGCAATCATGAAAATGCTCCCACGCCATTTGAGCACAAGCGGCCGCATCGGTATCTAACGACCCCATCACATGTTGCTGCGAAATCGTGCCTCGCAAATCGACGATGGGAACTTCAAATCGCACGATCGAATCGGCAATTCGCCGGTTTTCGATCCGCGCGATAACGCCATCAAACTGACGTCGATGAAGCAAGTCCGGCACTTGATCCTCGAGCCCTCGTTCTAAGTGCACCACATCCCAAGTTCCATGAGCACGAACATAAGACGCGATCCCAGCAAGGCACCCGCGGCCATAGGCTCGAGACGATTCGACAACCAAAAGGACTTGACGCAAAACTGAAACTACCTCTGAAAAAAACACCAGACAGGCGAATCCAAAACCCACCCACCTTTACCCGAAACACAGCAAAACGCGGTTTTAAACCCGGATTTATAACAGCGAAAACAAAAATCTTCAGCAATTCAAACGACAACCCGATCCCTAAATTCTAGCTTGAACTGCGGCAAAACGGAAATCGATTGCCGCAACGATGAGCAGCCGCGGCGAATTTTGCTGTTAAGATAACAAACATCGCAAACCGAAAGGGGCGCGATTTCGCTGTCAACGCAGCCTAACGGTAACGCAGGCACCCGTCTGGTTATCACATCAACCCGAGATTCAACTTGTTTTCACGGTTAACTATGTTCGCTCAATCTTCCTGTTTTAATTTCCGGCTTCGGTTTGTCGCTGGACTGGCCGCTGTTTTTGTGGCTCTTGGTTTAAGCACCAACTGCCACGCTGACACGATCGACTTGTCCGGGACCTGGCAAGTTCGCTGGAACACTCAACTGAACGTCTTAAACAGCGCCGAAGCCGAAACACCCGTCTACCGGCAAGATCCCGTTACGTTGCCCGGAACCATGCGTGACAGCCAGCTCGGTTTTGAGGTTGGCCCGACAACGCCTTCGATCGGTCAAGGCCGACCCAGCGCTTGGAAAGACCCAAAGTACGATCCGTATCGTGGCGCAGAAAACTTTAAGTATCCGTTTTGGTGGCAAGCCAACCGCCGCTACATTGGCTCCGCAACCTACCAACGCGAGATCAACATTCCAGCCGATTGGCAGCAAAAGCGAATCATCCTGCACCTCGAACGCCCTCACTGGCGGACGGTCGTTCGTCTTAACGGCAAAGAAATTGGCCAGAACGATTCGATGGGCACACCTCACGAGTACGACCTGACCGACTTGGCCAAGCCGGGCAAACACCAGCTGTCCATCGAAGTCGACAACACCGTTAACGTGGTCGATGTTGGCGTCAACTCTCACAGTGTCAGCGACCACACGCAAACCGCTTGGCACGGTATCGTCGGAGCCATCAAACTATTGGCCACACCAAAATTGGCAGTCACAACCGTCCAAATTTTCCCAGCAGCCGATTGCTTGTCGGCCAAGGTTAAGGTTCAGGTAGCCAATTCCACCGACCAATTGCAGTCTCAAGATTTAACTTGCAAAATCACTCAGCAAGGCCAGTTGCTTGGCGAAGTTAAAATTCCCGTCGAAATTACCCCAGGCCAACAAGTTGTCCAGATCGATGTCCCGCTAGAACAAGCGGCCAAGCGTTGGGACGAATTCAACCCCAACCTCTGCCTTGCTGAAATCGCATTGGACACTCACACCCACGATACCGTTTTTGGTTTTCGTTCGATCACCCAAGTCGGCCGAGACATTCTGCTCAACGGTTCACCGATTTTCCTTCGCGGCACGCTCGAGTGCTGCATCTTCCCGGAGAAAGGCTACCCCGCCACCGATGTCGATTCGTGGAAACGGATCATTCGCATCTGCAAAGCTCACGGCCTGAACCATATTCGTTTCCACAGTTGGTGTCCGCCCAAAGCTGCCTTCGTCGCGGCCGATCAGATGGGTTTCTACTACCAAGTCGAATGCTCAACTTGGCCGAACCAGAGCGTGAAACTGGGACAAGGAAAACCTGTCGATCAATGGATCTACCGGGAAGGCGATCGTGTGGTGCAGCAATACGCAAACCACCCTTCGTTTATTCTTTTGGCAGCCGGCAATGAACCCTCCGGTGGCGAATTCTTGGGACCTTGGGTTGAACAATTCAAACAAGATCGACGTCACTTGGTCACCTCGTCCGCCGGTTGGCCGGAACTGGAACCGAATCAGTTTCATGTGATCACCGCGCCGCGGCTGCAACAATGGGGCGAAAACCTGGACAGCCGAATTAACGCTCGGCCACCCGAGACCCTGACGAACTACGACAGCATCATTGGAAAGTACAACGTCCCAATCGTGGCCCACGAAATCGGACAGTGGTGTGCCTTTCCAAACTTTGCCGAAATCGAAAAGTACAAGGGTTCGATTCAACTGAAAAACTTCGAAGTGTTTCGCGACTTGCTGACCCAAGCCGGGTTGGCCAGCCAAGCGAATGATTTCCTGATGGCCTCTGGAAAACTCCAAGCCATGGCCTACAAAGAAGAAATCGAAGCCTCGTTGCGAACCCCCAACTACGGTGGCTTCCAATTACTCGACCTTCGCGATTTCCCTGGACAGGGGACCGCCTTGGTCGGCGTTCTTGACCCGTTCTGGGATTCCAAACCCTACATTTCACCGAACGAATACGCTCGCTTCTGCGGGCCTCATACGCTGCTGGCCAAATTGGATCGCCGCGTCTGGACCACGGACCAAACCTTGGTGGCCGACCTGCAAATTTCTCATTTTGGACCGGAGTCACTCAAAGACGCTGTCCTGCAATGGCAACTCAAAGACGCCACCGGCAACGTCGTTACCCAAGGCAAGTTACCAGCCCAAGACATCACTCGAGCAGGCTTGCGCGACTTGGGCCGCGTCGAGATCAACCTTGCCGAAGTCCTCCCATCGCGTGACAAAGCCGCTCACTTGAACCTTGAAGTCGAACTGCAAAACGTACCCATTTCCACCGCAAACGATTGGGACCTTTGGGTCTATCCCACAGCGACCGATTCACCCGCAAACTCGCCGCAGATCGTGACTCAACTGGATGACGATGCGGTCGAACGTTTGAAACAAGGCGAAACGCTATGGCTGATGGCCAATCCCAAGCAAATCAAAACGGATGTTAAAATCGGGTTCTCGCCGATCTTCTGGAACACGGCTTGGACCAGCAACCAACCGCCTCACACTTTAGGCATTCTCTGCGATCCAAAGCATCCTGCGTTGCAAGATTTCCCAACCGACTACCACAGCGATTGGCAGTGGTGGGAACTGATTCTCGGTTCGGCGGCGATGCCGATGGATGGGCTGGCCAGCGATATTCAGCCGCTGATCCAAGTCGTCCCAGACTGGTTTGACCCGCAACGTCTGGGCCTAGCATGGGAAGCCAAAATTGGCTCTGGCAAGCTCTTGGTCACCTCCATGGATCTGACCAACTCGCTCAGCGATCGCCCGGTCGCGCGGCAGATGCGTCTGGCTTTGTCACGTTATCTTGCCAGCCCTGATTTTGCTCCCGAACATGAAGTGCAAGTCGAAAAAGTCCGCGGGCTGTTTCGTGAGCTTTCATGGTTTGAAAAAATCGGCGCAAGTGCAACCGCCAGCAGCCAACAAGAAGGCTACCCTGCGGCGTTGGCCATTGATGATGACCCCAGCACAATCTGGCACACCGCATGGGCACCGTCTGAAACCGCCTACCCGCATTCGCTGACCGTGGATCTCAAGCAGTCTTACGACCTGGCCGGAATTAGCTGCCTGCCGCGGAAGGGCAACGCAAACGGCCGCATCCGCGAGTACCGAGTCGAAATCAGTACCGACGGGCAAACTTGGCAACAGGTTGCTCAAGGCCAGTGGAAACGTGACCGCAAAGCCAAACAAGTTTCTTTTGGCGGTAATCGCCAAGCTCGCTACGTGCGACTGTGGGCAGTTAGTTCGTTCAACGGCAACGCGTTTGCCAGCTTGGCCGAACTAAAAATCAACCCCGCCGCACCAAGCAAAGATTGAACGAAGAACTGCTCCCATGATCTACTCGGCCGACGGCATTTCCGTTGGGTCGCGAGGTCTTGGGACAGGCACTAGCTTTTTCGATACAACCCATCCATGATTCAAAAAGTCGAGTCCCTTAACATGAAACCGTCGAACCCCGTAAAAGTCTGGCGCGAGCCGATTTCGATTCCCACTTACGGAATTGGAGAACCCGACCGCAATCCGATGTTTCTTGACAAACGTGTCTATCAAGGTTCCAGCGGCGCGGTCTACCCGTGGCCGGTTGTCGACCATATCGATGACGAAAAACAAGATCAGACTTGGCAGGCGGTATTTCTGGAAAACGATTTTCTAAAAATCATGATCCTGCCGGAACTGGGTGGCCGTGTCCAAATGGCTTTGGACAAAACCAACGACTACCATTTCGTGTATTACAACCAAGTTATCAAACCGGCTTTGGTCGGATTGGCTGGACCTTGGATCAGCGGCGGCATTGAATTCAATTGGCCACAACACCATCGCCCCAACACCTACGGCCCCGTGGATGTCGAAATCGAAACCGGCGACGATGGCTCGGCGACGGTTTGGTGTCACGAAATCGATCGCATGCATCGAACCGAAAGCCGCCACGGCCTGATCCTGCGCCCCGGTCGCTCGGCTTTGGAAATCCAAGCACACTTGTACAACCGCTCTTGCCAGCCGCAGACATTCTTGTGGTGGGCCAACCCGGCCATCCATGTCGATGACAACCACCAATCGATTTTCCCGCAAGACGTTAACGCGGTGCTCGACCATGGCAAGCGTGACGTGTCGACTTTCCCGATCGCGACCGGCGAGTATTACAAAGTCGATTATTCGCCGGGCACCGACATTTCTCGCTATCGAAATATCCCGGTACCCACGTCGTACATGGCCCACCGCAGCGACTACGATTTTGTCGGCAGCTACGACCACGGCCGCCAAGCAGGCATGTTGCATATCTGCGATCATCACGTGAGCCCCGGCAAGAAACAATGGACTTGGGGCAACGGCGAATTCGGACAAGCCTGGGATCGGCACCTTACCGATGAAGACGGCCCTTACATCGAACTCATGTGCGGCGTGTTTACCGATAACCAGCCCGACTTTAGCTGGCTGATGCCTGGCGAAGAAAAGTCATTCACCCAGTACTTTATGCCCTACAAAGGCGTCGGCCGCATCGGCAATGCCTCCATCGACGCTGTCGTTGGACTCGACTGGGCGGACGAAAAATCCGTCGCAAACTCCGACAAAAAAGGTTCACCTCGACAAGTCGCCGTCCGCGGGTATACGACTCGCGAAGTCCCCGCAGCAAAACTGCAACTGCATCACCACGATCAACTGATCTTCGAACACACTTGGGACGCTGACCCCAGCTCATCTGTCGATCACCAAGTCACGACGCCGGCCAACTGTCAGCTGTCCGAATTGAAGGTCTCTCTCCTCGATCAAAGTAACAAATGTTTGGTCGCGTGGAGCCCCCGGCCGTTCGAATGCGGTGAAGCACTGGACGATTGCGATTCGTTCGAACACACCGGGCACCCGGTCCCTGACGCTGCCACCGCGATCGAACTTCCAGCTGATGTTGAAAGTACCGAAGCTTTGTTTTTAGCCGGCAAGCATATCGAACAATACCGCCACGCCACCCGACGCTCCATCGATTATTTCAATGAAGCACTGCGACGCGATCCCGGCGACATTCGTTGCAATCAAGCCCGCGGCGATTGGCTCTACCGGCGCGGCCAATTTGCCGAATCGATCAAGTGCTACAAAAAAGCGATCCAACGATTGACTCGGCATAACCCCAACCCTCACGACGGCTTCGCTCACCTTGGCCTAGGACTGGCTTTGGCACGTTTGGATCGGCTGGACGAAGCCTACGACGTGCTGAAAAAATCTTGCTGGAATCAACCGTGCCGCGATCGAGCGAACTTTGAACTGGCCCGGATTGCGACGCGTCGTGGAAATTTGCAGGAAGCGATCGAGCTTTGCAAGCGCTGCCTGCGGCACAACGCCAAACACGCTCAAGCACGCCATCTGGAGTATTATCTTCGCAGCCGATTAAACGAAAACGGAAGTAGCGATTCCCAAGTCGCTCAAAATGACGTCAATCCATTCTGCTTTGGCATTTTGTTCGAACAAGCGATCGCCAACGGCGACTTTAGCAAGTTTGACCAGCTGAGCCGCAACGATGAAAACACGGCCATCGAAATCGCAATCGATTACGCGGCTTGTGGAGCCTACGACCGCGTCGTCGAAGTCCTCCAGCATACGATCGACCAGCGACCGCAAACCTGCTCGATGGTCCATTACCATCTGGCAGACGCCTTGATTCGGCTCGGCCAACCCGATCGTGCCGTGGAACAACGCCGCTTGGCCGCACAGTCGACTGATTTATATTTTGCGAACAAACTGGCCGACATTGGCGTCCTCGAACGCGCGATGAAACCCGATGAATCGGGGGCCGCAATCGATGCTCGCGCGGCCTACTTGTTGGGCAATCTTTGGTACGATCGGCAACAACATGATCAGGCGGTCGCCTGCTGGCAACTAGCGCAACAGGCGGACCCAAAACTGGCTACCGTTGCCCGTAATTTGTCGCTGGCCATGTATAACCAGCATCGCGACGAACCGGCCGCATGGGAACAAATGAGCCTCGCGTTTTCGCTGGACTCGACCGATGCTCGCGTATTGTTTGAGCTGGATCAGCTGGCCGCTCGGCTTGGTCACTCACCCACATCGCGTCTGCAGCGTCTACTTGAATTTCCCGACTTGGTCGATCGCCGCGACGATCTACTGTTGGCTCGGGTTAGCCTGCAAAACTTGGTCGGACAGCACCAAGCCGCTTTGTCGACGCTTCAACAACGCCAATTCCATCCATGGGAAGGCGGCGAGGGCAAGGTGCCGCAGCAATACATGTTGGCCGGACTGGAACTGGCTCGCGAGGAACTCGAGGGTGCCACTTCCGAAGCCAATCCCGATCGGGCCATCGAGTTGCTGAATCAGGCGATGGTCTGGCCGGAGAACTTGGGCGAAGGCAAATTGGTCGGCACTCAAGAAAACCATTTGCACTATTGGCTTGGATGCGCCTACGCAGCCAAAGGCGATCAAGACCAAGCCGACCACTGGCTTCGTTCGGCCGCCGCCGGAACGTCCGAACCCACGTCTGCGATGTACTACAACGACCAACCGCCGGAGATGATTTTCTATCAAGGTCTGGCCTTGGCGCGACTGGGTCAAACCGACGAAGCGTTGCAACGATTCAATCGCTTGATCGATTACGGAATCGCTCATTTAAACGACCAGGTTCACATTGACTACTTCGCGGTCTCCTTGCCGGATTTCTTGGTGTTCGAAGCCGACCTCAATAAAAACAATGCCATTCACTGTTGGTTTATGATCGCACTGGGTTGCATGGGACTGCAAACGATCGGCCAGACGACTGCGGAACGACAAGTTGAAAATCAATCTGTCGATGCAACACAAGCCTTCGAAAAAATCCTTACAATGGACCCTTCGCACGTGGGCGCTGTTTTACACCAACGTCTTCATCACTCAAAATCACTGTCTTCAGGCAGCGTTACTTAGTTGGACAGCGCCACTTTCCGCATTTCATTAGTAAAAACCTTGGTTTT
>CAZROJ010000088.1:0-6935 GCA_964601665.1 uncultured Pirellulaceae bacterium
GGGGAGAGTGAGCGGTTTTAGTTTGACAGTGCGAATTTTTGGAACCGCTTTTCTATTTCGACTTTGGTTGGAATCACGTTGAAAAAAATCGCTTGGTAACGCAACGTCAAACGCTCGCCCTGCTTCAGCTTGTGGCCTCCCTCGCCCAGCGGCCGGTCTTCAAAATGATGTAGCCCGAATGGGTTGGCCGCGAACAATCCGTAACCACGCGCGTGCCAAGTCGTGGGATGCCGCAAGTTTCTTGGATGGTCAAAGATCACGATCGCCGCCGGTTTCCCATGAATCTCGCCCGAGTACATCACCCACTTCGCTCGCTTGCCCCAGACCGATTTGCCTTTCAGCCCTCGGTCATTTTCGATCGCACCAAAGACCTTCTCAACTCCCGCCTTCGGCGCTGCATCAAGCCGCAAATGTGGATGCACGCGGACGGCAAAAGAGCCTTCTTTAGAATCGGCCAATTCAATATCGCCGTCGCTGGCCACGATCGTGACTTGGTAGTCCATCGAACGACATTTTGAATCCGCTGCGAAGGCCACCTCCGTCTGGTCTTGGCAAATTCGACGATCGTTTTTTGAATCCAGCCAGTCGCCCCGCCAAGAAACCGAATTGCGACTCGGCCTTAGCTTCACATCCGAAACCGCAATGCGACCATGTTTTTCTTGCCAAAATTCAACGCCATCGATGTCGTGCGAAAACCAAACCGATTTGTGATGCGGATGATCATGCTGTTCGCCCAAGACATCGGCTTGCATTGGAAAGCTTCGAGTCATTGATTGCTGGCTCGGATTCTTAACGGGATAAAAAAACGGTTTCCGGTTGCCTTGATGAACCAACGAAGTGAAACATTTGTCATCCACCAAAACATCAACGCGTCCCTCGGCTTGCTTGAATTCGATCTCAAACGAATTCTTTTTATCTTTTTCACTCTGAACCGATTGAGCATCGACTTGCGTTGCCACATGGGTAAATAACAACACGACAAAACTAGACACGAAGCCAACAGAAAACTTCGCATGCAGGTGTGTTTTAAAATGATTATTCATGAGCTTGAATTGGTTTGACCGTCGATGATCGCCAGTGCTGTGGTGGCAACTTGAAAATTGGTGCCAGAAGAATCTAAGAATCAGGTTTTACACGTGGGCGTTTTTGGAATCGAACAGAGTGTTCCAAACTGGCTCCACTGGTCAGCGCACCATCGCCAAAGCTATCTTTGATTTTGTCGCGTGTCTTTTCAAGCGCTTTCATTTTGTCAGTCTGATTGTGATCAAACAGCGAACGTTGTACTTTTTTGTCACCGCTGAGCTCTTTAACGCCCATTCCCAATAGTCGAATGGGAACCGCGTTTTCACGCCGAACCGAGCTGAACAGTTCTTTGACCGCTCGCCAAAACTCATCCGTTGAATTACTGGGTTGAGCCAGCGTTTTTGATCGAGTAATCGTATTGAAATTTTCGTCACGAATCTTAACGACCACCGTTCGACCGCGAATTTGGATTCGACGCAATCGCCGCCCCACTTGATCTGTTAACTCATACAACCAAGCCGACAGCGCATCGTCATTGACGATGTCGATCGGAAACGTTGTTTCGTGCGAGATTGATTTTGCTTCGCGGTCTGGGACGACCGAACGAGCATCAATGCCGCGGCTTAGTTGCCAGAAATGATCGGCGTTGTTTCCAAAAATTGTCTTCAACTGTTGTTTATCGAAGCCCCGCAGTTGCCCGACATTTTGCACTCCAACCGCCGCCAGTTTTGCAGCCGTTTTGGGTCCAACGCCCCAGACTCGCGAAACTTCCAGCGGATCAAGGAATTCTTGAATTTGATTTGGGTCGACATAAGTCAAACCATCGGGCTTATTCAAATCGCTGGCAATCTTGGCCAAAAACTTGTTCGGTGCGACCCCTGCGGAAGCCGTCAGGCCGAGCTGATCTTTTATTTCTTGCCGAATCGAACGAGCGATCGTTACCGCGTCGCCAAATAATCGCTGGCAACCCGTCACATCCAAGAACGCTTCATCCAATGACAAGGGTTCCACAACGGACGTAAACCGGTGGAAAATTTCGCGGACCTGCCCGGACACCATGGCGTATCGCTGCATCCGCGGCTTGATGAAAACTGCATTGGGGCATCGCCGCAGCGCCGTGGAAGCGGGCATGGCACTATGCAAACCGTATTTCCGAGCCTCATAGCTGGCCGCCGCGATCACACCTCGTCCCTTCGCCGATCCGCCCACGACGACGGGCTTACCCACCAAACTGGGATTGTCCCGCAATTCGATCGACGCGTAAAACGCATCCATATCAATGTGCAGAATCATGGCTTCAATCTAAAAAGAGTCAGGGAGATCACTGAGGTATTCGTTCGACCGTTGGGCTTCTGATGGTCGACGACTCATCGGCTGCGATGGTAGCCAACAATTCAACTGGAAACGATTGTAACGGTTTTTCGTCAGGCGTTATCAATTTGTCAATCAATCCTTCGGCCAGTCCGAGCATTGCAGTTAAAAGAACCTATCTTCTTTTAGCCAGACAATTTCGGTGCCTGACGGCTGCGGCAACACGTCACGACTTACTTGGGCACGGGTAAAATTTACAGCGGCGAGCATTTTCCCGCGCTTCAAACGACGAAAAGTCTCAACTACTCGCCTCCCCTTATTCGTATCCAATCCAGACTAACCAATCCCGATGAAATACCTAAAACAAATCACAGCCGGAATTTGGCAAGAAGAAGATGGCGTTAGTGCAACCGAATATGCCATCATGCTGGCCTTAATCGTACTCGTATGCGCTGCCTCGATTGCCTTTTTGGGCGATGCTGCCGAAGCAACATTCACCGCAATCAGCAACGCGTTTCCTTAATCGATTTTAAATCTCTGAGTAATCGATTTTAAATCTATAGACCGCGAAAGCCAGCTCGGAACCTTGTTTACCGATCTGGCTTAATCGCTTTGGTGGCAAAGGTCGATGCAATAAACTGATCGACCACCTTTCCATCAGCGGATGCCCATTGATCGTCGTAGTAATCGGCGATATGAAACCCGGATCGCAACTGGCCACCGATTAACGCCTCCAGCGAATGCCCAAAACAAAGCGGCTCGTTGCCGGCTTTCAGCTGCTTCAGTTCAACCGTCGTTAGGCTCGACTGATCCGAGTACGGAATCGAAAACCGCACCTCCAATTGGCCCGCTTTTAACGCGTCATAGTCAAACAAATAAATGACCGGATTGCAGGCTCCAAACAAATAAACCCCGCCAGGCTGCAACACCCGAAACACTTCGTCAAAGACCGGTTGGACATCGGGCACAAAGCTGACCGAGCACGGATGGAAAACAAAATCGAACGTGCCATCTTCGAAGCAGCTTAGATCCGCCATATCACCAACGATCGTTTCCAGCGTCAACCCGTCTCGTTTTGCAACGGCAACATCCTGCATTAGTTGCCGCGGTGAATTATCCAACACCGTGACCTCCGCCCCCGCCGCAGCCAAAACGGGCCCTTGTTGCCCGCCGCCGCTGGCCAGACAAAGCGTTCTGCACTGCTCCAACGGTGGAAACCAATCGGCCGGCACTGCCTTTTCAGGCGTGAGCACCAAGCGGAAATTCCCGCCACGAGCCGAATCAATCGTTTCGCTTGAGACGGGTTTCGTCCATGAATTGCCCGATTGAACCTGAGCGTCCCAAGCGTCTCGATTATATTTTTGAACATCCATGTCGACTAAATCCTATTCAGGAATCTTGCGGCCCTTGGTCCAAGGAATACCCGCTTCGTCCAACTTCTCCTCGTAGGATTCAAGCTCATCTTCGATCAGCGTTCGCAAGTCATCTTCGATTTCCTCGAACTGCTCCAAACCAATCTCGTACTGCTCGATCGCCGTTTCCGTCGGACCGTAAGTCCCTGAAATCGCACTGAACATGGCTCCACGAATTCGAGAATTGATCCCCGGTTCGTCCATCATCCAACGTTTTGCCTTGATCGGGTCACCGCCAAGCTTTCGCTGGTACTCGGCCAGTCGCTTTTTGAAAGCCAGTCCCTCGGCAACCAATTCGGCCGTTCCCGCCGGATGACGTTTCACGGTGCCCACCAATTCATCGATTTGTTCGACACGTTCATTCAGCACCGAAGTCACCGCCATTGTACGGTTTGCCACTCGTCCGACTTCTTCCACAAACGCGATCGTCTCCACTCGGTCTTTCGGGTCGAGCGTTGGATCGATGATCGATTCGACTTCAAATTGAACCGGATCACCCAACGATTTTTCTTCGTTTCCAACCACCTTAAAGGCCTCTGCCGTGTAAGTTCCCGGAGCCACCATCGGCCCGCGTCGCCCAACACCGATGCCTTGGTGTCGCAGCGACCATGTCGAGCGATGGATGCCTTTGCCACCGGACAGGGCGTTCTTGGCAACCACGGTTCCATCACCATCGGCAATTCGAACAAAGTAGCGGGGCGAAATCTCTTCTTGCTCGGCACGCAGTTCTTCAACGCTGACCGTTGGCACGTCCTTGCCAGCCTTCTTCAAAGCGGCCTCTTTCTTTTTTCGCTTTGCCAGTTTGGTTTCGAATGCTTCGCCGATGTGATAATTAAAGACCGCTCCGAACTCAGGATTCTTGGCCGCATAAAACGAGTCGCCTTGATATCCTTTCGACCCGCCGATCGGATCCGCCGGCACG
Source organism: uncultured Pirellulaceae bacterium (assembly GCA_964601665.1). Taxonomy (GTDB): domain Bacteria; phylum Planctomycetota; class Planctomycetia; order Pirellulales; family Pirellulaceae; genus Mariniblastus. Next base: position 4,669 of record CAZROJ010000088.1, read on the forward strand.
TACCAAAACGCTCGGCGGATCGGGAACATATGAAACGGCTTTTCAAACGTTTCCGTTTTTGCATCCCTGAGCAAACTGTAGTCATCCAAAACGAAAAAACTTCGCCCGAAGGAAGCCGCGACTAAATCGTTTTCACGCTTTTGAATTTCCAAGTCGCGAATCGAAATCGTGGGAAGCCCGGCCTTCAACTTAAACCAATTCTTGCCGGCATCCAAAGTCGAAAAGATGCCAAACTCAGTGGCCAAGAAAAACAAATCCGCTCGTTCATGGTCTTGCACCATTCGCCAGCAAATATGATTTTCAGGCAGATTGCCGACCATCAAATCCCACGTCCGACCACGATCGGTACTCTTGACCACGTAGGGTTTGTAGTCGCCCGTTTTGTGATCGTCCACGCAAGCGTAAACGGTGTCGGGGTCGTGCAAGTCCGCTTTGATATCATTCACGAAGAAATACTCGGGCACGCCGAAAATCTTGTCAACCTTGCGCCAGTTTTCACCGCCGTCTTCAGAAACTTGAATCAAACCATCGTCCGTGCCAACGTACAGCAAGCCTTCAACCAGCGGCGATTCATCCACCGACGTAATATTGCCGTGCTGCGACATCGCGTACAAATCGTAAGCCGCATCAACACTGGGCACGCGCCCCATCGTCGGCAACTCGTAGCGATTACGATTTCGTGACAGATCGGGCGAAATCGTCTCCCACGAATCGCCTCGGTTGTCACTGCGATGCAGGTGCTGCGAAGCAAAATACAAACGCTTGTGCGAGTGCGGACTGATCAAAATAGGGGAATCCCAATTGAATCGAAACGCGTTTTGGCCTTTGCCTGGCTTTGGCTGAATCGCGACCGATTCGCCGGTTTTGCGATCATAACGACGCAAAAATCCTTGCTGGGATTCGGCATAAATCGTGTTGGGATCTTCAGGATCGATCGCAGTATCGTGGCCATCGCCGCCGACGGTTTTAATCCAGTCAGAATTTCTAATACCGCCCACGTTTTTGGTTCGCGATGGGCCGTACTGAGAATTATTGTCCTGCGTACCTCCAGCGATGTTGTAAAACGGATAGTCGTTGTCGACCGATAATTTGTAAAACTGAGTCAAAGGCAGGTTCGGGCAGAACAACCACGTTTTGCAAAAGTCATAACTTCGATACAGTCCGCCATCGCAACCGACCAAAACAAAATCGGGATCGGTCGGGTGAAACGCAACCGCATGGTTGTCAACATGTTTATAGCGACCTTCGATGTTCTCCCAAGTCTTACCGTCATCGGTGGATCGCACGAGTGAATTGTTGGCTTGATACAAAACACCGTACCGATGCGGATCAACCCAAAGTTCTTGATAGTAGTGCGGCCCGGTTCCGCCGGAAACGAAATCGCTGGTCTTGGTCCAGCTGGCTCCGGCGTTTTCGCTGCGAAAAAATCCACCCTGGCGGCCTGGCAATTCGATCGTCGCGTAAACGACGTTTGATTTTTGAGGCGACACTTGCAGCGAGATTTTGCCCATGTCACCGCCGGGCAAACCGCTTTTGAGTTCAAACCATGTCTTGCCGCCGTCCACGGATTTGTGGATTCCCGTTTCAGGGCCGCAGTTAATGATCGCCCAAACGTTTCGATGCCGTTGGTGAGTGGCCGCGTACATGATGTCTGGATTTTTTGGATCCATCACCACGTCCGTCACGCCCGTGTATTCGCCTTTGGAAAGCACCAGCTCCCAAGCCTTACCACCATCGGTTGATCGGTACAAACCACGCTCGCCACCGGGCGACCAGAGCGGCCCCTGCGACGCGGCAAACACGACGTTCGAATCTCGAGGATCGATCAAGATTTTGCTCAGATGCTCCGACTTCTCCAGCCCGCGATGCTCCCAAGTTTTCCCCGAATCGTGACTGACGTAGACGCCATCACCAAAACCAATGTGCCGGCCGCCGTTGTTTTCGCCCGTTCCGACCCAAATGGTCGAATGCACTGACGGGTCAATCGAAACGCAGCCAATCGAGTATGACTTTTGATTATCGAAAATCGGCGTAAAAGTCGTGCCAGCATTTTCTGTTTTCCAAACACCGCCCGAAGCGACCGCGACGTACCAAGTGTTTGGCTTGACCGGATCGATTGCCACGTCGCCAATGCGACCGGACATAAACGCCGGCCCGACGCTGCGAAACTTCAACGCTCCCGACAGCATACCGGTGTCGAGCTTTTGTTTCTTGTCGTCAGGCTTGGCCGCCGTTTCGCTCGACTCAGCGCCTTCGGCAACCTCTTT
>CAZROJ010000088.1:7035-18730 GCA_964601665.1 uncultured Pirellulaceae bacterium
TCTTTGGCGTTTGAATCTACTTTTTCAACGGCCTCTTGAGCGAACGCCGGCGAAGCGACGAACAGGAGCATTAGTAAAAAACATCGGATCATGATTTCGTTTCAGCGAGGTTAATCTAATTTGCAAATGGAAACGGATTTTATATTTTGATTTGCCGACTTATAAACGCAGCAGTCTAGCCGCGCTATTTCGAGTTTTCAAATCACGTCGCCCCAGACAAAAGGTCTAAAAAGATCGCCTGAGGTCAACAGTTATTTTAACACGGGAATTTTTCGGCCCGGCGTCCAAGCCGCTCCCGCCTCGTCCAGTTTTTGGTTGAGTTCAGGGATTTTAATTTCGACTAAATCTTGCAGTTTGCCAACCACGTCATCAAATTGCTCGGTCGCAATTTCGTATTGTCGGCGATGCGTATTTGTCGCCCCGTGGGTACTCGCCATCGCACCGCTCATCATCGTGCGAACGCGACCTTGGATCCCCGGCAGCGCTGGTTCGTTGCGTCGCGGCTTGGTCGGATCACCATTGAACGCTTCCATGATGTCCATCAACTCCAACTCCATCGCTCGAACGTCGTTGAGCAATTCCGCATCCAGCGTTGTCGAACGTTCGATCACCGATTTAATCGCCTCCAGCTGTGTTTTGGCTTGGCCAGCAACTTTACCGGCACCACTGACCGACTTGGCAAACGACTGCGCCTGTTCAACAAATGCCATCATGGACTCACGATCGGGCAGGCTCACATTGTCGTACTCCAGCGGCTCAATTTCGAAAGGCGTCGCGGCAACGAGTTCCGTTGTTTTACCGTCGACGGTTTGCGTCAAATCGACGGTGTAGCTACCCGGAATCGCCAGTGGACCTCGGAACTGGAACCCGCCCAAACGGAGATCCCATTGAGCCCGATGCAGTCCGCGAGAGGTTGAGGCGTTGATCCGCCGAACCAAATTCCCTTCCGCATCGCGAACGTTCAAGTGCACGCGTGGAGCGACTTCACGATCTTCTTTTTTGAAATCTTCCCAGCTCGGGTAGACTGAATCCTGACCGCCAGCCGCTTCCTTGTTCTCTTTCGTTTGACGCGTCGCCCGCATTGTTTTCAGCGAATCTTTCAAGTGATAAGTAAACGTTACGCCGTAAGCCGGATTGGGTGCGACGTAAAAGTTTGCCCCCTGGAAGGCTCTTTGCCCACCGGCCAGCGGAGCCGATTTTTCAAAAATCAAACCCTTTTTGATGGGCATGATGGCATTATTCTTAAGCAAGTCCTCATCAATCTCGCGAAGTGGTGAGTAATCGTCCAGAATGAAAAACCCACGTCCAAACGAAGCCAAAACAAGATCGTTTTCTGCTTGTTGAATTTCGATATCGCGAATGGCGATCGTTGGCAAACCCGATTTTAGCGCGATCCACTTTGCCCCGCCATCGACCGAAGTAAAACAACCAAACTCCGTGCCGCAGAACAGCAGTTCCGGTTTTTCATGGTCTTGCTTGAACGAATACACGCTGCCTCGCTCGGGTAAATTCGAAGTGATGTTCGTCCACGTCTTTCCGCGATCGGTCGACTTGACCACGTAGGGTTTGAAATCGCCTCGCTTGTGATTATTCACCGCCACATAAACCGTATCGGCATCGTGAACGTCGGCTTCGATATCGTTGATGTAACCGAACTCAGGAATCTCGAGCGTTCCAAACTTGCTGATTTTTCGCCAGTTTTCACCGCCGTCTTCAGTCACTTGCACCAACCCATCGTCCGTTCCGGCGTAGATCAGTCCCTCAGCCAATGGCGATTCACTCACACTTACAATCGTGCCGTACTGAGACGTCGACATGTTTTTGGCCACCGCATCGACACTCCAGACGCGGCCCATCACTTTGAGTTTATTTCGATCGAGGTTACGCGACAGATCAGGGCTGATCGCCTTCCAAGTATCACCGCGATCGTCGCTGGCAAACAAAATTTGTGAACCATAATAAATTCGTTCGTGATTGTGCGGCGAAATCAGCAAGGCCGAATCCCAGTTCCAGCGAAGCGCCGGCCCCTCTGGTTCAGGCTGCGGTTTGATATCGACTCGCAAACCCGTTTTTCGGTTGTACCGAACCAAGCCGCCGTACTGCCACTGCGAATAAATCGTATCCGGATCTTCGGGATCGACCGCCGGGTCAAATCCATCGCCAAACACGGTAATGAACCAATCGCTATTGCGGATGCCGTGAACATTGCTGGTCTGTGACGGACCGCCTTGAGTCGCATTGTCCTGCGTGCCACCGTAAACGTAGTAGAACGGTTTTTCGTTGGAGACCGCGACCTTGTAAAACTGAGTAATCGGCAGGTTGGCTTTGAAATCGTAAGTCTTGCCGCCGTCCCAAGTTTCGTAAACGCCACCGTCGCAACCACAGATCAAGTGGTCGGCGTCGCTGGGGTCAATGACCATCGCATGGTTGTCGACATGTTTATTTGATTCGCCAAGCCGCCCAAACGTTTTGCCACCGTCGTCGGTGACCATGTTGTAGGTGTCCAACGAGTAAACGCGATCGAAATGATGCGGGCACGCGACGAGCGTTTGATAATACTGCGGGCTCGAAGAAATATGATCGCTCATCCGCACCCACGATTCGCCGCGATTAGCACTGCGATAAAAACCGCTCTTGCTCCCGGTCGCCTCAACGATCGCGTAAACGATTTCAGAGTTGATTGGTGAAATCGCCATTCCGATCCGGCCTTTGTCTCCGCCGGGCAAACCACGATTGATCTTTTTCCACGTGTCGCCGCCATCAACGGATTTGTGAATTCCCGACTCAGGACCGCCGTCGATCAAAACCCATTGGTGTCGACGTCGTTGGTAAGCACTGGCGTAAATGATATCTGGATTTTCCGGGTCCAGATGAACTTCGTTGACGCCGGTATGTTCACTGATGTTAAGAATGTTTTTCCATGTCTTGCCGCCGTCGGTTGTTTTGTAGAGCCCTCGATCGCCGCCCTTTTTCCAGAGCGGTCCTTGAGCGGCGACGTAAACGACGTTTGAGTTTTTCGGATGGACAACGATTTTTCCGATGTGCTCGCTGTTGTCCAAACCAACTTTCTTAAAACTGGCACCGCCATCGGTTGACTTATATAAACCATCGCCGTAGCCGACGCTGCGCTGCGAGTTGTTTTCGCCAGTTCCAACCCAGAGCGTGAATCGATCGTTTGGGTCCAGAGCCAGACATCCGATCGAATAGCTTGTTTGCCCTTCAAAAATGGGTCGCCACGTCACACCGGCGTTGGTTGTTTTCCAAACCCCGCCGCTACTGGCGGCAACGTACCAGGTGCTCCGTTTGACCGGATCAATCACGATGTCGCCAATCCGACCGGACATCAAGGCCGGCCCGATCCCTCGAAATTTCAACGACGAAAGCAGCGAAGCGTTGACGCCGGGTGCTTCATCTTTGGGCGAATCCGAATCCTGAGCGAACGTGGGCGATGCCACCGCCAGTGATAGGACGGCAAATAGACAAAATGCAGAAAATCGACCACGGGGCATGGATCACCTTGTTGCGAAGCGTGCGAGCAAAATAAATTCTGTGATGGGCAAGTCGCTTTTCGCTTTAGCTTTTCGCTTTAGCAATCGCTTTAGCAATCGCTTCTTGCCGTGACATCAACCTCTAGCTTATCACGAGCTAGTTGCGGTTCGAGCCGTAATGCCGGAAAAACGCGAATCTCCCTTACGTTTTAACGATCCAATTTCGACTAACCGTCAGAATCCAATGAAGGATAGTGCGAACCGACAGTCCAAAGATTATAAAAGATCGGTCGCGCCGTTTGGATTCGCGACTTCCAGTTTTTCCGAGCAAATCAATTTTAACGATGCCCGCCTTCAACAGAAACATTCGTCGATTGCACCGCTGGAGCGCCATTGTGTTCGCTATCCCACTTCTGCTGGTCGTTGTGACCGGGCTGATGCTGCAACTGAAAAAACAGGTGCCATGGGTTCAGCCTCCCACGCAACGTGGTGCCGCCGCCGAACTAAAAATCGGCTGGGACGAAATCCTATCGTCCGTTGCCAAGGTTCCCGAAGCACAGGTCGCTCGCTGGGAAGACATTAACCGGATCGACGCTCGACCCAGCCGCGGGTTGTTGAAGGTTCGCTGCCAAAACGGATGGGAGGTCCAACTGGACGCCGGCGACGCGAGCGTTCTGTCATCCAAGAAGCGACGCAGTGATTGGATCGAGTCTTTGCACGACGGATCATTTTTTTCAGACTGGGCCAAAATCACCGTTTTCTTGGCCAACGGTCTGGTCTTGCTGGGACTGTGGTTCACTGGCGTCTACTTGTGGTACCTTCCGATTCAATCCAAACGCCGCAAAAAATCAAAACGTTAGAGTCCAGCCGTCGAGTCTTTTAGAGTCGAGCCTTTTTCCAATTCATTTAAATGGTCACTTTCATAGTCACTTTCGCCGACCAAACACCCATCGCGCGTTGCAAAACCCGCTCGAGCACGTCGAACTTCAGACTCGCTCGGTTCGCAATCAAAAACGCTTCGCTCGCATTCAATTCTTTCGTTACTTCTAAAAACGAACCCCAGCAATTCAACGCCGCTCAATTCAACAAACAAAACGGTGTTTTGCTCCGGCTTCGCACAGCGAATTATCACTCGTTAGCAGGAAACGCCGCTTTAACCGTCGCTAATAACTTTTCGCTCGAACATGGTTTTTCGAGCAACGCACAGACACCAATTTCTTTGTCGACCAAGAAAGCCTCGGTACTCGTGATATCGCCGGTCAACATAAAACGTTTAACGTCGGGGTGCGTTTTTGAAATTTCGGCTAGGAAACGTGTGCCATTGAGACCCGGCATTTGGTTGTCGCAAATGATGGCATCAAAATCGTTTCGATCGAGCATCACTCGTGCTTCCCCCGAGGAAATGGCGACGTCGACCTCGAAGCCGTCGTCTTCAAACGCTCGCGACAGGCTGCGGCGAATCTTTGCGTCGTCATCTACAATTAGGACGTTCTTATCCATGGTCTTTTACTTTCTAAATTGGCAGTTGTGATTTGGTGATCAGAGAAGCAGGAGAGGAGTGAATTAGGAAGAAGTTAACTGGGGAGCGGGATGGTCGCGCGCCACCTTTAGTGGCTCGGACAGGTTGCCACTATCTCCAAAATTCCTTAACAACTTCAGTGCAGATTCGGTCACTTCATGGCCCTTGGCGACCAAGAGATTACCAGCGATCGACTCAACGTTTTCGGCAAACACCATGCCGACAGCTAATTCACCCAACCGCAATTCCAGCGGTGGGGATTCGTTCAGCCCAGCGACCACGGCAGCCCAAGCATCAAGGACGATTGGGTCGTAGCGGGCTGAATTTTCCTGTAGGGCGAGAATCGATTTTGCGGAATTGTTCAGAACGCCATCGTGAACGTCATAGTCCAAGGCGACCTTCAAGATTCGAGCCCCCATCGGCAAGTCTTGACCACTGGGTCCGCCGGCAGGAAAACCGCCACCATCGAACTGGGTTTCTTGGTACGCCACAATCTCCGCGACGTTTTCCAGCCTTGGAATTGATTCCAACAATCGCTTCGCCGTCGCCGGGTGCCTTTCGTACTCAGCTTGCTGCTCAGGCGGTAGCGGTTTGCCATGCGTCAAACTTTCCAACACCTGTTGTGGCAAAGTCACACAACCGATCGTCGACAGCATCGATGCGATTTCGATTTCCCACGATTTGGCAACCTGCATTTCGTCCGCGATCTTCATCGCAATTCGTTTGACCCGCGCGGCTCGCCCAAAGGCCACGGGATTGACGAGCCCCAGCACTTCCGAGAGCACCTTCACGCTGCCCATCAGTGTTCCTTCGACCAATTCATGTTCGGCCCGAATCAATTCATATTGGCGAATGCCATCTTTGATCGCCAATTCCAAAATATCGTTCGGACAGGGTTTGGACAAAAACCGAAAGATATTCCCTCGATTGATCGCTTCAATCGTCGTCTCCAGATCGGCGAATCCCGTCAGCATCATTCGCACCGTATCGGGCGCAATCGCTTTGATTTCGGTCAGCATTTCAACGCCCGTCATCTCTGGCATTCGCATGTCCGAAATGACGACCGCAAAAGGCCCGCGTTCTTGAACGGCTTTGATCCCCTCCAGCGGCCCCAACGCCGTATCGATGTCGTAATCGTCATCAAACTGTCGCTCGATCGCCGCAAGGATTTTTGCATCGTCATCGACAAAGAGTATTTTTTTGATTGTCACTTTGCTTCGCAAGGATTGCCTTACGCCTCCACTATCAAGTTGGACCAAGATTCGACTTTGGCAAGACATCCGACTGAATCAACATACGCCCCCATGCTTTGATCCGCTCGCGTCAATCCAGCCTGCCGTTGACTCGCAATTTCGTTGGCGGCGGTGACGGCGGTCAAAATTGAAAACTCGGTTTCTCCCGCCGTGCCAGGTCGATGATGTAGCGCCACCACTTCGACGACCGCTTGTGGAACTCCCCACATGCCTAACACATGAGCACCAACGGACGCATGGTCCGCTCCGAACATCGCCATCTCCGATTCGGTCGAATGAGTTTGATTTTCGGCCGATTCTTTACAGGCGGCTTCAAATTTTTTGGGGTCCGAGGCAAACAAGGCCAGCTTCCCGATGTCATGCAAAATTCCAGCAGTGAAGGCCAGATCGACAAATTCTCGGTCCAGTTTTTCAGCGATGGCCAACTTACGACTCGCATTGGCAACGCACAAACTGTGTTTCATCAATCCGTCGATCGAGAACCCCGCGCAGGCCTGACCTTCAAATTTCTGAAACACACCCACGCTCAGCACCAACGTTTTCAGCGTTTCAACTCCCAACACAACTGCCGCTCGAGACGCCGAAGTCACCGGGTGCCGCAATCCAAACACGGCTGAATTGGCCAACTGCAAAACTTTGGCGGTCATCGCAATATCTTGAGCGATTATGTCACCGATGTCTTCGACCGCCACATCGTCACTCGCCGTCGCGTTGACCAATTGTTGATACACCGCTGGGACGCTGGGTAAGTTTGCCATGCCACCAATGAAGTTGGCCAGCGTTTCTGATTGCATCACGTCCCGCAAGGCCGAAGCGCGCCGAATGGTTTCCGCCAAAACTTCTGGCTCGCAGGGTTTGGAAAGGTACTGATGCATCGGCTTGATCGCGCGAAACACCGCGTCCCGGTCGGCTTGTCCGGACAACACGATCCTGACCACATGAGGATATTTCTCGCTGACGCAATTCAGGAGTTCCGCACCGTCCATGCCCGGCATTCGCATGTCGGTGACGATCGTATCAATGGTCTCGTCGTCGGCCAGCATTTCCAACGCCTCGTCGACACTGCCAACAAATTCAGTGTCACCTTCGAAATCGGCCGCATCCAGCATTCTTTCGATGCCTCGCAGCACTTGCTTCTCGTCGTCGACAAAAAGAATCGTCATGATGTTTCTCGGTGGAGTGGAAAAGTGGGATGAGAGTCGTAAGCAGCCGCAGCCCGCCATTGAGTCATGGGCTGGGCACCGCTGGCATCGGCAATTCGACGATGAACGTTGTGCCCACGCCTTCCTCAACCTCAAAAGCCAACTTGCCGCCATGCTTTTGCACGACTACCGAATGAGCAATCGCCAGTCCTTGGCCCGTTCCTTTGCCAACCGCCTTGGTCGTAAAAAACGGATCGAAAACGCGTTCGCGAGCCTTTTGGGGAATGCCGCCGCCGGTGTCTTGAATCTCGACGCGAACGAAGTTGCCTTCGCTGCGTGAACGCAAAATAATTTTCCCCATGCCGTTGTTCCCACCATCGGTCATGTCTGAAATCGCATGAGCTGAATTGACGATCAGGTTTAAAAAGACCTGATTCAATTCGCCAGGAAAACCATCGATCATGGCAAGGCCTTCTTCAAATTCCGTCTCCATCTCGGCGACGTATTTCCACTCGTTGGTCGACACCGTCATTGTGGTTTCGAGCGATCGATTGATATCGACGGGCGATTTTTCGTCAGAGCCAGGATGCGAAAGCTCTTTCATCGCTCGAACAATTCGCGAAACATGCCCAACACCCTCGATCGAATCGCTCAACGCCTCTGGAATCTGATTGACCAGCTTGTTCAATTTCAGTTTCTTGCTTTTGGCTTGCAACTCCGCCACTCGATCCGATTCGAAACCTTGCTGATCCGCCACTTCGATTAGCTCGAGTGCGTTGTCGATGTAGTCGACCAGTTTTTCGAATTTGGAATCAACATAGTTCAGATTGTCGCCCACATATTGCATCGGCGTATTGATCTCATGAGCGACACCAGCAGCCAGCTGTCCGACGGATTCCAATTTTTGAGCATTATGCAACTGCTGCTCCATGACTCGATTTTCCGTATGGTCGGTTCCCAAAATCAAGTAACCCAAGAACTCCCCATGCTCGATCACTGGAAATCCGGCAAAACTGATCACGCGAGTCGTTCCGTCGTCGGACAGGAACTGCACTTCGGCTCGACAAGTTGGTGTCTCACCCCGCGAATCGATAATCGAGGCGATTGGCGAAAAGTCGACCCATTGAATCGGCAGTCGATCAAAATTACGTCCGACAGCTTCTTCGGCAACCAATCCAAAAACCCGTTCGGCAGATTGGTTCCAGCGTTGAACGACTCCGTTTTCATCAGACTGAATCAAAATCGAATCGATCGAATCCAACAGTCGCTCCGAATGGGCTCGAGCGGATTCAAGATCGTACGACTGCTGCCGTAAGTGGTCGGCGGTCGTCTTCAATTCGTCGGTCAAACACTGCAACTCTTCCTTTTCTCGTACCGCCCGAGTGATATCTTCTTCGACTTGGAAGTACCGGATTAACTTCCCGTTGGCATCAAAAACAGGCTGCGCCTCAATGTTCACGATGATCACTTCGCCCGACTTTCGGTGTTTGTGAACGCTCAATGTAAAAGGCCGCTGCGACTTGATTCCGTTTATCAGTTTTGCACGCTCCTCATCGGTCGTGGCGGGGCCACCGAGCACATCCAGCGGAAACTTGCCGATGACCTCCTCAGCCGAATAACCGGTAATCCTCGTGAAAGCGTCATTCACCGATTCAACTCGAGCGTTTTCATCAAGGATTAAAACAGAGCTATTCGTATGCTTGGTGACGAAGGCATACTTTTCTGCTTCCTCGGTCTTGGCCCGCAACGCTTTCGTTCTTTCCTCGATTCGATCTTCAACTTGCTCTCTTTCAAGCTCCATACGAGCCCTCGTTTCGGCCACAGCGCGAGTTTTCTTTTGAGCTCCAACGCAAGCCAGAATCAAACCAAAATCTTCTGCGACCACCCAAGCCGCATGTTCGATCCAGCGGTAGGGGCTTTCCATGACAACGCCATACACCGACAACGGAAAGAAGATCCCTCGAATCGCATGGTCCGCAGCAACGACCACGGTCATCGTGACCAAGACTCGCCAGTCGTGATAAAAAGCGACAAACGCCAGCGAGCAAAAGACATGAAAGTGCGTTTCGATACGGCCGCCCGTCAAATGAATCAATAGCGCTCCCGAGAGTGCTTGCCCGATGGCCATGACGTGACGAGTGATCGGCATTCCAGGACAACAAAGCCCCAACAAGATCGGCACGGACGAGATGCACCCGCCCAAACCAATCGCGATCCAAACGTGTATGTGCACCAGTGATTCAGCGCCAATCCATGTATAGGGCGAAACAATAACGGCCGTCACGATGGCAGCCAGCCAATTGATCACCATCACCCACACAAAAATTTTGTCCATCGATTCATAGTGCGCTTGGTTCGCGTCACGAACGAGCATGTTCGAGCGTTGATTGAACCAAGACTTTTCATGGGCAGCGAGAGTGGTTAATTCCATCAGTTATTCGCCCGCCTGCTGCATTCCCGACGCTTGAAACAAGCGGCAACCAAACGGTGGTGGCTCAGCGCCCGGCGGATTTTCACCATCCAAAAATGCCGCCAGCATCCTGCCGCCAAGATTATCGCCTTCGTGGCCTCGAGCACTGGTAATACCGCCACTAAAAATCCGTTCATTGGATTGACCGAACAACATCACATGCCCAGAAACCTGCACTCCAAATTTCTTAGCTTCATCACCATTGAGATCGACCATTGGCTCGCTATTTTTCACGCCCTCGGTCAAAGCCCAGAGTTCATCTTGTGCCCAAGCAAGTTCTTGATCGGCCGGACAATAGAAAACAAACGAGATTTGCGGAGCCGCCTTTGTCCGTTGCAAAGCACGTTTGAGTTCGACGAGCGTCGAGCGACTACACACACATTTTGGATGCATGAAGACGACAACGTGAAGCTCGCCTTCAAAAACCGGTAAACGAGAGGACTCAGGCCAATTTGCAACGGATTTAGCTTTTGTTTGAGCGTCCAGCGAATAGTCAGTTAACAAATATCCACCGACTAATAAAGCCATGGCCCAGACCGAAACGATATAAGGCGCCCCCATCCGAATCGTGTCAGAAAATTTCACAGAACATTACTCAACCTGAAGGAAGTGCCGACGGCTCTATCCTTGTTGTCGAAGCAACCCCATTGGTCTTGACGAGTAATTTCACGATGGCCCTTGCATCGAGTTAGTGTGAGCCGCAAAACCAGCATGACCAACAAGACACGGTCAGCAATGAGATCAGCGTCACGCTCACCCCCAGCAAAAACGCCGTCGCCCAGCGGACAAGCTCAATCAGCGGTTTCCCGCAGAAAGCAATCAACTGATTTCGAACAAGCCAGAAACGGCAATCGAGCTCAAAGAGTGAGTCGTAGAAATTTCGCCCAGCTAAGTGCTTATCCCACAACGAGTGAGCCGAAGGCCCTAGCTGCCGGCATTTTGAGCTTTGAGCTTTTGGCAAAGCACTTAATGGCTACCAGTCAATCAGCAACTAATTGCGAAGCATATCCAAGGCTCGTTCGTCCACAGTAAATTTTTGCGGTAACGCCAACTCTTGCTTGATCGATTTTCAAGTCGTGTGAATCAATATCAGCTCGCAACTTGATGAATTGTTCGTGACTCGAATTTACACTGGCAGCTTCCTCAAATTCGACAACGCGACCTTCGTACCGCTTGGATGTATCGGCAGCCAGCAGGAAGGTAACTCTTGGGGTCGCCTGAATCGACATCGCATCCTTGAAATGCCCGAAACGCCTCACGGGCAGTTCGATCACTAACTCCCACGGACCGTCTACGTTTGCAACCTCGAGCAACTCTTGCCCTCGCATGATTGAACGTCCAACAAGCCTACGTTTCAGATCCCAGGTTATTACTTGTCCGTCAATCGGACTAACGATCGTCATGTTCTGCGTGATTTGTTTTAGGATCGCTTGCTGCTCGCGATAGTTCGCGACCTGGGCTTTCAAGGCCTCAATATTTTCCTGCACGGTTTGGGCATCGCTATTTTCTTCGGGAGAAAACATTTGATCCTGAATCGTTTCGAGACGTTTCACGGACAAACGAATCTTGCTCTCCAAGTCTTTCTCTCGAATTTCATGTTCGCGAGTCGTCAATTGCAGCAATGGATCGCTACGCCTAACTTCCGTCCCGTGGTCGACCTTCAATTCAGAAACATCGCCATCCACTTGAGCGAATACGGGCAGCAATTCTTTGGGCACCAACATTCCATCAGCCGTCACAAGCCTTAAAAGGACAGGCATTTAAAGCTTTTGGTCGACAAGGATAGCGGCGCGGACGACTCCGTTGACAGCGACGCTGAACAG
>CAZROJ010000089.1:0-14242 GCA_964601665.1 uncultured Pirellulaceae bacterium
AAATTGAGATTCACAGCACTAGCCGCGGGCATTTTGAGTTTTGGGATAAGCACTAGGGATGAGCGCATAAAAAAACGCCCCGTAGACGGGGCGTTACCGGGTTTTGAATCGCCGTGAAGGCAAAGACCGGGTTGGTATTTTTGATGCCACGAAGAGTTTGAATCCTCGCTTGGGTTCAGCGTGTCCGGCTGGCGTAAAGTCGCCGAGCCGTTAGCTGGCCGATGGCATCGTTGAATTGTTGGTTGAGCCCAGTTTCATGTTGGGCATCAAAGGGCTCTGTTGAGTGTCCGCTTCTGTCGTGTCGGATGCTTTCCGGCGACGACGACGTTTTGTTTTCTGAAGAGTCCACTCTTTGGTGAGGGCTTCAAAAATGTCAGGTGATTCGTATCGCACGGCAGTTTTGCCTTCAGGCAACGGGCCAACCAAACCTCGGAAAATCGGCATCCCGCGAAGGTCTAGATCGGTACTACAGTCATCGATTCCAATTTGGTCATGCTGTTCCGAGATTTCTTCAAAGTTTTCAAATTCTCGTTCTCGTACCGATCCGTCGGATGCTCGTGTGATAACTCGAATGATTCGTGCTGTGGAAGCCATGAATTTGCCTTTTGGAAATGGGGAACCGCCTGTTGGCCGCTATCGCTGAGCGAATCGACGCTACTGCCGACCACGTAAAATCAACTTCAGCGTCCCTGATCCAATGAGGGATTTGCGATCGGCGGCAGATACCACCCGCGTCACAAAATGGCTTCGACTCCTTCGAATCACTGATTGCCTGTCGCTAGTGATATCGGGATTTGACGGTGCGATTCCACAGACATTCAACTGCTCCCGGTAATTCAAATAAAATCCTGACAATCGGTTTATTCGATGCGAGTGCCAACGATCGCTGCAGCCAAAAATCCTCCAACCTATGGTCCGGTTTTGTGGGTCGTAACGACAGCGTCACTCGGCACCGCGGCCAGAAAGGCATCGCGTCGAAATTTCGCGGTTATGGTTGTTGATAACTCAACGTGCGACTGAGTCATCCAGAGCAACCGTCTGCTTCGTTAATCCGGTTTCAGTTGGCCGTTGCGAAGTTCCAAGCTGCGTTTTAATTGTTCAACCACCTGCGAATAGTCCAAGTCCAGCAGTTGAAGGTCTGACCAAGCACTAAACTGACGGGGATCTTGTTTGCCAGATTGATTGGGAAAGGCTGCGGATCGTGGCGCTGCTTTCGAATCAGCTGAACGGTTTGTCGCCGCATCGTCGCCGAACTTGTCCGGCACTAAATCGACTGATCCGCCAATACCCATTTCCGTTTGAGCCGCCAAGCTTTTTTGGCCAACGAAGCTTCGCAGGTTAAACGCCAATTGTCGGGCTGCTTGTTGGTGCAAGTTGGCCTTCAGTTCGGCTTTGGAGCTTCTGCGGGTCGCCCCAGATGATTGCCGTTTGGCCGGAGAAGGAATCGAGGGACTTTGAGTGACGACACCAATCAAATCATCAAAGGTCAGTTTGCGTTTTTTGTTCGGGTCGATGTTTGCCGCTAAGAGCTCGACGGCTTTCGCTGCCGCTTGCTCGTTTATCTGCAGTGAAAACTTGTCGATTGGAATTGTAATCCCACTCGGTTGTCCGCTGCCCATGCCACCGTTACCAATCCCTCGGGCACCCATTCCGCCGCCACCGGTCGAGTTGCCTTGTGAGTCGTCCGGTCGCTCAGCGGCGACGACGGTCATTCCCATGATTCCTAAATTGGACCGGTCGATCATTTTTTGCGTCTGGGCAAGTTGAATCTCTTTGGCGGTTTTGATCAGCGCGTTGTCGGCTATGGCGATCGGAGCCTGCGAACTTTTATCCGCAGCGGCGGGGCTCTGTCGCGTCAGTTCGAAATCGTTCAACGACCGAGTTGGCGGGGACATCGCGGCATCCGGATTGGCATTTGCCCCAACTTTACTTTCGGCGGAGTTGGCAACGACCTTTGGCGATTCCGACACCATTGATTTGGCTTCGATACCACCGCCGACATCCGCTTTCTTTTGCTGGGCGATATCACCAGTCCCAAAGCTAAAGTTGGGCGAGGCCAATGATTGGGGAGCACCGCCATTAGCCAAATCGTCCGGCAGTGCCCGGCCGGCAACCTTGGGATCACTGCTTGCGGCTTTGGCGATCGACGGCATGGCTTGATCGTTTTTAATTCCGGCCGGCCAAGCGTTGGGCGGTTGAACGGCGTTGTCTCGGTCTGAAAAATCGCTCGGGCTCGCCGCGGCACCGGCATCAGCTAGATTGGCCTTTTTATTATTTTCTTTTTGGTTGAAGTCTTTTGCTGGAGCGGCTGACGGCTGAGCCGATTCGGTTTGATTGCTGGTCACGTCCGCAAATTGCGTCGCCAGTTGGCTGGTACCTTGAGACAAATAGAATCCGCCACCGACTAAAACGATCATCAAACCAGCGGCCACCGCGATCGGCAACCACCGCCGGGAACGGTAAGAGCTGAGCGAATCATTGGCTTGGTTTGACGGCAACTGGGAATGAACATCGGAGTTGGTCATGTCGACCATGCCGTCTCGGTCGGTGCCGGTGGAGCGATGGGTGGCAACGGCGGTCAAGACTTTTGACTTGCGTTTTTCATCCAGCAAAATTTCAGGTTCGGCTTGAAAAATGCCAGCCAAGGCTTCGGTCGTCTGTCGAATTTCGGCAACATAAGACCGAAGTTCCGCCGAAGATTCCAGCGCAGCGTCGATCGCAGCGATTTCGGATTTCTCCAAATCGCCAAGGACGTAGGCGGTTAGGCGCGGATCGTTTTTGTCAATCATGGAATCGGTTCGTGACCTTTTAAGTCGAATGCACCATTTGTTTTCGCAGTTTGGTAATCGCCGTATGCAAGATGAAGCCAACGTTGGTGCTGGTGAGGTCCATCACTTCGGCAATTTCCTTGTAACTCAAACCACCGTGAAATTTCAGTCGCAAGACTTCTTGCTGCCGGTCGGGCAATGTTTCAATTTGCTTCATCAGTCCCGAAGCCGCTTCGTCAGCCTCGACCGCTTGAGTTGGGTTGGCGGCCGGGTCGACGGGATCGATCGCAGCGGATCGAGTGGAGTTTTCGTCGCACTCGGGCATCTGTTTCACTCGACGTTCTTTGCGGATCAAATCAATCGCTCGATTACGGCACACCGTGTAAAGCCATTGAGGCATCCGTTCGCGAAGTTCCAGTTTTTGGTTTCGGCACAACTGCAGGAACGTATCTTGGACGATGTCTCGAGCCGTATCGGCGTCGCGCACAAAGTGCAGCGCATACCGAAGCAAAGGGCTTTCATAGGCCTCGATTGCTTGCTCGATCCAATTATCCTGTCCCGGGTCGGCCAAGTTATTACTGGGGTTCTATCTCAAAGGGCTTTAGAAGACTGACGCAGTCGCCAGCACCCTATTAGAACAATTTTTGCTAATCGGTGTTTTTGAAATCGAATTTTGCCAGTTTTGGGGGAAACACCGAGCTTTTCGTGATTGTGGCGGTTTATCAGGCAATCAATTCTTGGATCGGCTTGGCGCCTTCGGTGCCGACCAAACGCTGGTCGAGCCCGCCGAAAAAGTAGCTCAGCCGGTTTGGGTCCATGCCCAATTGTTGCAAGATCGTGGCATGAACGCGTTTGACATGCGTTCGGTTTTCGATGGCGGTCG
Organism: uncultured Pirellulaceae bacterium; assembly: GCA_964601665.1. Classification (GTDB taxonomy): domain Bacteria; phylum Planctomycetota; class Planctomycetia; order Pirellulales; family Pirellulaceae; genus Mariniblastus. The sequence continues at coordinate 3,652 of CAZROJ010000089.1, forward strand.
CGCCCAGATCGTCGGTTTTTCCGTAGCTTTGACCGCCCTTGATTCCACCGCCGGCCATCCACATCGTGAAACCGTAGGCGTTGTGGTCGCGGCCGGTTCCGTTGGCGTATTCTGCGGTGGGCTGCCGGCCAAATTCGCCACCCCAGACGACCAACGTCTCGTCCAATAAACCTCGTTGCTTCAAATCTTGCAACAAACCAGCGATCGGTTTGTCCGTTTCGCCGGCATGCAATTCGTGGTTGACTTCAAGGTCGCCGTGCGCGTCCCAGTTGGCATCGTTGTGCGCCCCGCCGGAATAGACTTGAACAAAGCGAACACCTCGTTCGACCATCCGCCGAGCCATCAGCAGTTGCCGGCCGAAGTATTGGCTACGCTCGTTGTCGAGCCCATACATGGTTTGGGTGGCTTTGGTTTCTTTGGACAAATCAACCGCTTCGGGTGCGGCCGATTGCATTTTGTAAGCCAATTCGTAGCTGGCGATTCGCGCCATCAAGTCGGGGTTGCCTTGGTTGATCGCAGCGTGACGCTCGTTGGTGCGGCGAAGCTGGTCGAGCAATTTTCGTTGAACCGAATCGCTCATCCCGTTGCTGGATTTCAAATCCAAAATGGGCGTGCCCTGACTACGCACAACCGTTCCTTGGTAGGTCGCCGGCATGTAGCCGCTGCTCCAGTTTTTGGCGCCGCTGATCGGGCCACCCTTTTGATCCAGCATGACAACGAAGCCGGGCAGGTTTTCGTTTTCGGTGCCCAGGCCATAATTGACCCACGACCCCAAACAGGGACTGCCGGACAAAATTTTCCCCGAGTTCATTTGCAGCATGGCCGAGCCGTGGATCGGGCTGTCGGCGGTCATCGAGTGAATGAAGGCGATGTCGTCGACGTGCTGAGCGACATTGGGGAACAGATCCGAAACGTATTTGCCGCACTGGCCGTACTGTTTAAATTTCCAACGGGGTTCAACGATTCGTCCTTGCTTGCGATGTCCGCCGCGGCCGAACGTTTTCACGTCGACGGTTTTGTTGTCCATGCCGTACATCGTCGGCTTGTAATCGAAGGTGTCGATGTGGCTCGGTCCGCCGTACATGAACAAAAAGATCACCGATTTGGCTTTGCCCGGAAAATGCGGCTCTTTGGCGCGGAGAGGATTCTGCCACTCAGTTTCGTCGTCAGCGCGGAGTTTTTGGCTGCCGAAAAAACCGGGGTCCAGCATGCCGGCCAGGGCCAAGCCAGAGAATCCGCCGCCGGCTTGCCATAAAAATTCACGCCGCGTGCGGTGGCAAAAGTTTTTCTTGGGTTTCATGGTCTTTTGCTTTTGCTATTTCAAGTAAATAAATTCGTTGGAGTTCATTACCGCAAGGCAGTAATACGCCAAGGCCTCGTTTGCATCCAAACCGTCTTCGGATTGCCAAGCGTTAATCAGCTTGATTCCTTCGGCGACATCGTCCGGGTGGGGTTCGCCTTGGATTACTCGGCGATTGATCGCGATGACTCGTTGCCGCAATGTCGAGTAATCTTGGGTGACTCGGTCGGCGAGTTTGGCGGCTTCGCGATTTGAAAATTGGCTGTTCAAAAGCCCCAACGCTTGAGTGGGCTGAGTCGTATTGAAACGTACGGGGCAAGTCGCATCGGTGTCGGCGACGTCGAAATTTTCCAGCAGCGGAACTTTCAGCGAGCGCTTGACGTGAATGTAAATGCTCCGCCGCAGTCGATCCGCTTGGCTGCTCTTGCCCCACCCTGCCCCGGGCATGGATTGGCCGGCAAGGACTTCTTGCGAAAGCTTGGGGTAGACCGACGGGCCGAACATCTTCTCGCGATTTAAACGACCGCTGATCGCCAAAACAGAATCACGAATTTCTTCCGCCGTTAGGCGCCGCATGTCAAACCGCCAAAACAATTCGTTTAACGGGTCTTGGTCGTAGGCCGTTTGGTCAAACTGGTTGCTCATCTGGTAGGTGGCCGACAGCATGATTTTTCGGTGCATTTGTTTGATGCTCCAGCCGGATTCGACAAACTGCTTTGCCAGAAAATCGAGCAAGGCCGGATGGGTTGGCTTGGTGCCTTGGAAACCAAAATCGTTGGGGCTGCGGACGATGCCTCGGCCAAAGTGATGTTGCCAAATCCGGTTTACCATCACGCGAGCGGTCAAAGGATGGTCGGGGCTGGCGATCCAATTGGCCAAAGCCAAACGCCGCCCGGTCGAATTGTTTTTGGGTTGGGCCGCGATGATCGGCTGGGGTGGCGAAAGTACAGAAACGAAGCCCGGTTGAACTTCGGCGCCCTCGACCGCCGCATTGCCGCGAATTAAGACATGAGTCTTCTGTGGCTCGGCGCCCAATTCGGTGACGCACAGCACGCGTTGAACGTCGGGCGGGTTTGCCTTGAGTTTGGCCAGCGTGCGTTTTGCGTTCCGATAGTCTTGGAATTGCTTTTTGGTGATGACTTTCGAATCGAGCCGCTTGCGAACCAGCCGTTCGTGATTTTCGGGATAGGCGAATTCGTCATGTTCGACGGATTCAAAATCTTTCACGACAATGTCCAGTACGGTTTGGATTCGCCTTGTTTGTTTTGCGATGCGGTCGTTGTAAGCCGCCAGTTCGGCTTCACTGGGGGGAGTGTTTTTTTTGATGTTCCGCGTCGAGTTTTCAAAAACCGTTTCTTGGGATCGGACGCCGAATCGTTTGACGTTTCGAAAGAACGCCAGCATTTGGTAATAGTCTTTTTGGGGAATCGGGTCGATCTTGTGGTCGTGACAGCGGGCGCAGTTTACGGTCAAGCCCATCATCGCTTGGCTGGTCGTTGCCACGATGTCGTCAAGGTCGTCGTAGAGTGCTTGTTTGGGATCGGCCGGTTCGTCGTCCCATTGGCCAAGCCGATAGTAGCCGGTCGCGATCACAGCGTCGGAGTTCGACATGGCCAGTTTGTCATTGGCGATTTCATCGTGGGCGATTTCATCGTGGGCGATTTCATCGCCGGCCAGCTGTTCGATTAAAAATTGATTGTAGGGCTTGTCTTGATTGAAGGCGCGAATCACGTAGTCGCGGTATCGCCAGACGAAGGGTTTGACGCCGTCGCGTTCAAAGCTGTTGGATTCGGCGTAGCGAACGAGATCCAGCCAATGCCGTCCCCACTTTTCGCCGTAGTGCGGCGACGCGAGCAGGCGGTCGATTAATTTAGGGTAAGCGTCGGGAGAATCGTCGTTGATGAATTGAGTGACTTGGTCAAACGTCGGCGGCAAGCCGGTCAGATCGTAGTAGGCGCGGCGGATGAGATCCCGCCTGGCGGTCGTTTCGGCGGGCGTCAAACCGGCTTGTTCCAGCTTTGCCAAAACAAAATTGTCGATCTCATTTTTTGGCCAGGCCGAGTTCGCGACTTCGGGAATCGAAGGTGCGACGACGGGTTGAAATGACCAAAACGCTTTGGTTTGTTCGTTGATTTGCGGGACGTCATGTTTGGGAATTTCAATCTTCTTATCGGCGTCTTTGGGATCCCATGGCAGCCCCATCTGGATCCATTTCGTCAGTGTGGCTCGATCGGATTCGGGCAACTTTCCGCTGGGCGGCATTTCATAATCGCCGTAATTGATCGCTTCCACAAAAACGCTTTCGTGAGGCGACTCCAGATCGACGGCGGGTCCAGAATCACCACCCGCCAGCATCGCTTGTCGCGAAATTAGAGCCAGCCCGCCGCCCAGTTGTGCTAAGTTTTCGCCATGGCATTCGAGGCAGTGTTTGGCCAGCAGCGGTTGAACTTGGGTTTGGTAAAACTGGATTTCTTTTGCAGAGAATTTAGCCTTCGGTTGCGACTGCGATGATTCATCGTCTTGAGCGTTGATCGTTGACCCGCCATTGGCCAGCAACAAGATTAACGCGGACAGCCAAAATGCCCGAACGAAAAAGGTTTGCAAATGCATGTAGTTCTTGAGGGTCAAATTCAAAATCGAAATGAGTTCGAGCAAGAGACGGCATCGAGCGTTCTGCGTTCTGTTGAACACTCGTTTCCCGTTTCGACGATACCAACGCGAACCGACGTTGTGAGTTTAACTATCGCAAATGTTGAGTGCTGCGTCAATTTTTCTGGTAAATCGAAGCTCGGTGAGTTTTCGCACCAACTGAAGTCGTGGGCTCGATTTCAGGTCGGACTTACCGCACTTGGTAGCGCTGCGGAAAGGCCATCGTGGCGATCCAAACCAGTGCTGTGGCGATCGAGCACAAGACGATCGTCAATGCGAAAACGGCGAACAAGGGTCCGAGCAAGCCGATCATTCCATCGACCATCGATGCCGAGTTAGTCCCGAGCGATGCCAGGCCGAGCGTAATTGTCAGCAGGCTGCCGCCGACCAGCAGAACGCCTCGCGAGGCGCCTTCGTAATCGCTGGGGCTGGGCGCCATGTGGCCTCCGACGCACAGCACAAAATAAACGAACAGCCAGAATCGTCCCGTGGCCAAATTTCGAGCGGCCAAAATTTCTTGCACGACCGACGTCACGATCGCCATCATTTGGTTGATTGGTCCCGCGATGTCGGATTGTCGCGACGCTTCAAACGCATTGTCGATCGCCGCGGGATAAAACATCCACAGCAAAATCACCAAGACAGCCGAACCACCCGCCAGCGGCGCCACGCCAATAAAAAAATTGCCAAACTCTTGGTACCAATTTCCCGGCGTGAAAGAATGCCGCACAAAACCGAGACGCCCGGAACGCTGATCGGGTTCGAACAGTGCGATCTCGTCAATGCGATGATTGAATACTCGGCACAAAAACGCATGAGATAGCTCGTGGATGGGTGTACCAAGCCACCCTGTCCAAAGTACACTGCGCCAGCCAAAACGTTCGGCCAACCGTTTTTGAATCAATCGTTCCAGCAGATGGACGGCGATCGCGAACACCACGAAGGGCGCTAACAGAATCACTAGCAGTTTGATCGATTCGATTGCTAGATTCACGATATTGCTCGGAAGATTGGAAAATGATTGGCCGGGTAAAATGTTTCGATGTTCGGCCAACTGGAAACTGTCGTGCGGCTAAAGCGGACAGCGCAGGTTCGATTGGATCAAGGTCTTGACCGCGCGGTTTAATAACGCGGTTTACTAATTTAAGTTATTGCCAGTCTACGTCACAGAAAACGACATAAAACGACATGAATCAACCCAGGCAAATCCAGCGCAGCGAACTTAAGCCGGGCGAAGTCCTCTGTGACTATTGTTCGGCCAAGTGCTGCCGATATTTCTCACTCGCCATAGATCGACCAAAAACGGCCAAAGACTTTGACTATTTTCGCTGGTACCTGTTGCACGAGCACGCGACTATTTTTACCGAAAACGACGATTGGTACCTGCTGGTGCATACCGAATGTAAACATTTACAACCGGATAATCGTTGCGGCATCTATCAGACTCGGCCGCAAATCTGCCGTTCCTACACGACCGACCAATGCGAATACGATGACAATTACACGTTCGACCGATATTTTGAGACGGCCGAGCAGATCGAAGAATACTCGAATGCTCGATTTCAAAACATGAGCAACTTTCGGTCGCCGCGTCCGACCTTGAACGTCATCAACTGATCGCGGCCGAATCGATTCACCGCGCCAAAACGATCATCGATGATTCGATCAAAAAATGATTGCCCCAACCAATAACCGACTGACGAATTTCGAAAAAACCTTTTATGTCAAAACAACCACTCATCACCCCGCGAACGCTCAGCGGCTTCCGTGATTTTTTGCCCGAAATGATGATCCCGCGCGAGCGACTGATGGAGACCGCTCGGCAAGTCTATCGTTCGTACGGTTTTTCGCCGATCGATACGCCGACGTTGGAGTACAGCGAAATTCTGTGCGGCAAAGGCAGCGACGAAACGGATCGGCAGATGTACCGGTTTGAACATGGCAAACACGACGTCGCAATGCGTTTCGACTTGACCGTTCCTCTGGCTCGTTTTGTCGCTCAACACCAAAACGAATTAGGCATGCCGTTTAAGCGGTATCACATTGGAACGGTTTGGCGAGGCGAGCGTCCGCAGGCCGGGCGGTTTCGCGAGTTCGCTCAATGCGATTTTGATACGATCGGAACCACGTCGATCGCCAGCGACATTGAAATTGTTTTGGTGATCAACGACTTGATGCGCGCGATCGGTTTTGACAAGTTTTCGATTCGCATGAACAACCGAAAAGTACTCAATGGCCTGTTGCAAAAATCGGGTTTGGATCAGCATAGCGTTGCCGTGCTTCGAGCGTTGGATAAATTGACCAAGATCGGACGCGACAAAGTTAAAATCGAAATGGCGGAAACCACGGGAGCGAGTGACGACCAGTTGGAAGCGATTCTTAAGTTGGCAGACCTCGAAGGATCGCCCGACGAAGTGATTGCTCAGCTCGGTCCGCTGTGCGCAGGCAATGAACTGGCCGAACAAGGCCGCGACGAATTGGCTCAAATTGTGGCGGCGACGAACGTGGTCGGGTTTGAACCGGGAACGTTGTCGATCGATGTTTCGATCGCGCGTGGTTTGGATTACTACACAGGAACGATTGTCGAAACGTTTTTGGATGACTTGCCAAAATTCGGCAGCGTCTGTTCGGGCGGTCGCTACGACAATCTGGCTCAACTATATACCAAAATGGAATTGCCGGGCATCGGTGCGTCGTTGGGTTTGGACCGGCTGCTGGCGGCGATGCAAGAACTGAAAATGATTCCGCCAGTCAAAACTCCGGCGGACGTGTTGATCGTTTATTTTGATTCGCAGCAGCTGCACCACTATTTAAAACTGGCCCATGACCTGCGGACTGCCGGGGTGGGAGTCGAGCTGTATCCGGACGCTAAGAAGTTGAATCGGCAGTACAAATACGCCGATCGTCGCGGTTTTGCGGCGACGCTGATTGCCGGCGGCGACGAAATTGAAAAAGGCGTTGTGCAAGCGAAATGGATGGCCGATGGCACTCAAACCGAGCTTTCCATTGAAAATAATGCTGCGGCGGTCGTTGGTTGGATCCAAGAACACTTGATCGCCAATTGAATTTGCCAAGGCAGAGATTGGAATTACCGCGGTCTCTGAATAGAATGCGGCGGGCTCGAATCATTTGACAACATTAACCGGCAAAGACAGCGACATGGGCGACTACTTACTGGAATACGCGTTGACGTTCGGCTTGTTGTTTTTGGGTTTGCTGTTGGTCTGTATTCCGCGTCCGCGAAAGAAGCAGTTTTTGACGCCCGAGCAAGAAGTGGAACTGAAGCGTCGCAAGAAGAAGCAAAAAGCGAGTTCGGCAAAAAAGAAAGCCGCGGCCAAGGCGAAAAAGCAAAAATCGAAAGCCAAGAGTAAAAAGAAAAAACCGGCTAAGAAATAAATCTGACTCCCGAGATTTCCGAGGCTTCAGCGAATTGGAGCCTCCGCTGCCGCCATCCTTCAGGCTTGTTGCTGTTGATCTATGACGCGACTCAAAAATAAAAAACGTCGCAAGCAGCCTTCGCAAACAGGCTGTTTCTTTTTGCTGATGACCGGTTTGGTTTTGATTGGGATGTTGATTTTGAACGCGTTGTTCGTGCGAACATTCTTTGGCGCAAACTACATTCGCATGGACGCTCGAGTCTTCAGTGCGGTTCAGTTCATTCTGCCGCTGGTGATGATCTTTATCGAGTTCTGGATTTACGACGCGGTCGTGGATTTTTTTCGCTATCGGAAATTGGATAATTTGAAAGACGACTAGCTTTAGGGCTTTGAGCCGGCGATTTATTTTTGCTGGCTATTTTTTGCGGATCAGCAAATGGGCCTTGGCGATGTGGGCCATCAGTCCGCTGGTTAGCGGATTGAATTTTTCCGCTTGCGTCATGGCTTTTCGGGCAGCGTCTGGATCGCCCATCATTTCATGGTACAAACCGATGTACAGCCAACCGTGATAGGTAGCCGAATCAGGATCAATGACACCGGTGCTGCTGGATTCGTCATAGTCGCATGCCTGTAAAACGGATTCTGGCGATCCCGTGCCCGCGAACATGTCGAAAATCTGTTTCATGGGCACTCGGCCATCGCGACTGATCGGAATCATTGCTTGGCGGGCCTGTGCAACGGATCCAATTTTGGCTTTCATCATCAAGTGCCAGACGGAGTTTTCAACGTCCTGCGAGTTGTAGCTTTGGTGCGACTCCAGTTGATCGATGCCCGCTGCGTAATCGCCGGCGTAATAAAGTGCCAAGCCGCGCTGCCAAAGCTGCGGTTTTAAATTGGGCCGATCTTTCAGCAAGCGGTCGTAGGCGGCGACCGATTGTTTGGGTTTGCCCGTGGCAAAATAGGCTTCGCCGATGATGTAAAGCAGCGAGGTCGCAACGGAAGTGCTTGAATCTGTTAAGTCGATTTTGTCAGCCAAGCCCGCAGCTTGTTGCAAATCGTTGGCGATGTAGGCGTCGGCAATTGCTTGGTGCAGCGAAGCCGGGTCGAATGTTGGTTTTTCGCTGGCCGGGAGTTGGGCCGGCGAGTTTGTGTTCGGTTTTTGCGAAGAGCTGTTTTCGTATTCGCAGCCGTTGGCAACCAAGCCGACGATCGAAATCAAAAGGAGACGAGCGGTAGTTGTCATGGCGGAAGAAATTTAAGTTGGTCAGGAAGAACGTGAGAACGTGGTGGACGTGAGAACGAGGCTCCTGCCGAGCATCACGCAGTTTTGTTCACCCGCAGCAAACTCGATCACCTCCGGCGGAGCGACAGTTCCACTATCGCTTGTCGATGTCGATCTTCGTGGATCCGGTATGGTAATGGTTTTGGTCGATCGTGGTTGCGATGATTACGCATTCGCCATCAACGTGTTCGGGCAAAACAAAATTGGTTCTAAACTTGCCGTCGTCGTCCGTGGTGACCGTCTTTTGCAAGCAAACGAGGTTTCGAGCTTGATCGTAGACGGTCTGGAATTTAGAAAACTCCCTATTCGTCGAAGCGTATTTTCTACGGCGGCGAAATCGATCTTTGAGCCGGTCGCGTTGGTAGCATAACTGCAGTCGAATTTTAGTGGCAGCGCCGCGAGTTGGCTCGGCGTTGGTTTTTGGATGCGGTCGTTCGACTTGGCCCGACACCGTAACTCGCTCGCCCGCTTGCTCCGCCTGCAAATCGATGGGCGTTGTCTTTTTGAGTCGCAGTAGCGGGTCGCCCAGCAATTGCATCAGCTGGACGTGGTCTTGTCGTTCGTTTTCAAAAGGTTGATCGGGCAGGAGCGAAGTTGCAACCGATTCAATCAAATTTCGATAGCCCTTGAAGGCTCGTTTGCCCGACGACAATTCTCGCTTGGCATTTAAAAACACTTGGCCCAGCGTTATTGGCGACTGGGAATCGACATCAGGCGGGTGGAAGTATTCGTCAATCAGTGCCAGCGATAAAAGTCCCATACCAGCGGGCATCGTGACGCGACTGCCGCCAATGATCGCGACCGGTCCGTTGGGACGTTTGAGCATGAGTTCGCCCAAGCAGTCTTCGTCGCTATCGTACGAATTAGTGTAGCAGGCGAGGAAGACGGCGATCGGGTTGCCGCTGCGGCAGTTGATTTTTTCGACCGATTGCTTGTCCAAAACCAAATGAGATTGGTCGGGTAAATGGACTCGGTCCAGTCGAGTCCGGTCGCCGTGGCCGATATAAACCCAAAACAAACAGCCCTCGTTAAATCGCTCGATCGCGGTTTGCGAAAACGCTTCGGGATTGGGGCAATAGGGACTGGTCCAGCTGCCGTAAGTCATCGAAGTTTTGATTTCGCCGGGCACCAGTTCGGTGATGATTTTCTTGGCAACCTCTTCGATTACATTGTCCACGATTCGCCCAAAGCCGCCGACGCCAGCCACAAAATTCATCCGCGACTGCCATTGGGCGGCAGGTTGAGATTCATAGTTGATGACGCGTTGGGTGAACTGAGTGAGCTCTTGGCTGGAGTCCACCGGGATTCGTCCGATGCTCAGGTCTGGCACGCCATCGCCGTCGAGATCGGCGTAGGGATTGTCGGTTGCGATTTCGGGTTCGGCGCCGAACTTGACCGTGGCTTTGGCTAAAACGTATTCGGTTGGAACAAAAAAACGAGCGTCGGTTTTTTTGTCAAACGCATCGCCAATCAAAACCAAATGCTGCAGCTTGGCGTTGGCTGCGGCGAAGGTAGCGATCTGACGTTTGACGCCAAATGCGGAAGATTGAGGCTTGACCACGTGGATTCGATGGCCTTGCTGACGCCGATAATCGAGCCACGGTTGAAGCGCCGTTTGAAAAGGCGAGGGACAAAGGACCAGCGTGTCGAAGGAGTCGGTTGGCGTCGGTTTGGTTTTCTTTTCATCGCGATTGGGCAGCAGCCAAGCGGCCGGCGCGGTGCCAGTTTGAAATCCGATGACAGGTTTGGCGATGGCCGGTTTGGCCACAATAACTGAACAAGCAAACGGCGCTAGTGCCAGCGCGACAAAAGCAAACGCGGTCACAGCGACGGCGAAGGCTTGGGTTCTCAATGGCAGCGATTGATGTCGCATTCAATTTCCTTTTGGACGCGGGGGGAGATGCCTCAGCAGGACTTTAGTCACCCGCCGATGCCGGGTAAACCCGCGGGTTGGGGGTCATTGTTTTGGTCGTTTTCATTTTT
>CAZROJ010000089.1:14342-18649 GCA_964601665.1 uncultured Pirellulaceae bacterium
CGTCGTCTTTTTTGTCATCATCTTTGGGTTGCATCAAACCGTTGGCGTCATTGGCGGCTTTGTCGTCGTCCTTTTTTTCCACCGGTAGGTTTGGCGGTTGCAGCCCAGTTAAATCTGATGGGCGATTGGATTTACCCGAGGTGATTTTGGGTTCGGAATCGTCCGGTATTCCTAGCAGCATATGTGAGGCCCAAAAATAAGGGTGTTCGCCTTGGATGGTCGCGTCGGTCGGTTTGGATCGTAATCTTGGTTCGTTCGCGTAATCGATGTCTTCGGATTTTACTATTTTTCGGCCTTCGGCGAGTGCCTTGTGAAGATCGTTTTCTTGCAGGTTTGCGGCATAGTGTCCCGACAACTGCAGCGCGGTTTTGCCGGCTGAATTCCAGCGACTGATCAGCGCGGTCCGCGTGCCCGAGGCCATCAAGCCGGTGGTGATCAGGAACATGTCACTGCCGGCGCTGCGACCTTTCAACGTGATGCCCGGCGATTGGTATCCTGGCAAAATGACGTGCTGGGGAGCGCCCCAAGGCAGTGACATCCAAGCGTTGATTGATCCGTTGTCCAAGTTTTGGTTTTCGATCGAAAGCAATTTGGTGCTCTGCGGAACGTTCTTTATCGACTTGATGTAGCTCCACGCCAGCAAGCGGTCGATTTGATCGCCGATTAAATTACTGGATTGGCTCAACCTTGATACTTGAACCGATTCGGGCAGCGGGTCCAAGATCTGAAGGTACTGATCGTTTGACAATTCCAGCTCGGTCTTGGGCGAAAGCTTGTCCGTCGCAACGACCAAGTTCGCCGGTTTGACGATGGGGCGTTGGCCGCCGAAGGCCAGACTGGCGGTGGGCGAGTAGCGGACGTTGATCCGGTCGGCGATCATCGTTGGGTCTTCTTCTTCGCCCAGCATCAAAATTTCGAAAGGCAAGTACCACAGCGCGCCATCGGGGACGACGACCAATTCTTTTGTGGCGTCCCATTGGTCGGGAATGATTCGCGAGAAAATCGAATCGGCAAATTCTTTGGCGTCTTTTTGCCAGTCGTTGTTGTTGATCTTTTTTGTGTCGACGGCAACATCCGATGCGCCGATGCCTTTCAATATCGCGGCGACGGCGCGATGGATGTTTCGAGTTTTGTAAAAGCCGGTGTACTGGATCGAGCTTTGGTCGACGATAAAAAAGTGGTAGCCGTTGCCGGTGGCCAGCGTGACGAGTGCCAGTTGGTCCGGGCGGATGACGCTTCGAATTTGTTTTTCGGTGAACTTGGGTGGGAAGGCCATTTCAGACGGTTCACGCCGGAGTGCGTTGCTGGCCAATGTCGATTCCTGAGCGGCCGAAATCGTCGCCAGTTCGGTTAGCAGTTGTTGGCGAAGTGTTTCATCGTCGGATCCTGATTCGGATGCCAGAGGAATCTCTTTTAGTTGAACTTTGATTTGGGCGACTCGATCAAGAGTCTGTTTGTATCCCGTGTTTCGATTCAAGAACTTTGTGCGTTGCTCGAGTGCTCTTGAATTCAGTGCAGAAGGCGGCGCGTGCATGATCCAGCGAAACGCCATCAAGCGTCCGCCCATGGGAAGGCTGGCAAAAAAACGATGACGGCGAACCTGTTCCGCGATGGCAAATGCTTTTTTGTAATCGCGGCGGGCGATCGCCACTTCGAACCATAATTCCATCGAGGCCACATGCGGTGTCGAAAGAAAAGCGATCGCTTCGAATGGATCTTGTCGCCAGTCCATTTCGCCGGGGTCACGCAGCAAAACGCTGTACAATTGGTCGATCTGGCGTTGGCTCACGGCAGAATTGGCGGCCAGTACATTGGCCAGCTTTAATCGGTAAAGCCAAAGTGAACCGGTGCGAAAGTGCTCAATGGCATTGGCCAGCGACGTTTGGCCGTTGGCAAAGTCAGCGGCTAAAAATTGATTCAGAGCAGAAACATATTTGAGCCGAGCACCAATTACGGAATTTTGAAGCGTATTGCGTCGGTTGATAACGCGGCTGGAATCTCGCAAAATTTGCTGGGACAACGTGACATTGCCCGCCTCAGATAAGCACTCGGCCAGTCGAACGATTGCGGTCGCATGCATCAGTCGGGCGTTGGTTCGGTTGGCCCATTGGATGGCGTTGCGAAGCGGCGGGTAGGCCGATCGATTGGTTTTTAGGTGAACCGTCGCGCCGACGGCAAGGGCCTCCGCGATTAGATCGAACTGATTGAAAATCGCCGCAGAATAACTCGCCTCCAACGCCAATTGCGAAGCGACCGCGTTGTTGTCGATCGCCAAACCGATGTAGGCAGCTTGAAGTTGCCCGACAGGCGTCAAAGGGTGTTCCAATCCGCCGGCCATCACTAAAGATCGTTTTAGCATCGCGCTGGCTTTGGCCCAGTCTTCCATGGTCGCATAAGCAATGGCCAGGCACACACCGTTGTAGCTTCCAATGATCGACCCGTCGCCGCGGGCGCCTTTATTGAACGCTCGAACCAAACGGCTGGACAGTGGATCGTATTTGGCCGTCGGTCCTTTGATGACTCGACGGCGATGCATGCAAAGTGCGACGCAACGCATGATCTCGGTAACATTAACTTGTCTGATTTTTGGTGCTTGAGCCACACCGCCCTGTTGAAGCGCTTGTTGGACGCCGCCAAATTGTCCAAACATCACTTGAAAACTATTGGGCACGTTGGCCACGCCGCGAACTCGAGGCGTTCCCCAATTGATTCTTGCTTGGGCCAGTGCCGCGGTGTCCGGCTGAATGTTGATCGCCGCGTTTTGAATACGCGTCTGCCAATTATCGTCTTGGTACTGGGCGTACAGACCGAGGGCTTGTTCGTACAAACTGATGGCTTCGGCATAGTTACCCATGTGGTAATACGTTTCGCCCAGCATCGTCCAGTAACAAACCGAATCCAAGAATCGCACGTTGCCGAACTTGATCGCTCCCGTTTCGGCTCTGCGAAAATCGCGTTGCGCATCGCGATAATCGGCCAAGTAGAAACGATTAAAGCTCAAGTAATAGTCTTGATTGGGCAGCGGTTGTGCTTGAGCCTGGCAGGTTCGCGAAGTGAAAACGAAAAACGCCGAAGCGAGGCACCCCAAGACAAGGGCAGCGGCGAGCGTTTTGGTGGCGCGTTCAGCAAACAAGAATCTGGTGGTGGACGACAGAAACGAATAAGAATCGAGCCCAAGTTGGGGTGAATTCTCAACTGCCTTTCGTCTAAGCTGCTGCCGCTGAATTGAGACTTGCATGTTTTTCCCTATTGAGTGCGGTCGCTAGCATTTTTGCCAGTAAGAATTCGCAGGCCTGTTAATTTAATTGGCTTGTAACGATTTTTCGGCAAAAGTGTCAAAGTCTACCTTAGCTGGCGACGATAACGATTGTACGAGTGCAGCGGCCAGAAAAAAGTCTGGCTGGCTGGATCGTATCGGACATTGAGTCAATGCCCAATATAGATCTGGCCCTAAACGAGCATACGCAACTGGTCATCCTGTGGTCTTGGGATGTAAATAAGAAACTAACCACAGGACCGATTCCTGGAGTATTCCGAATGACAAATTCACATCACGCCGCCTTCAAAAAATCAGCCGTCTCTCTGCTTGCCGCAGGCATCATGATCGGTATGGCCGTATTTTCGACCGGCTGCCAATCAAGCATTGGCGGACAAACGCTGCCTAGCGGTTTCTACTTGGACGATGATATCCAGTATTTCCCAAGCGGTTCAGAAAACAAGTTGTCGCGAGAAGCGGCTGCCTTGAAGGCCGCTCGGGCAGAAGCGACGCTGAACAACTAAAAACACCCAGCGTTCGACAGCTGGGCTGGAAATAGCGCAGTCTGTCGAAATGTTGCGGGTGAAATTTTAGACAAAACAAAACGTAAGCTGGTCAACTTGGCCGGCTTTTTTGTCGTCGCATAATCACGGCTGCGAAGTCGTTCCGCAGCTGGTCGGGTTCAGGGGCAGCTCGATCTCGTGCCGCAGCTCAAAATTGTCGGCCCAGCAAAATTGGACTAGCGAGGCCCAAGCGAGTCCTTCTTCAAAATTAAATCAAGTTGTCAAAGTCAAACGGCTTAAGTCATCAGGCCCTTTCTTCGTTTGCTCAATCGAGCCAGCGGCACGTCCGATAGCAACATCGAAAGCTCCGTGGCGTCGTTTTCAATCTGCTTGTCTTTTAAGTCGCGAAGCGGCTCCATGATACCATTCATCAAACTCGATTTCATATTCTTCCGGCAACCTCCGAAGTTAAAACGCCTGTCCTTTTAGATCATCCAACGGGAAGATCGTTTTGCCGGATCGACCACGGCGGTAACGCGAGCGGAGGA
>CAZROJ010000090.1:0-9468 GCA_964601665.1 uncultured Pirellulaceae bacterium
TAGAGAAATCATGCTGGCATCTTAAATTCGTACACAATTCCGGTTTCCGACACTAGTGGTGGGTATTTTGAGTTTTGGGATAAACGCTTGATTGGGCTTCGGCTGAATTCATAGGCCAAGCCTGGTGGTTTTGCTTTGGATCCGGTGGGTTGGTTCAAGATCCGGAGGCACTGAGATAAGGCTGGTGGTTTGGTTTTAAAATGACGCTCGAGACAAACTTCCGCTTTGCCGTCTTCGGTTGTTGTATTGTTTCGTTCG
Organism: uncultured Pirellulaceae bacterium; assembly: GCA_964601665.1. Lineage (GTDB taxonomy): Bacteria > Planctomycetota > Planctomycetia > Pirellulales > Pirellulaceae > Mariniblastus. The sequence continues at coordinate 259 of CAZROJ010000090.1, forward strand.
GCACGCTATCAACTCGTAGAGTTGAGCGACATTGTCGCTCGATTCTCCGAATCGTAATCGTAAACTTAAATTTACATTTAAACTTAAATTTAAATTTAAACGTAACCGTAAGCGCGCCGATGGTTCCGCTTAAAACAGGTTGCTTTGTGAGGCAGGTTTCTGAAGAAAACGAGGAACTTGTTTTCGATGGGTGTCGTCACCAATCTGCAAGCCAATTTTGTGACGCTGGTTTTTAACTGGATCGGGTGGCAGGCAGGATGTTTGCCGAAGATAATGAGTGGCGTTAGGCGAAAGGCGATTGAGAAACTACCGGGCAATATGCCCAAGATTCGCAATCGTTGCGAACACCAGCGGTAGAAATTTAACTGCCGATCGCCTTAACACTGGACAATGATTTGTTTCTTAAGAAAAGCCGATGACAAAAGTTCAGCAACCGATCGCCGATAAACGGGCAAAGTTTCGCGAAGCATTGCGGTCTGGTGGGCTCTTGCGTTTCCCCGGTGCGTTTTCGCCGCTGGTTGCGATGGCGATCGAGAAGGTTGGTTTCGAGGGCGTGTACGTTTCGGGAGCCGCGTTGTCGGCTGATCTTGGTTTGCCGGACATTGGTTTGACGACGCTAACCGAAGTGGTGGGGCGTGCGGAAGCGATCGGTCGAATGACGGAATTGCCAGTCATTGTGGATATCGACACCGGGTTTGGTGAGCCGGCGAATGTGGCTAGGACGATCGCGGCGGTCGAGTCGGCGGGGTTGTGCGGTTGCCATTTGGAAGATCAGCAGTTTCCCAAACGCTGTGGGCACTTGGACAATAAGACGTTGGTGTCGGTTGATGAGATGGTGCGGAAGGTGGCTGCTGCGGCGGCGGCGAAATCGGACGAAAACTTATTGGTTATCGCGCGGACTGATGCCAAAGGTGTTGATGGGATGCAGGCGGCGATTGATCGAGCGAAGGCTTACGTGGACGCCGGGGCGGAGATGATTTTTCCCGAGGCTTTGGCTGATGAACGTGAATTCGAGCAATTTCGTAAAGCGATCGATGTGCCGTTGATGGCCAACATGACGGAGTTTGGCAAGTCGCCGCTATTGACGACGCAGCAATTGACCGATCTAGGTTTTAACTTGGTGATCTATCCGGTCACGACGCTGCGGTTGGCGATGAACGCGGTTGAAAAGGGTTTGCAGGCGATTGCCGATCAAGGGACTCAGCGCGAATTGCTGGAACAAATGCAGACGCGGCAAGCGTTGTACGACCTGTTGCAGTACGAGAGCTATGCCAAGATTGATGCGGACTTGTTTAATTTCAAGCTTGATGGAAAGTAGAGAAAACTAATGACGACTGCAGATAAATTTAAGGCGAAAAAGGGCTTGGAGGGCGTGATCTTTGACACGACTTCTGTTTCGCATGTTTTGCCCGAAGAGAAGTCGCTGTTCTATCGCGGCTATGCGGTTCACGAGTTGGCCGAGTCCTGTCAGTTCGAGGAGGTGGCCTATCTGTTGTTGCATGGCGAACTTCCCAATGCGAAACAGCTGGAGGAATTTTGTCAGCTGGAACGGCAGTCTCGGAAATTAAGTCCGGGGGTGCTTGAGATTGTCAAACGGTTTCCAGTCGGCGGCCATCCGATGGACGCGCTCAGGACGGGCGTTAGTTACTTGGGAATGGAGGACGAGTTTGCCGGGGCTGACGATGCGGAATCGGCGATTCGAAAAGGGATCCGTTTAATGGCCAAGCTGCCGACGTTGGTGGCGGCTTTTCAGCGGGTTCGCAAGGGCGAGGCGTTGGTGGAGCCACGCGAGGATCTTTCGTTTGCGGCCAATTTTTTTCATATGTGCCAGGGCGAGGTGCCGGAAGACGAAATTGTAAAGGCGTTCGACGGTGCGTTGACGCTGTATGCCGAACACGGCTTTAACGCTTCGACTTTTTCGGCGCGGGTGATTGTTTCCACGCTGTCGGATTTGTGCGGCGCGGTCAGTGGCGCGATCGCGGCGCTGAAGGGATCGTTGCATGGCGGAGCGAACGAGGCGGTCATGCATTTGCTGAAGGAAGTCGGATCCCCGGAAAACGCGCTGCCGTGGTTGGAAGACGCTTTGACGAACAAAAAGAAAATCATGGGGTTTGGCCATCGGCTGTACCGGCACGGTGACTCTCGAGTACCGGCGATGTCAAAGTATCGCGATTTGTTGGCGGCCAAACGAGACGGCAGCGCGTGGCTGGAAATTTCGAATGTGCTGGAGCAGGAGATGGTCTCGCGAAAAAAGATCTATCCGAATCTCGATTTCCCCGCCGGCCCGGTTTATTACTTGATGGGTTTTGATATCGATTTGTTTACGCCAATTTTCGTGATGGCTCGTGTGGTCGGCTGGACAGCGCATGTTTCGGAGCAACTGGCTGAAAACCGGATCGTGCGGCCGTTGGCGGAGTACGTGGGTGCATCGCCGCGTTCGATTGTGGCGCTGGACCAGCGAGGTTAAAGCGGTCGGTGAGGTTGGTGCGGTGAGCGGCGAAGGGTCGAGCCGTCTAACGAGCCGAACCGCCTAACGGGGCGAACCGTCTAACGAGCGAGTCGTCTAACGGGTCGGTGTTTTGTGGCGGTATTTTGGGGCACGGTGTTTTGGGGCAGGCTAAGGTGAAAGTTGACAGGAGACGCAAAGGTGAAACTTGATCGCATCGATTTTGATATCTTGGAAGCGCTGCAAAACGATGCTCGAATTTCCAACAAGGAGCTCGCCAAGATCAGCGGAGTCTCGCAGTCGACGTGTTTGGAACGGGTGCGGCGGCTAAAAGAGCATCGCGTGCTGACTCGATTTCACGCCGACGTCGATCGCGATGCGATGGGGATTGGTGTTGAAGCGTTGATATCAGTTCGCTTGCGGCAACACGCGAATATCGATTTTGATAATCTGTTTAAAGAAGTGGTGCAGTTGGAAGAGGTGGTGAATGTCTACCTGTTGGCTGGGACGGTGGATTTGATGGTTCATGTGGCCGTCCGGGATGTTCAGCAGTTGCGCGGGTTGGTCGTCGACACGTTCACCTCGCGTCCTGAGATTGCTCAGCTGGAAACTTCGTTGATTTACAAATTTGAACATTGCCATGCGCTGCCAAACTATCGAACTAGCTCGGGTGGTAAATCTGATGGCGATAGGAAATTCGAGGGCAAGTAAATTCAAGACTGGTTAAACTTAGTTAACACTGAAAATGGAATAGGAAACACGATGTCAAATGACGCTTATATTTTGTCCGGCGCGAGAACGCCGATTGGTGGATTTTTGGGGTCGCTGTCGAGCGTGTCTGCGGTTCAGTTAGGTGGTCGAGCGATCGAGGCTGCTGTGGAGCGATCGGGTGTCGCGGCGGATCAGTTTGACGAAGCGATTATGGGTAACGTGCTGTCGACTGGATTGGGCCAGGCTCCGGCTCGTCAAGCGGCGTTGTTGGCGGGGCTACCACCAAGCATCGCGGCAGTGACTGTGAATAAAGTTTGCGGATCGGGTCTGAAGTCGGTCATGCTGGCGGCTCAGGCGATTCGCTGTGGGGACGCAAGTGCGATCGTGGCGGGCGGAATGGAGAGCATGAGCGGTGCGCCGCATTATGCGAAACGGCTTCGAACGGGGCAAAAGTTGGGCGATATTAAGTTGGTCGATGGCATGGTCGCCGATGGCTTGACGTGTGGCATGGATCATTGTCACATGGGCATGCATGCCGAATACACGGCAAGCACTTGGGAAGTGACGCGGCAGCAGCAGGACGAATTTGCGGCCGAAAGTCAAAGTCGAGCGGCGGCGGCGTGGGAGGCGGGGCTGTTCAACGACGAGATTTGTGCGGTCACGGTTTCTTCGCGAAAAGGCGATACGGTCGTGGATTCGGACGAGTGCGTTCGGCCGGGAACGACCGCCGAGGGGCTTGCGGGGTTGCGGCCGGCGTTTGATAAAGAAGGTTCGGTCACGGCGGGCAATGCTTCGACATTGAGCGATGGAGCGGCGGCGGTGGTGGTGGCCAGTGGTGAACTGGCGGCTCAATGCGAGGCGGCGGTGAAGGCAAAAATTTTGTCGTATCATACCAGCGGCGGCGAGCCACGAGATCTGTTTGTTGCGCCGGTGGCGGCCGTGCAAGGGGCGTTAGCCAAGGCGGGGCTGACGGCGGACGAAATCGACGTGTTTGAAATCAATGAAGCGTTTGCTTCGCAGATGTTGGCGTGTCTGAAACAGTTGAAACTGGACCCGGCCAAAGTGAATCCTCAAGGAGGTGGGATTTCGATTGGTCATCCGATCGGCGCCAGTGGTACTCGATGTTTGGTCACGTTGTTGCACACGTTAGCGAGGACGGGCGGAAGACGAGGCGTGGTGAGTCTTTGTTTGGGGGGTGGCAATGCGGTGGCGATGGTCATCGAGCGGCAATAAGTCGGGGCATTTGAAGCGTACATCAATTAGCAAAAATTAGAGGGTGAACCTGTGGGCGATTGGAAAACGCTGCTGGACGAAATCAAAACTCAAACCGACCAAATTAAATTGGGCGGTGGCGAAAAAGCAATCGCTCGACAACACTCCAAAGGTCGTTTGACGGCTCGTGAGAGGATTGAAAAACTGATCGACCCGGGCTCCGATTTTTTGGAAACGGGTCTGTGGGCGGCGTGGGGGATGTATGAAGAATGGGGCGGCTGCCCTTCGGCCTGCGTCGTGTGTGGGGTCGGTCGCGTCGCGGGGCGCAGTGTGATGATTGTTGCCAACGATGCGACGATCAAAGCCGGTGCTTTTTTTCCGATGACCTGCAAGAAACTGTTGCGGGCTCAACGGATCGCAATGGCCAATCACTTGCCCACGATTTATCTAGTGGATTCAGCCGGTGTGTTTCTGCCGTTGCAGGACGAAATCTTCCCGGATGAAGACGACTTCGGGCGGATCTTTTTTAATAACTCGGTGATGAGTGCCAAAGGGATTCCGCAGACGGCGGCCATCATGGGCAATTGCGTGGCCGGCGGAGGATATTTGCCCGTGTTGTGCGATCGATTGTTGATGACCGAAGGGTCGGGTTTGTATTTGGCGGGGCCGGCTTTGGTCAAGAGTGCGATTGGACAAGAAGTGACCAGCGAAGATCTTGGTGGAGCCCAGATGCATTCGCAGATTAGCGGCACGATTGATTTTCGCGAGCCCGACGATGAGGCTTGTTTGAAGCGGCTTCGCGAGCTGGCCGAACAGCTTCCCGAGGACCAACCGCAGGCTCCGTTTCGGCGATTGGAGAGCAAGCCGGCGGCCAAGGCGAAAGAAGATATTTATCAGATTGCCGGGGCCGAGCCGGGTGGGAGTTATGATATTCGAGGGGTGATTGAGTGCCTTGCCGATGGCGATTCGATTCAAGAATACAAGGCGGAATTTGGCCAGTCGTTGGTTTGTAGTTATGCCAACGTCGGCGGTTTCCCGGTCGGGATTATCGCCAACCAGCACCAACCGGCTCAATCGAAAGATCGAGGGTTGCAGTTTGGCGGGGTCGTGTACGACGACAGCGCCGACAAGGCGGCTCGGTTTATCATGGACTGTAACCAAAACTGGATGCCGTTGATCTTCTTGCAAGACGTCGTTGGTTTTATGGTTGGCAAAGATTCCGAGCAAGCAGGAATTATTCGCTCGGGGGCGAAACTGGTTAACGTGCTTTCGAATTCTCGAGTACCCAAGCTGACCGTGATCACCGGGGGAAGCTACGGTGCCGGAAATTATGCGATGTGTGGCAAGGCGTTCGACCCTGAATTTATTTTCGCTTGGCCGAACGCGCGGTATGCCGTGATGGGTGGCAAGCAGGCGGCGTCGACGTTGGTGGACGTTCAGATTCGTTCGTTGCAGCGGCAAGGAAAAGAGCTGGACGATGCGGAACTAAAGTCGCTGCGTGAAACGGTGACGCAGACGTATAACGACAAAGAGGACATTCGCTACGGAGCCTCGCGCGGTTGGGTCGACGGGATTATTGACCCGGCTGACACGCGTGACGTTTTGATTCGGTCGCTGGAGGTTGTGACTCAGCACTGTGACAATCAGCCGATGCAGTTTGGCGTATTACAGGTTTGATATGAAAAAGAAATCGATTCGAATTGGCAACGGCGCAGGCTTTTGGGGCGACAATCCAGCGGCGCCCAAGCAGTTGACCGATCACGGTCAGCTCGATTATTTGACGCTGGAGTACTTGGCTGAACTGACGCTGTCGATTTTAGCTTATCAACGTATGAAGGATCCTGGTCGCGGGTTTGTGACGGCGGTGCCTCAGGTGGTTGGCGAATTGGCAGACCATTTTAAGTCCGATCAGCCGCTGAAACTGGTGACCAATGGCGGCGGCATGAATCCGACCGCCTGTGTTGTCGAAGCGGCCAAGAAATTGGTCGCGGCGGGGGCGGGGCGGGTTCGTTTGGCGGCTGTTGCTGGCGACGATTTGTTGGACCGGATCGATGAACTGATTGATCAAGGCGAAGCGTTTGAGCATTTTGAAACGGGCCAACCGCTGGGAGATTTGCGAGAAAAAATTGTTAGCGCGAATGCCTATATGGGCGTTGCGGGGATTTGTGACGCGTTGGATCAAAAAGCCGACATCGTGATCACGGGGCGTGTTGCCGATGCGTCGTTGGTCGTGGGTCCCTTGATTCATGAATTTGGTTGGTCGCGTGAAAACTGGAACAAGCTGGCGGCGGGGACCGTGGCGGGGCATTTGATCGAATGTGGTGCTCAAGTGACCGGCGGAATGTATTCGGACTGGACGCCGGAAATTTCGTTGGGTGATATCGGCTATCCGATCGCAGAAGTCGCCGAAGATGGCTCGATGGTGATCACCAAGCCTGCGGGAACGGGCGGCTTGGTTTGTTCGGGGACGGTGGCTGAGCAGTTGGTGTACGAGATTGGCGACCCGCGCCGGTATATGACGCCCGATGTGGTGGCCAATTTTTCAAACGTGACGGCCGAGGATTTGTCGGAGGATCGCGTGGCCGTCAACGGTGCTGAGGGAACGCCGGCGCCGGATCGGTTTAAGGTTTCGATGGCTTATCGCAGCGGTTTTGCGACGACGGGCGAAATTGTTTTGGCTGGCGCGGGGGCGATCGAGAACGCCAAAGTGGCGGCGGAGGCGATCAAGCAAAAGATGATCGCTGCCGGCTGTGAACCCGATCAATTTGCTTTTGAATGTTTGGGCAGTGGAGCGACGCTGCCGAGCGTTGAGACTCAACCCAAAAATGTTCAGGAAGTCGTTTTGCGGATGCAAGTTCGCGATTCGCGGAAGGAAGTGTTGGAAAATTTTGCCTCGCAGATTCCGGCTCTGGTAACTTCGGGCCCACCGGGTGTGACGGGGTATGTGGGGGCGAGACCCAAAATTTATCCTGTGCTCGCTTATTGGCCGTCGACGATCGATAAGAATCGACTGACGGCGACGATGGAAATTCGAACTGCGGAGGAATGGGTGAAATGATTGACTCGAAGACTGATTCAAGGCCAGCCATTCAGCTGCGAGAGATCGCTCATGCTCGTTCTGGCGATAAGGGAAACCATGCCAACGTGGGCGTGATTGCGAGGAACGATGAAGCATTTGATTTTTTGAAGGCGTCGTTGACGGAGACTTTTGTGCGCGAGTTCTTTTCGGAACTGGAAATCACCAAAGTGGAGCGGTTTGAACTGCCGGGAATACGGGCTTTGAATTTTTTGTTGCACGATGCGTTGGCAGGCGGTGCGAGTCAAAGTCTGCGAACCGATTCGCAGGGCAAGGTTTTGGCGATCGCTTTGTTGGAAGCCGAGTTGCCCAGAGGTGGCTCGGTGGGATTGGTTGATTAAGGAATTCAAATGCCCAACGATTATTTAATTGAAATTGAATCGTCAGTCGCTCGGATTACGCTCGATCGCGAACCGCGTCGAAATGCGTTAACGCGATCGATGTTGATCGAACTGACCGCGGAAATGAAAACGCTGGCTGCCGATGAGGCCGTTCGTTTGATCGAGATCGCTGCCAATGGACCGGTCTTTTGCGCCGGCATGGATCTGGGCGAGATGAAAGATCGAGCCCAGCAGTCGGGGCCAGAAGATTGGTTGCAAGATTCTCTGGTTTATCGCGACTTGTTGTTGGCCATCATCGAGGCGCCGCAGCCTGTGATGGCGGTCGTGCAAGGGCCCGTTTTGGCTGGGGGCGTGGGGGTTGTGTTGGCTTGCGATTTGGTGCTGGCGACGGACAACACGTTTTTTTCTTTGCCGGAACCTCAGCGTGGCATTACGGCATCGATGGTGACGCCGTTGTTGCTGCGCAAAGTAGGTGTTGGGCATGCGGGGCATCTGTTGTTGAGCGGCCGGCGGATTGAGGCAAAGGAAATGTGCGGCTGGGGGATTTGCCAGGCGGTTGTCGATCCTTCGGAATTGGCGACTGAATCGCTCCGTTGGCGAGATGAAATGCTGAAGGGATCGCGGCAAGCCTTGGCTGCGACGAAGGCTCAAATGCTGCAGTTTTCCGGTGATGTGAGTGAGCAGTTGATCGAGGCCGCTCGACTTTCGGCTCAAGCACGTGCGACGGATGATGCTCAGGAAGGTTTGGCGGCGTTCCTGGAAAAGCGAAAGCCAAATTGGCAGCAGTGAATGGTGGCTGGCAAACGTTTTACGGCCGGTTGTTGTGCGGTTGCTGTTGAAGGCAAGGCTTTGCAGGTTCTAAAAAATAATTCTTTTGCCCATGCCCAAGAGTTCGTTCAGTCAGTAGAATTCGCGACGCCGTCGAGTCCAAGGATTAGTTTTGGCTTGACACGGGCGTACGAAAAAATGATTTGAACATGGAAGTCTGTTTTGGCAGTTCTTGAGTTGAATGAGAGTCGGGTTTTAGATTCGTTGGACGAATTGGTGCGGGTGAAAGAGACTCATCTGGGCAAGGCCGTGTTTGCCGGTCGGTGTTTTCCGGAGGGGTCGATCATCGGCGAGATCACGGGGCGCGTTTTTGACGATACTGGGGAGAGCGATGACTATACGTTTGAGTACGAAGATCGTTTGTTGGATCCGGTGGCACCGTTTCGCTATTTGAATCATGACTGCGAAGCGAACTGCGAGTTCGATATGGTTGAGATTCCCGCGGCGGAAGGATCGCCAGCCAAGCGTGGTTTGTTCCTGATGGCGGCTGCCGATATTCAAGCAGGTCAGGAATTAACAATCGACTATAACTGGCCCGCGGCCTATGCGATTGAGTGTCTTTGTCGGTCGGAAAAATGTCGAGGCTGGGTCGTGTC
>CAZROJ010000090.1:9568-10645 GCA_964601665.1 uncultured Pirellulaceae bacterium
ATGTGTTGGCCAAGTTCGATTAGCCGGTTGGCAGTGGCTGGAGCAGTGGCTGGGGCTCGATTGATTTGCCGCTGCATTAATTCAAGCGAATCGCGCCGGTGCCTTTGATTTTTTTGACACCGTCGACGCTGATCGATTGGGTGGCGACTTGGTATTTGAATTTTTCGGCGCTGAATTCTTGCCAGCCAGCGGCGTTGGTGGATTTGCCCGGGAGCGGTCGGTAGCGGATTTTGGCGGGGGTGCGAGTCGTGCCGTTGACGACCAGCATGTCGTTGATCTGGTTGTAGCTGACTCGGTCGGAATTCAGGTCAATCGAGTCGCCTTTGATTCGGACGTTGCCTTTGGCGGTCAGTTCGTGTTGTTCTTCGGCGGCCTCGCGCGGTTTCCAGCGGGCCAGAGTCATTTGCTGCGAGGTCAGCAAGACTGCGGCTTGACGGGCCGAGGCAGGGATACGATCGGGGTCGATGTTCAGTCGCCAGTCATCGGTGGTCATGTAGAGCGTTCGAACTCGGTCCGCGATGTCCATTTGGTTGGTTTGACCGTCGATCTTTAGCTCGCCCGCAAAATTGACTCGGATGTAAGAGATCGGTTTCGCATTGCCATTGGAGGCCGTGCCAGAAAAACTTGCCAAGGGGTTTGGGGAGGTTGATGTGGAATCGCTGGTCGGTTTTTGGAGGTCATGAGTGGAGACCCAGCCTGGACCATTGGCCGAAATGTTTTTCGAGATGGGGTCAATGGTGACTCGGCTTCCAGAGATGCTCTGTTGTTGCTGCAGGCTACCTCGACCGTCGAAGTTTTGAACCACGATTCGCATCTCGGTTGGGGGGCCGTTAGTTGCAATTTGAGGGGCAGTGAAAACTTGTTTGTTGGGTGCGACTTGGTCGACGAAAATTATTTCGGTGGGTTGGATTTCGCTGCGTCGATCGTCTTGGCGTTTGAGATTTTCAAAATCAACGAACTGGTTGAGGGCCACGGACATTTGCCCACAATTTGCTTGGATCAATTGCTGGCGATTTTTGGGCTGCTGGCGATTTTTGGGCTGCTGGCGATTTTTGGGCTGCTGGCGATTTTTGGGCT
>CAZROJ010000090.1:10745-18624 GCA_964601665.1 uncultured Pirellulaceae bacterium
TGCTGGCGATTTTTGGGCTGCTGGCGATTTTTGGGCTGCTGGCGATTTTTGGGCTGCTGGCGATTTGTTTGAGTTTTGTTGGATCCGGTCGTTTGGTTTGCGGCAAGGTTGACAGCGCGTTCGAAGTAGATTTTTTGGCCGTCAAAAATCATTCCGCCCAGCCAAGTGGCATTCATCGAGGATGGCCGTGTTTGCGGCGGGTTATTGTCAAAGCGGTTGGCGAATCCGAAGCCAGTTTGTTGAGCGAGTTTTGGTTGTGGGCTCGTGTGAGCGGTATCTTTGAAATTGATTCGGCCCGGGCCATCGACCCAGATTTTGTTGGCGGTTTGGTCGAGGTTAATTTTTTGGCCGACGAGGGCAAAGTCGGGTGTTTCGATATTGCGAAACGATTCATTGGGTGAAATTTGGTTGGTGACCAGTTCAAGACGATACTTTTTATCCAGCGACTGAGGTACGACGCGGAGATAATCACCGTTGAGTGTAAGCGTCGGAGGAGCCAGGGGCTGCTTTGAATCGATCTGTGAAACGGACACATTGTCAACGATTTCCAAATCAGCAAACGACAGTTTTTTAGCGTCGGTGGGGATGACCGTGACTTGCACTTGGCCACCGGTAAATCGCAAAAGTTTCGCCGCGGGGTTGTTGGAATCGCGAGCGGGTGACGGCGATTGCGGGGCGAAGGCTTGCCGAGTGTTTTTTGACAAAGCGGGATGGTTCGGTCGCGTGTCGTCGACTTGGTAAATCGGGCGGTTGACACGATGCGAATTGAGCGAGACAGGGTTGGGGAAATTGGCGGTCAGTCGCTGAGTGGTCCCGTCGATTTCGGGAGTGCGGAGATGGACGGATTGGCTGGCAACCATTTGGGCGATTGCGTATTTGGACTTGCCATCGGGAGTTGCTGTTTGGAGCAACTTCATATCGATGCGTTGGGCGTCGATTTCTGAGTTTTGGTGGAATTGAACGTGCGTGTCGCCTTGGACCACCAAAATTTGTTCGTCCGCTCGTTCGGGCGAAGGCTTGACGGAAAGGCGCTTCGTCCATTTAGCGAACAGCTGCTCGTCAGGCTCCTTGCCGAGCTTTAAAAGTTGGCCGGGACCGTTGGCTTCGAGTGATTTCAGGGTTTTTTTGTTGTCGGCGTTGGTTGTGAGTCGGCAGCGGAGTTGAGCGGTTTTGTATTGGATGTCCGGCGTGACTAGCGTTACGTGTTGGTTGCCCGCGGGGTCAGCCACGCCGAAGAATTCGTCGGTGATCGCGTTGTAGGTAAGCCGATCAGCGGAAATTTTTGCAGGGCGGGAATTTGCGTTGACGACGACGGGGTTTCCTAAAGCGACCATGTCGATCAGTTGAAGTTTATTTTTGGTGCCGATCGAATTCGAACGCTTTTCAAAACGAATTTTTAGTTGGCTGCAAACCAAATTGTCGCGGTGTTGGTCGATTCGCGTTACGCTGACGCGGTCGGCGAATGAGACGCTCTGTTCAACGAAATCAAAAATGCAGGGGCCCTTGCAGGAAACTTCAAGCGGCGAGCCGCCGCCAAAAACGCCATCGGATCCTTGGGGGGTGTCATTTTTATCGGGTGATTGGTTGGGTGATTCGTCGGGAACGATTCGAAGCTGATCGAGATAGGCAAGTTCGAGTTTACTGGCGCCGTCGATCGTCGAAAAGTCTTCGCGGCCAGTGACCGTGTCCGTGCGATGCAGCAGGTCGATGCGAAGGTTTCGGCCTTTGCCTTTGTGGGCGCCGTAAGAAAAGAGAACGGGATCGTTGAGCGTATCCAAGGTGTAGATGCGGTGTTTATCAAATTGCACGTTCCGAGCTAAAACGTACAAGGCATCTGACTGGTCAGGCTGAGAAGGAGGGCGATAGATGTCGACTTCGCCCAGCAGTCGGGCGGATTCGATTTTCGCGCCGCTGTGAATCGCTTCGGTGATTGGTTTGTCCAGCGTGAGCGTTGCCCCATCTGGAGTTCGCAAAGCGAGGGGGATTTTTTTCTTGTCGGCGGAGGTAGAGGTTGGGTCGGCTGACAGCAGGTCGTCGCCGACGCCGGTGATTAAAGTGAAGGGCGAGAGTTTGAGAGTTCCGTCTTGTTGAGGTTCGATTTGTTTGAACAAGACCGTGCCGCTGGAGGTGACCAAGATTTTGCAGTTTTCCAGTTCCCATGCTCCGGCGGGAAGCAGCGGAATTAAAATCGACTTGTCAATCTTCGGGATCAACAGTTCGGTGTTGGAGCTTGCGACTTGTTGAATATTTTGAACGGGCAGTTCGACCAGCGGTACAACAAACCGGAGGTAGGCAAAATAGCCGAGCACGCAGGTGGCGAGTGAAAGAAGGTACAGCGCTACCACGTTCATCGGCTGACGCGTTTTGCGCGGCCGAGGGTTGGTCGAAGTAGTAGCGTTGGTGGTCAACGTCGAATTCCTTTTCGAGTGATCAAGATTTGAGCGGGATTCGGAATCACGATTCTGAATCACTTACCTTGGCGGGTAGGTTCTGTTTCGCCGGTGGTTTTAGCTATTTGTGTAGGCCTGTAAAATTTCGTCCCAATGCTGCTGGCTTTTGAGGATGGTTTCAACGAGTTCTCGAATGGCACCTTGGCCGCCCATGCTTTGGGTAACGATTTGGCATTCAGATTTCACTTCGTCGACACCGTCTGCCACGGTGGCGGCGAGGCCCACGTTTTTTAATAGGCTCAAGTCGGAAAGGTCGTCGCCGATGTAGCAGACTTCGTCGAGCGAAATGTTGTTTTCTTGGGCTAGCGATTGGGCCACTTCAAGTTTATTTTTGGCCGCCTGTCTTACGATATCCACGCCCAATTCGTTCATGCGGATTTTTACGATGTGCGATGATCGGGCGGTGATGATTCCGAATTGGTAGCCCGCTTTTTGCCAGAGTTTGATACCCAATCCATCGCGAACATGAAAGGTTTTGGTTTCGATTCCTTGATTGTCGTACGCGATTCCACCGTCGGTCAGAACTCCATCGACGTCCGACCAAATGGCGCGAATTGGCTGGATGCGTTTGGCGAGTTTCATGCGTTACAGTGGGATTTGAGCGGACTTGGTGTCTGCGGACAGTTTAAGATTCGCCGCCAAAACCAACAACGCTCGTAAAACTGCTAGCAGGTGGTCCTAGGCGACGGATCATCACGCCAAGATTTCAAGAACAGAGCCTTTCTCCTGAATACGCTGAGAATGTCTCCGTTACTCAGGCGCCATTTGGATTGCCGACCAACGCGACTAACGTTTCGTTTAGCCAAGGGCCTCGAGGTATTTTGGCGTATGAATTTTCGATTCCGAAACAAATCGAGCTTATTTTCACCAGCATTTTCATTGACAATCACGAATGAATTAGGGGCGATAATTCAAAATGCTGATGCCCAAAAATCTGGGTTACTGATCGGGCGATGCCTTTTGTGGCGTTTGAACAAACGCGGCCAATAGTTTTTTGGCGGTGATGGGGAACAATCCCAAGATCAAAAACGCGATCGTGATTTGGGTCAGTTGCCAAGGCGAAAAGATGGCCGATACGCCTTGGTCTTGCAGCGTGTTCAAATCTGGGATGGAAGCCCCGGCGTAGACATAGACGACCGTTCCGGCAAACATGCCGAGTTGGCTGACCCACCAGAATGTGGTTGTCTTGATTTTTGTCAGACCCATTAACAGGTTGATCAAGAAGAATGGGACGGCCGGGATGAGTCGCATCGTAAAGAGGTAAAAGGCTCCCTCGCGTTCAAACGAATCGTCGATCTTCCGGAGTCGCTGGCCAAACCGGCGTTGTACCCAATCACGCAGCAAGTAGCGCGAGATTAAAAAAGCGATGGTAGCTCCGGTTGTTGACGCAAAACTAATCAACACCAGTCCTGTCCAGAATTTGAAAAACCATGCGTAGGCCAGCGACAGGACGGCAGCGCCAGGAATTGAAAGCGCGGTGACGATCACGTAAATCCCAAAAGCAGCCGACAGAACCAGCAACGGATTGCTTTCCAGGAGCGATTGAAGTTTGGATTCCTGAGCCGCAAGAACTTCGAGCGAAAGCCAGTTTCGGCTCAGATACAACGCGACGATAAAGGCGATGCCGATGGCGACCATGACGAGCGTTTTGTTGTTGGGGCCGCTCGGCTGGGACTCAGACGGGTCCAAGGGCTGTGGCGGTTTGGATGGGTTGTTGGTGTTGGTCGAATCCGTCACGGGCGAAATCTCTTGGAAGGATCTTTGAAGCTGAAGACCGCCAGTTGGGGGCAGTTGTCAGGCAGTCGAGGCGAATTTGGTTCTCTGAAGTTTAACGCCAGCATCGTTAGAGCGGCTGCCGATGGCAAAATACTATTGTCCGTTCACCCAAAAGTCTCTACAAGCGATTGGTTCGTAGCTCTATTTCGTCGTTAAACGCAAGTTTTTTCCATGTCCGGCGTCGCCAATCACCTGAAAACCACCCTGCGTCGATCGTTAAGTGTGTCAGCTTGTATCTTGGTTTTGGCCGCGACAGGCGGCTGTAACAAGCTGACCGTCAATGGATTGAAGGACCGGGTTCGACCTTCGAACCAACGTGACTGGAGCCCCGAACTGGTCAAGACGCCATCGGCGAGCGTGGAGGGCAATCTGGTTGCGATTCGTAATATTCGCAACAACCGCTATTTGACCGATGATGAATTTGTCGTCGATTATTACGATCGCGAGATTCAATTGCAGGATATCCAAACGGTCGACTTTTTAGTCGTGCCGTTTAAGGTAAAAGCCATCGCGCATACGATGGTAAGTTTTGGGTTGAGCGATGGAACTTATCTGGCACTGTCAGTCGAAGTACGCAAAGAGAAGGGCGAAAAATATAATCCGGTGTTGGGACTGGGACGCCAGTTCGAACTGATTTATGTGTTGGGGGACGAAAAGGATTTGGTGCGAGTGCGGACGGAACATCGCGACGCGGAGGTCTACGTTTATCCGTCGGTCGCAACTCCAAGGCAGGCTCAGGCTTTGTTTGTCGACATGATGGAGCGAGTTAACAAGCTGGCGGTTGAACCCGAGTTCTATCATAGCATTGCCAACAACTGCACCACGAATCTGGCCGGTCACGTTAACGAGGTGAGTCCCAAAAAAATTAACTATGGTTGGCGAGTCTTATTGCCGGGGTTTTCGGCCAAGTACGCTTACGATCTCGGGTTGTTGGACAATCGGATTCCTTTTGAGGAGCTGCAGAAAATCGCGTTGGTCAATGACTTGGCACTGAAGCATCGCGACGCCCCTGACTTTTCGCAGCGGATCCGTAGTCGTCACCAAAGAATTGACCGCTATGCTGAAATTGAGCAAAGGTTTCGGCGGTAGCAAAGTGGAACGCGGTGATGCGGTGATGCGGTGCGTCAGCGTTCAAATCTGCCCAGCGGGGCGATCTTGACTTGGTTGTCTTCAACGACCACGCCTTCGTCTTCTAGCCGTTCGGTTTGCAGTGTCGGGTTGCATTCGGGCAGTCGGCCGTCGGAATAAACGACTCGCCACCATGGCAATTCGGTAGCGCGAATTTTTGAAAGCAGACGCCCCGCGGCGCGCGAGGCATTCGGCCGCCCTGCTCTACCGGCCACGTCGCCAAAGCTAACGACTTCGCCTTGGTTCAGGTTAGCGATGACGTTAAACATTCGATTTTCGAAAGGAGTTCGGTTGGGCATGGTACAAAATAAAAGCAGGTGTTTCTCAAAATGAACTGGCCATCTCAAATCGAGACGGATTGGCGTTGGCCGAGGCGATTGGTTGGGTGGTTTAGATTCTTGGTTTAATTAATTATTGCTAAAAACGCTCGGGATCGCCCGAGGTTGCTCGTCGTTACGTCAACTTCTTGGAGTTCTTTTGGCGGATCTCATCTTTTGGCACGGAGCATGCATTAGAGGTTGTGTAGTGAGCGGGAATAAGGCTCTAAGCAGCGTTCTCATTCCCATCCGCCGTCTCAGGAGTCCCCGCTCACTCTTATTTTAATTTTATACCGAACGCGGCTGACAAGCTTATATACCGTCAGCCGCGTTTGTTTTTGCGCGTACGTGGGCATCGCGTTGTCCTGCGAAGTTGGGTCGAGCGATATCTTTAGGTCGCAGTCGCCGGCTTGGCTTGGCTTGGCTTGGCTTGGTTTGGTTTGGTTTGGTTTGGTTTGGTCGCCGAGTCGGGATTTTGGTGATCGTTTCAAGTTTCCGACAGGTTTTTGAATGCTGACCAGAAATTCTGTGGCTGCCCAACGAAAAAAGGCGTCGCGGGTAAAGCGACGCCGTTGCGGTTTCGATGAAGGTTCGCGGAGCTTAGCTGGTGGCTACGGTTGTGATCTCTGGAACTTCGTAGCCTTTGCGGTACTCTCGTTTTAGCATTGGATTGGCAATGTCGGCATTGTCTCCAACGAAGGTTTCGGTTTCAGGGTTCATGGTCAGCATTGGGCTGAGCATAATTTCGCCACCCTCCATTTTGACTCGGTGAGCTGCCAAGTGGCGGCTCATGAATTTGGTCAGCTCTGTCCACTGGGGAAGATCAACGGCCGCGGCATCCTTTGACGAGAATTTTTTTCCCGTTTTGAAGGCGATGTTGACCAAATTGCACCATCCCGTGCTTGCGTGGCCCACTTCGACATCGGCAGTCAAGTCAGAAGAGTCATTCTTGCGAACAGCGTCGATGAAATTCTGTTGGTGTGAGACGTTGCCGGCGTTGCCTTTGAACTGGCGAATCACTTTGCCTTTGTTGTCCATCGCCACGCCGCGACCTCGCTGGCCGTGATACGAGCCACCTTCGCAGAACGCCACGTAACCGCTTGATGGTCCGGTGTGTTTGGGCGACTTTCTGGATCCTGGTTTGTCGGCCAGATTGGTCAAGGCAACGACAACTGGAATCGATCCCGTGTCGAGATAGGCGAAGTGAACATTGGGCGTTTCGCCCGCGTCGTTCCAGCTGACTCGTCCGCCACCGCCGAAGATTTTTTGCGGCAGATTGACTGAGTCTTGAAAGATGTTGTTGCGAACGTCATCCAAAATGTGGACGCCCCAGTTGCCCATTTCGCCTGAGCCGGTGTTGAAGTCCCAGTGCCAGTCGTACTGGAGTTTGTCGCGGAAGATGGGTTTATCTTGAGCGGGGCCCAGCCAAAGGTCGTAGTTGACGTTTTTGTCGATTGCCAGTGGCGTGGGACGTTTTCCGATTGATGCTCGGCGACCAATTCGGTTGACTCGTGCGACTTGAATTTCGCCTAACGCTTTTTCTTCGTGCAAGAACTTTTTGATTTCGGCTTGCATTGGATCCGAGCGTTGTTGCGTTCCGACCTGGCAGACCTTGTTGTACTTTCGAGCAGCAGCGATGGTTTGCATTCCTTCCCACTGTGTGTGCGAAAGTGGTTTTTCGACGTACACATGTTTGCCGGCTTCCATGGCCCAGATGGCAGCCAGGCAGTGCCAGTGGTTGCAGGTTGCAATCACGACCGCGTCAATTGAATCAGACTTAAGCATCTCGCGAAGGTCGGCCCAGCTTTGAGCTTTAGGGTAAGCCTTCTTCGCCATGTCGACTCGGCTGGCATCGGGATCGCAAAGTCCAGCGATGTTTACGCCATCGACTTTTGCGAACTGTTTGGCCAAGCCCATTGCGCGGCCGCCGCAACTGATCATGCCGATGTTGACCGTTTCGCTTGCACTGATTCGGCTCGAAGCTCGCAGAGCACTGCCTGGCAGCGCCATCATGACTCCGGCACCCGCGCCCGCGGCCATGATTTGTCGTCGGTTGAGTTGCGGCATTTTAGTTTCCTTGTGGAAGAAGGGGGATGTTCGTGGTGTATCGTGTGATTGGTGTTCCGAATTACGAACGCCTATTGTTTTCCATCGTGGCGTGTAAATCAAATCATAAAGGTGCGTGTTAACAAGGTAACCGAGTTTAAG
>CAZROJ010000091.1:0-18481 GCA_964601665.1 uncultured Pirellulaceae bacterium
AGGTTTTGCTCCGATGGCCGTGTTGAACGGCGAGACGGCAGGTTCGGATTTAGATCAAAACCCGAACCGCCCCCGCCGCGTCGCTCGACTGCCCTTCAAATTGAACTCGAACGCGAAAACTCGGTTGGCTCGTCTTCGTGATCAAACGATCGAAAAAATCTCGTTAGACACCACCAGGTTCGCTGACCATGTGGTTGAAAACGGCGAGTCGCTGCAAGCGATTGCGACGCGTTATTTTGGCAAGCCCGATTTTTACTTGGACATCTACATGGCCAATCGAGACCGGCTTAAATTTCCGGGCGACATTCGCAACGGGATGGTTATCCGGGTGCCGATCTACCAGCAATAGTGGATTGTTTTGGCTGCGTGAATGGCGGGGTTGGCGGTCGTCGTGAACGACTGCCAGCCACTGTCTATTTTTTCTTCTTGCCGGCTCGGTTTTTCCATGGAAGCTCGTCGGCGATTTGGCCGATTTTGGTTCTGGCGATTCGATGAATGCCGAGCCATGTTTGTGCGAATCGCGAGTCAGCCATCATTTTCCGGCCGGTTGTTGAGGTCGGGATTTTGGCAGCGAATAAGCTCTGTTGGTCCTTGGAAATTTTGTCGACGTCTGGCCGATTTTTTTCGAGCCGTTTAAACAACGATTCGGCTTCCTTCGCTTCGTCGCTGGATGTGCCCCACATGACAACCGTCGGCAGTGCTCGTTCGCCATTGAACAGACGGTTTTTGGCGAGTTTGGCCATGCTAAAGGGGCCATTTTTTTTACCCGGCGAAATCAAGGCGAGTAGTTTTACGTCTTGAGCCTGTTTGATGCCGTCCATGTTGAAGGCAGGATACTGATACCAGTCTTGAATGACCCACTGGGTTGCGATTGGAGCGGTGTCGCCGATGGCAACGACCGTCAGCATGTCGATGTTGAGTTTGCCTTCGTTGTTTAATTTGACCAGCTGCTTTTTGCAGCTTTCGATATCCAGCAAAACGGTCGCAATGTCGGCGGGGCGGAATTTGTCATAGTCCAGCGGTTTTGCTTGAGTTTCGATTCCGCTCATGACCGTGCTTTCACCATGACCGCGAAGGTCGGGGACCAAGGCGGCGTTTCCTTGCATCTGCAGGAACTTGCCAAACAGTTTCGTGTCTTCGCTTGAGCTACCCCAGTCGTGCAAAACTAGGTAGGGGATAACCTTGGTGCCATCGGCTTCGGCTCCTTCGGGACTGGCCGGTCCAAAGTAAGTGCACTTCAACTGGACACCATCTTTGGTGGTCAGCTGCAATACTTCGGGCGCGGGGATAGTGGGGCCCGATTTTTTGGTTGGTTGGGGTTTGGCAGCTGTCGTTTGCGCGATCGCCCGTTGGCTGTGCAGGGACAACGTGACCGCGACGCAAACAGCCAGTTTTACGAATTGTGAAAAACGATGGGTTTTTGAAAACATAGTTCGACCAAATTAAAAAGCGTTTGCCCTGACTGAGAATGGTTCAGTGGCGAAAAGATCATCGTCGCGATCGCCAAAGGTTCGACAGTTATTCTAATTGTAGTCGTTTTAGTCAGCTGAGGCATCTGCTTAGTCTTTTGCGGTTCAGAACCGGGGTTTGTTTTGAATAATCGCTGGCTGCTTGCGGCAAATTTGTTGTCTGGGCACAGTTTCAGGGCTAAACTTGTACGTGGTCCGTACTGGGGAGGTCGTTGTGATGAGTTGGAAACGAATTAAACGCTGGTGGCAAATCAAAACCGGCCGTCTAGAAACGCCAATCGACGGCGACGGACCCTTCTTTGTATTGAGTGTTGCGTTCCACATTTTGTTGATCGCCATTCTTGCGCGTTTCATTTTGCCTCGGGCTGACGATAAGCAGGTGGTGTTGCAGGCGGACGAGTCGGTTGAGCAGATTTTCGAAGACGAAGAAATCGAAGTTTCGTTGGACTTGGAAATCGCTGATTTGGAAACCGAAGACATCGGTGCCGAAGGCGAAAAAGGCGAACTGGCAGCTCAGGCTTCGGCTCCGACGGTCGACGTGATCACCGAAGACGTGTTGGAGATGCAAGTCGATCCGACCGAGTACGGGGACGTTTTTACCAGCGGAGATTTTTTGGACGTGTCGTCGGACTCTTTTGCGCCGATGTCGGTTAAGGGCAGCGTTGGTGATAGCGTCCAAGCGGCGGCTGGTGCGGTTGATCGTATCACGCAAGAGATCCTGTTGTCCTTGGAAGAACGAGCGACGACGGTGGTGTGGATGTTCGACCAGTCGGCCAGTTTGATGCGACAGCGTGAAGAGATTGTCGAGCGGTTCGATCGAATCTATGGCGAGTTGGGACTGATCAACGAACAGGGGCACGCGGCGTTTAAGGACAAGGGCGAGTCTCCTTTGTTGACGCAGGTTGTGGCTTATGGAGCGGACTTTGCGGTTCTGAATCAGCCGTCGGACGATTTGGAAAACATCAAGTCTCTGATTCATGGAATCGAAACCGACGCCAGCGGAATCGAAAACGTGATGTCGACGGTGATCGAAGTCGTCAAACAACGCCGCAAGGACCGCGAGATCGATCGGAAGACTCGTCAGCCAAAACGCAACGTGAAAATCATCATCGTTTCGGATGAGGCCGGCGACGATCTGCAGTTGATTGAATCGGCGATCCAGATCTGCAATCGGGTTCAAATTCCGATTTACGTGATTGGTGTTCCGGCTCCTTTTGGTCGACCTGAGACGCGAGTCAAGTGGGTGGATCCTGATCCCAAGTACAACCAGGAACCGCAGTGGGCGATCGTTTCACAGGGGCCCGAAAGCATCGCAGCAGAGCGTTTGCGGTTGGACTTTACGGGAACGTTTAGTGACTTGGATATGATTGATTCCGGTTTCGGCCCCTTTCATTTGACTCGGCTGTGCTACGAGACGGGCGGCATTTATTTTGCGGTCCACCCGAATAGAAATTCGGGCAAACGAGTAACACGATGGCAAACCAAAAGTTACTCGGCGCACTTGCAGTATTTCTTTGAACCCGAAGTGATGCGGAAGTACAAACCGGACTACGTTTCGGATAAACGCTACCTGAAGGAGCTTCGCGAAAATCCACATCGCAAGGCACTTGTTCAGGCGGCGGCTTTCACAACAACCGGGCAGCTCGAATCGCCGCAGCTTCGTTTTCCGAAGTTTGATGAGGCTAGGTTTGTGACCGAGGTGACTCGTGCTCAACGATCAGCGGCGTTGGTCGAACCGGCTCTTGGTCGGCTTTACGAGATGTTGCGGGTGGGCGAAAATACTCGCGATGGCGAACGTTCGTTGCGATGGCGGGCCGGCTACGATTTGGCCATGGGGCGGGCGATCGCGGCGAAGGTTCGAGCGGAAACGTACAATGGCATGTTGGCGTTGGTGAAGACTCAGAAGCAGTTCGAAAAGGTTGAAGAAGGCAAACGCCAAAATAACACTTGGGTGCTTCGCCCGGCGGAATCGACAGAGACGGGCAGTCAGCACCGGAAGTTGCTGGAAAAAGGCAAAATGTATTTGCAACGCGTCGTCGACGAGCATCCGGATACGCCGTGGGCGATGTTGGCCAAACGCGAGTTGGCAACGCCGATCGGTTGGGCGTGGCATGAAGCATTTACCGAGCCACCGCGACCTCCGCAGATGCGTCAACCGGGAAACAACAATCCGGGGATGATGAATGTGCCGCGACCGCGTGAGAATGCCATGCCAAAGCCGCAGCGCAAGCCGCCACGACTGTAGTCGTGTCGACAGCTTGCCGCTCGGCAAGTGAACATCGGCTTGACTTGCTTCTGAATGACTTTGCGGCTGAGTTGTAAATTCCTTGCTCTTTGCTGGAAGATCCCTATATTGAGGGCCCTTTTGAAGGCTTTCCCCTTTTCCTCGTCAGTACAAATTGTTGTTTTGCGAAGGCGAGATGTTATGAGAACGTGTCGAATCGGATTTACGCTAGTTGAATTGTTGGTCGTGATCGCGATCATTGGCATTTTGATCGCGTTATTGCTGCCTGCGGTGCAGTCGACTCGGGAAGCGGCCAGATTGACATCGTGTGGAAACAACCTGCGGCAAATCGCGATTGCTGTGCTAGGCTACGAAGCGGCACACGGTCACGCGCCATCCGGCTGGAAAAACGATACCGGAATCGGGTGGATGGCGAACTCGTTGCCCTATATCGAACAAGACAATCTGTATCACGAGTTCCGCCGCGAGATGCCGTTGGTCGACCCGGTGAACCAAGAGCCCGTGCGGACTTTTATTGCGGGGCAATTTTGTCCGACATCCACCAATAATAGTCAGACACACAATCTTGAAGTCGACGGCGGTCCGGTTTCGTCGATCGAAATTGGACGCACGCACTATGTTGGTTCGATCGGGTCATCGGTGCGCCGCGAACGAATGGAAGATGGTCAAACGTGTCCGTCGTTGGATCTAGTTTCGGTTGCGGGTCGACTGGACGGCATCTTTTACCGCGATAGCAAGGTTCCGTTTAAGGATGTGACGGATGGTTTGAGCAATACGATTCTGGCGGGTGAGCGTAGCGGCGACATTTTTGATTCTTCATGGCCGGGCGTGATTGACGGCACGACTTTCACTGGCTGGCGCGTGGTCGGGTGGACGGGCGAACCGCCGAACAATCCGATGCGAGAAGAACCGTTGGTGGTTATTAATGACGAAGGCGAAGAGGAGGTGCTGGAGATTCACTTTCACGGTTTCGCTCAATTTAATAGTCAGCACTTTGGCTTGACCATGTTCTGCTTGGCCGATGGTTCGACTCATGCAATCGACGATGAAGTTGATCCGGCGACTTTTCGTGCGCTTGGAACCATTAGTGCTCACGATAAAATTGGTCAGTACAAGTAGTGCCGGGGTGACCGTCGGATGTAGATCGTTTTGGTGGCAAGCTGAGCGAGGCTATTGGTTCGTTGCCTTGGAAGCGTCTGGCTTATTCCACTCAATGCCCCGCGTCGAAGCTGCTTGAACGCTGACTTGTTGAGAGACAGCTGTCCACAAAAGTTCGCCAAATGAGATCGGCAAAGTTAGAAATGGGAACGGATCGGTTGTCTTGAACAAAACATCTTTGGCAGCAAAGCAGGCTCTCGCGAATTTCAACGGTGCCCCAGATTTGACTGCTTGAGCGATTCCCCACAGGCACATTGCGCCTGCGACCATGTTTGGTTTTTGGGAGGCAGTCAATGGTGAGGCGGAAGAATTGCCAAGGAAACAATCGACCAAACGGCCATCGGTTTCGAACAGATGAATGCCGCTGGTTGACCGCGGGTTCGCTTCCAAAACCCATAATTTTCCGTCGCCGTCGGCAATGAAGTCGAAGCCGATTTGGCCGGTGTAATTCGTTTGTGTTAAGAATGCTTTGATGTACGGAAGAATTGCAGGGTGGCTGGCCGGTTTGAAATAAATTCCCGCTCCCGGCCCGGCGCGGTAAAGCGATTCGTAAGCTGACCATGCCATCAATTTTCCATCGCAGGAGAGGCAATAGCTAGAGAACTCTCGGCCAAAAATACGCCGCTGGGCAACCCAAGGATTTTCTGGCGAAACATTAAGGCGGGCGAGCCGTTGGGCGGTAGGTGAGATTTGAGTTTTAGCGGCGAAGCGGGAGTAGACGGGTTTGAAAACGAATTCAGTTGAGCAGTCAAAGAACGGTTCGAGTTCTCGGCGGGATTCCAGCCGGATTGATGCGGGTGCTGCGGCGTGCGGGTTGCCAAAAAATTGCGAAAATGAAAACTTGTTGTGCAACCGGTCCAGCAGCGGAAGCGACTCAACGCAGACTTGCGTTTTAATCTGGCCGCAAAAAAGTGACAGAAAAAAACATTCTTCGCAGGTGGGGATCACGAGGTCTATTTTGTGTTCCGCGACGATCTGGTTGATCGCGTCAATGTAGCGTTCGGGTGCAAGTTGTGGCGGCGGGACACGGTGGTAGGCCGTTTTGCAGCGACTGAAACGGGCCAGGGGAAACCGCAAAGAATCGCACAGGAACACTTGGTGCCCACGGCTGTGAAAGCGTCGGGCTAAATCGAGTGTCGCCGGTGCGCGGGCGCCGGTCAGCAAAACGCGTTTCATTGGGACGAAGCCCTTGCGATGCCCAAGGCTTCATCGAATCCATGTTCTTCAGCGACGAAGCGGCAATGCGTTGGAAGGATTTTAATTTTTGGAAATTGCTGGTGCAGTTCCGACAGTCGGCGATGAGTTTTTCTGGCGGCTGTTGAAGAGGCCGCGATCATTTTGAAAGGCAACGTCAATTCCAGCGGAGCGGTAATCGAGGGTGCGGTCCAAACGGCATCGGCAACAAGAAGACTGCGGTCGCTGTCGCCCGTTTGAAGCAGGGCTCCAAGCTGACCGTGAGCATGACCCGGCAACGGGATCAGCCGGACGCTACCGTCTCCAAACAGATCAAATGCGTTTGTGAACGGCCCCATGCCCGGATCGTGAAAGCGGTCGATCAGGTGCAATCGATCTTCAATGTCGGTGGGCATTGTGGCTGGCAAAAAGGCGGCGCGCACTGCCGCCATCCCTTTTTTTCGCCGAACTGATTGCCAGGCTTCCCGGGTCGCGATGATGTCTGCATCGGGGAAGTCCCGCAAACCGCAGGTGTGGTCGCCATGGAAATGTGAAAGCAAGATTCGTTTGACGTCGCCTGGTTCGTAGCCCAATCTTTGGATGATTTTCAGTGCTGAATGGTCGGGGAACGTCGTCGCGGGAGTGAGGCGACGATAAAGTGAAAACGGGAAACGAGCGGTTGCTTGAGCGAATCGCGGCGCATGACCCGTGTCGAAAAGAGTCAGGCCGTGGATTGGATGCTCGATAACGCCGATCGAAGCATGGATTGGAATGCGCTGTTTGTACGACTGGCCTTTTTCGACCACGCCAAAGCGTTGCGTTGTAAAGCCAGTCGAAAATAATTTCAGGTCAACGACGTTTGGGGAATGTTCGTGACTTATTTGGCGTAGCGAATCAATGGTGTCGGCGATCGCTTGGTCCATTGGCAAAATGGGTTCGTAGCCAAGCTGTTTTTTGGCGGCGGTGGGGGTAAACGTTTGGCTGGTCGCCAGCAGGCCGACTGAAAATCGAGTTAGCTTTGGTTCGTCCAGACCAAAGCAGCGGTGGAGTTTTTCGATCGTGGTCGCCGCGACATTGGCCACTCGGTAAGGAATGGATCGCAGAGGTTTGTTGCGTCCGGTCGCGATCAAGATATCTCGAACTACCTTCCAGACTTTGACGGGCGGTCCGCCCGTGACAGTGCAAATGCCGCCTTGGTCGCCGTTTGCGATCGCCAGCGCGATCGCGTAAACCAAATTGTCAACGTGAGTCAAATCCGTCGAGTTATTTCCGCTGCCGATTTGGCGGAGCTTACCAGCGTCGTAGGCTTCTAGAATTCTTGGGACAAGCGCATTGTCACCGGGGCCAAAGATAGCACGGGCTCGGATGACGAAAGCATTTAAGTTTTTGTTTCTTGCTGCCGTCAGCACAAGCTGTTCGGCCTCGGCTTTCGTTTGGGCGTAGCCGCAGGCAAATTTTTCCGCTGGTGGTTGGCTGTCGTCGATGTCGATGGCGTCTTTGTATTCGAAGAAGATCGACGTGGATGAAATGTGGATGAGGCGTTTCACGTTTTGTTGCAGGCAGGCGTTGATTACGTTTTCGGTGCCTTGGACATTCGTTGGTGACAGATCTGCATAAGTCCGATACGGCGACGACTCGGCTGCCGAGTGGATCACGACCGTTTGGTTTTCACAGGCCTGCAAGACTTGGTTTTCGTTGCGAAGGTCGACGCGGGTGAAATTGCAATTCGATGCAGCGGCGTATCGGTTGCGGCCAATCGCAGACACGGTATGGCCGGCGTCGGCAAGGGCCTTGGCAACGTTGCTGCCAACGAAGCCGGTGGCTCCCGTGACCAAGATGTTGCTGGCTGGAATATTCAGCCCCGCGATGGCTTGATCTAAAACGTCTTTGGTTCGGGTTACCATTGCAGCATTCCCGCGCCGATCGACATTCCAGCGGCTGTTCCCAAGAGCAGCACTCGATCGCCACGTTTAATGCGACCTGTTTCTGAGGCTGCCGATAGTGCTAGTGGGATCGAGGCGGCAACACAGTTTCCATAGTCGGCAAGCACGTTGACGATTTTTGATTTCGCAAAACCGAGTTTTTCGAGGATCTGCATGCCAGACTTTGATGCTTGGTGGGGAACAATTAAATCGATGTCGTCGATTGAGAGATTGGAAGACTCCAGGTACTTTCGAACGAAGCGAGTGAGGCGGGGTAAAGTGAAACGGAGTAATGCGTCGCCCTGCATATCAAATAAGTGGTCTGCCGGTGTTGTGTTTGGATCTTCGGGAATTTTTAGCACGCCGCCGCCGCGAAGTTGAGCGAATTCAGCGGCGGCGGGGTAGGTTTCCATTTTGAAATTTTGGAAAACGGCCCCGGCGTTTTTTCTGACGATGGCAACCGCGGCGGCGTCGCCGAACAAGGCCGCGGATTCAGGACGGTCAAAATTTCGGCTCAGGCTGGGGAACTCGCAACTGCAAATCATGACGGTTTCGTAGTCGCCGGTTTGGATCAACGCCTTGGCGGTGTTTAAAGCGACCAAGAATGAGAGGCAGGTTGCATTGATCGAAAAGGTGGGCACGCCAGAGAGTCCAAGTTCGCGAGCGATAAAAACGGAACTGTCGGGCAGTAATTGTCGCGGCATTGCGCTGGCATTGATCAGTAAATCCGGTTCGCCGTGTTCGGCGATCAAAGGTGCAGCGATCGATTCGAGTAGAACGGCCGGGTCATCGTATGGCTGGCAAACGTATCGTTTTTTGACGCCAGCGTGTTGCTGGATCCAGTCAGCGCTTTTGCCGATCAGCGGTGCCAAGTCTTCGGATGTTTGAATACTGGGTGGAGTTGTATGCGCAATTGCGACCAGGCCAGCATAGTTTTGTTGCAGATCGTTTGGCATCGAAACATTCTTTGGGCAGCGGCATTAAGGGGCGGAAGCAAATTCTAATCTGGTTGCGTTTTAATGATACTCAATCAGGAAGAAGGCTGCATGCGGCCCAGCTCTGCGCATAAAAAAAACGGCGACTCGAAAATGAGTCACCGTTTGGTTGTTTCAAATAGTTTGAGCTCAGCTAAAACTATGCTCGGCGGCGACGGAAAAGTAGTCCGCAAGAAGCCAAGCCAAGAATCGCCGCACTTGTCGGCTCAGGAACAGCTGTTGTTGTGATTCGAATGTAGTCGATTTCGAATGTGTCGCCCGCCACTGGCGCGTCATTGATTGGGTCCAGACGAAGCGAACGCAGGACATTGTCATTAGCGCTGCCAGCGTTGCCAACGGCCGCCAGGACGGCTTTCGCATCAACAGTGAAGACTTCGAATGTGTTTGCGGCGGTCGGGGTGAAGCTGAAATTGGACAATGGAAGCCCGGCAGTGTTGCCGGCGTTCGGGCCATCGAATGAAATGTGGCTCAAACCGCCGCTAACCGCTCCACCTGTGCTGTTGCGCATCCGGATCTCAAGCGTTGCGTCTGGCAGCGAACCTAAGTCCACCGCCAACAAACCACCAATCGTTCGGAGCTGTGGGTCGTTGCTGGCACCGCCGGTACCGACAAGAACACCATTCGTGGCGTCGTAAGAATTCGTTTGCAATCTGCCACTAAAATCGATCAAGCCTTGAGTGTCGCCGTCGGTGTTGAAATCGAATTCAAATAGAACCAGGTCGGCAGTGGCGATGCTGGAGAACGCAGTTAGTGCGATGATCGCGATGAGCGACGGCAAAAATCGAAGAATTTTCATGTTGAATATCCGGAAGTTTTTTTGTTGGGTTCGGGCTCGTTAAGCTCGTTAACGAACGCCTAGGGGGCCCTTTCAGCTATCGAAAATTATAGTTGTGATGATTAGGCAGGTGTGAAAGAAATCACCGGCATGCCTTGTCGTTTTGCGACTCTTGCTAGGTAATTTGGAAAATCCGGCAAAAATTGATATCGGCTTGGGCGGTGTTTGCCGCCGAGGTAAAACGTCACGAAGGTCGGTCGAGATCCCAATCAACGCGAATCAAGAGGCGAAGATCCGTTCAATTTGACCACGAAAAAAGCGATGGAGTTTGTTCCACCGCTTTATGTGTTTCCAGATTACCGTCGATTTCGAACAATTCTATTCGTCGTCGGCTCGCATCCATGGCGTTAAGCAAGGCGTGTAGCCGCAAAGCTCGTTTTCTTGGAAGTACAAATCGATTTCACGTTTGGCAGCTTCGGGGCCGTCGGAAGCGTGAACCAAGTTCATTTGCCGGCTGCTGCTAAAATCGCCGCGAATCGTTCCCGGGGCGGCCTGCAAACCGTTGGTGGCTCCCAGCATATCGCGAACAACGCGGATCACTTCGAGGCCTTCCAGGACCATGGCAACCACGGGAGCTCCGGTGATGAACTCTTCCAAGCCCGGGTAAAACGGCTTTTCGACGTGTTCGGCGTAATGCTGTTTCGAAAGTTCAGGCGTCACTTGAATTAGCTTCAGGCCGACGATGTTAATGGCCTTTTGTTCGAATCGAGCGATAATGGTGCCGATCAAGCGGCGTTGGACACAGTCTGGCTTGAGCAGAATGAGGGATCTTTCCATGGTTTTGTGAGTCTCTTGCGAGACAATCTTGGGTAAGGGTTTGAATTGCCACTGACAGGACCGATTAAGGGTGGTCGTCGGTGATGAAGTTGCCTCATTATGGCCCGATCTTTAACTCAGCGGCCAAATTTTCGATTCAACATGGCTAAGTTTTCGGGTTTAGGCAGTGCCGCTAAAAAACCGGCGGTCGCAGTCTAACAGACTTTTCCCCCTTTCGAAAACCGGCGAATTTTGAGAGACTTTTCCGCTTATTCAAGCTTTGCCCATGCTGCCGATCCCATGCTGCCGATCTCAACGGTCGAAAGGACGCAAACGCGAAGCAAAGACAAGTGGCGTCTGTGGTTGATAAAGCGACGTTTTTTGTGACGTCCGGACCGGCTTTAACGGTCAGCTTGTCGCTCGGGTTTAAGCCAGAGCTTTGTAAAATTAAAAACGCAGGGCCGCGTCAATTTAACGCGTTCGGCCTGCTTCATAAATAACATCTTTACCGGTCGCCGGCCGATTCAAAAAATGGACGCCGGCCCAACCAGAGTCTGATATGTCAGTTGTAACCGATGAGTTCCTACCACCACAAAAACCATCCGAATCCGTTTCTGGAGTCACCGTTCGCCTTGCTGGCGACTCGGGCGACGGGATGCAGTTATTGGGCACTCAACTAACCAATACCTCGGCCCTGTCCGGCAACGACGTGGCAACCTTCCCCGACTTTCCGGCCGAAATTCGTGCTCCCAAAGGAACGCGAGCCGGCGTCAGTGGTTTTCAGGTTCAGTTTTCGGCTGAAGAAATCTTCACGCCCGGCGATGGTTTGGATGCCTTGGTGATTATGAATCCGGCGGCGTTGGTAACGAACCTGTCGGATCTTAAAAAGTCGGGCATTTTGATTATCAATTCCGACAGCTTCGAAGCCAAAGACTTGAAGCTGGCCAAACTGGATTCCAATCCGCTCGAAGACGGCACGATCGAAGGCTACCGCGCGATCAGAGTACCGATGACCAAGTTGACTCGCGGCGCGGTTGAATCGACGGGGCTGTCCAACAAATTCGCCGATCGTTGCAAGAACTTTTTCGCGATGGGGTTAGTATTTTGGCTGTACGGCCGCGACGTTGAACCGACGCTGCGGTTTATCAACGCCAAGTTTTCTAAAAAGCCCGAAGTGGCCGAGGCGAATCGCAAGGCGTTGCAGGCGGGTTGGAACTACGGCGAAACGACCGAAGACTTCGCGTCGACCTACCAAGTTCCCAAGGCCGAATTATTGCCCGGAATTTATCGCAACGTGATGGGCAATCAAGCGTTGGCTTGGGGCTTGATCACGGCGGCCAAGCTGAGCAAAAAAGAGTTGTTTTTGGGCAGCTACCCGATCACGCCGGCCAGTGATATTTTGCATGAATTGGCCAAGCACAAGAACTTTGGCGTGCGAACGTTTCAGGCCGAAGATGAAATCGCAGCGGTTTGTTCGGCGATTGGTGCGGCCTTTGGTGGGTCCATGGCGTTGACGACCAGCAGCGGTCCGGGGATCGCTCTTAAGGGCGAAGGCATGGGGCTGGCGTTGATGCTTGAGCTGCCGATGATCATCATTGACGTGCAACGCGGCGGGCCGAGTACGGGTTTGCCGACCAAAACTGAGCAGTCCGATTTGATGATGATGATGTACGGCCGAAACGGCGAATCGCCATTGCCGATCGTTGCCGCGCGAAGTCCCAGCGATTGTTTTCAGACCGCGATTGAGGCTTGGCAGGTGGCGGTCAAGTTCATGACGCCGGTGATCATTTTGTCCGATGGTTACATCGCCAACGGAGCCGAACCGTGGCGCGTGCCGGAGATCTCTGAATTGCCGGAAATTGAAATTACTCATGCGACCCAGCCCAACCAAGGCGACGAATTTTTGCCCTACCTTCGCAACGACGATTTGGCTCGTCCATGGGCGGTTCCGGGCACGCCGGGTTTGATGCACCGCGTGGGTGGTTTGGAAAAACAAGACGGAACCGGTAACGTTAGCTACGATCCAGATAACCACCAAAAGATGGTTGAAACTCGAGCCGAAAAAGTCGCTCGGGTGGCCAATTTTGTCGATGCGATCGAAGTCGAAGGTGCGGATTCGGGTACGCTGTTGATCAGCTGGGGCGGTACCTACGGTGCTTGCCATACTGCTGTTCAGCGGTGCATCGCCGACGGCATGAAAGTGGGCCATGTTCATTGCCGCTGGATAAGTCCGTTCCCGGCTAACTTGGGCGAGGTCATCGCGAAGTACGATCGAGTGTTGATCGCGGAACTCAACATGGGACAGCTAAAGACGTTGATTAAATCGACTTACTTGGTGGACGCCAAAGGGCTGAACAAAGTCAAAGGCAAACCTTTCCAAGTTGGCGAAATTGTCGACGCGCTGACGGAACTGCAGAAGTCCGAAGCGTAAGCATCACCGGTCGACTTCAGACTGCGTACCTCATCAATCAAACATTTTAAAAACTGACAAACAATGAATGCCGAACTTCCTGTACTAAAAGCTGCTGATTTTGCTTCCGACCAAGACGTCCGCTGGTGCCCCGGCTGTGGCGACTATTCGATTTTGGCTCAAATGAAAAAGGTGCTGGCCGATGCCGGTGCTTCTAAAGAGAACACCGTTTTCATTAGCGGGATTGGTTGCTCGAGTCGTTTTCCGTACTACATGGACACTTACGGCATGCACAGTATCCACGGTCGTGCGCCGGCGTTTGCCAGCGGTCTCAAGGCGACTCGGCCGGAGCTAAATGTTTGGTTGATCACCGGAGACGGCGATGCTTTGTCGATCGGTGGTAACCACTTCATGCACATTATTCGCCGAAATATGGACGTGAATATTGTGCTGTTCAACAACGCGATCTACGGATTGACCAAGGGCCAGTATTCACCGACGTCCAAGCAGGGGGCGGTCACGAAGAGCACGCCGCGCGGGTCGATCGATTTTCCGCTGAACCCAATTTCGGTAGCCATCGCTGCTGAAGCATCGTTTGTTGCTCGATCGATCGATACGAACATCAAGCACTTGGTTCAGACGTTAAAACGAGCCGATGAGCACAAGGGAACTTCGGTGGTTGAGGTCTACCAAAACTGCAACGTTTTCAACGACGGCATTTGGGACTACGCAAAAAAGAAAGACACAAAAGACCAGGCCACGGTCGTGCTCGAGCACGGCAAGCCATTGATTTTTGATGGTGGAACCAAAGGCATTAAGCTGAATGGTTTCGCTCCTGAGATCGTGAATGTTGCCGACATGGACGAAAAAGATTTATTGCACCACGACGAAAGTACGTCCAGCAATCAATTGGCGTTTTTGTTATCGCGTATGCGTTATCCGGAATTCCCTGAACCGATTGGCGTGTTCCGCGCCGTTGAACGAGCGACCTACGACGACGAGATCAACAACCAAGTCGAAGAAGCAAGGGCCGAGCAACAGGACGGCGATCTGGAGACTCTTTTCACCAGCGGCGACACCTGGACCGTCGTTTAGCCAATTTTGGCTAGCGAAATCAGCCGTGACGCGTAAGCGGACGGGCCACCTTCCCACTCACCAATGAGCCGTGACGCGTAAGCGGCCGGGCTTCCTCCTCACTCACCAATGACCCGCGACGCGTCAGCGGCCGGGCCACAATCCACAGTAAACCCCTCGTCAGTCACACATTCTAACGCCCTCCCCTTGCCGTGCTTTTTCGACCAAGTTGAGCGATCTTGAATTTAACCGGCCAAACAATTGATACCCCGCCGGCCCCAATTTTAGTACTAGGCGAATACGGAACGCTCAACGGCGGCGAGCGTTCTTTTCTGACGGTTTGCAAATCGTTGCAGGCACGCGGGTGGAAGTTTATCGCCGCCGTACCCCAAGGTTCCGAATTTGAAGCGGCTTTTGCCAGGCAGCAGATTCCCAATTTGGGCTACGCGAGGGTCGATGAAGATGGGTTGCGATTGGATCAACAGGGAAAACGCCAGCAACTGTCGCGGTTGATACTTGAAAGCAAGCCCGCGATCGTGCACGCCAACAGCCTTTCCATGTCTCGAATCTGCGGACCGGTTGCCGCAGAATTGGGCGTGCCCTCGGTGGGGTACCTGCGTGACATTTTGAAGCTGAGCAAAAAAGCGGTTGGCGACATCAATCGGCTGGACCGAATCGTCGCGGTCTCCAATGCAACGGCGGATTGGCACGTCGGGCAAGGGATGGATCGCAGTCGTGTGGGAACGATTTACAACGGTGTCGATGGAACAGCGTTTCGTCCGTTTGAGGCCGAAGGCGACCGTGCCGAAATCGAGCAGCTTCAGGGCGGTTTGGGCATCGAAGCAGCTGACCGCGTCATCTTGTACGTGGGGCAAATCGGAATGCGAAAAGGTATCGACTCGCTGGCCGAGGTCTTTGTTGAGTTGGCTCAGCAAATTTCGAATGTGCATTTGTTGATCGTTGGCGAACGCAATTCGACGAAGGCAGAGAATGTTGAGTATGAGCAGCGAATCAAGCGTCAGTTGAGTGCGACTCGGTTTTCGAAGCAGGTTCACTGGTTGGGCCGACGTTCGGACGTGGCGAAGCTAATGAGGTTGGCAGATTTACTGCTTCACCCCGCCAGGCAAGAGCCTTTGGGGCGAGTTCTGCTTGAGGCGTCTTCGGCTGGATTGCCGATTGTGACGACCGACGTGGGCGGTTCGGCTGAAATTTTGCCAGCGGAAACGCCATTGTTTGATCCGGACGACGTCGCTGGCATGGCAGGATATGCTTGCAATTTGCTGCGGGATGAAAAACTGCGATTCCGCGTTGGCACCGACCAGCGGAAGGCGGCTCAGTCGCGGTTTTCGGTCGTGCAGTGCACTGAACGACTGGAGCGGGTTTATCGCGAATTGTTGGGGGCTACCTGAACCGCCTCGTGCATCCGACGGTTGAAAAATGGCGAAATGCCGGTAACAATAAAGTATTGCCCCGTACGATTGTTCTAGGTTGGTCATGGCGGATATCTCGCACCACGAATTCGTTGCCTTGCTGAAACGCAGCAACGTGGTCGACCCTAAAAAGCTGCCGGATTGGCTCAAGCAAAACGCGGCCGTGGACAGCGCGCGAAGGCTGGCCAAATCGCTGGTGCAAGAAGGAATGCTGACAACCTGGCAAGCCAAGTTTTTGCTCAGCGGTCGCCATCGATTGCGAATCGGAAACTATCACCTTTTGACTCGGCTGCGTCGCGACGAATTTGGGGCAAGGTATCTGGCCGTTCACGCTTCGCTGGCGCGGAAAGTCGAACTGCAGATCTTCTCTAAGGATCTGACTAATGATACTCAGCGATGGCAAGACCTCATCCAAAAGGCGACCTTGGTTGCGAATTTAGACCATCCGGGTTTGGTTCATGTTTACGATATTGATCACGATGACGAACGATATTTTTTGGTCGTGGAACATGTGGCTGGACGCGAGTTAGATTTTGATCGCGATGTGTTTACGCCGCAGCAGATTGGAAACATTGTGTTGCGTTGTGCTGAGAGCATCGATTTTGCTCATCAAAACGAAGTCGTGCATGGAACGATGGGTCCGCAAGATATTCTTTTGACTGACCAAGGCACGGTCAAGATTCAGAACTTGACGGTTTCACCGTTGCGAAATCTGAACGAGCGAAAAAAGGAATCCGCTGCGATGGATGATTTTCGATCGTTGTCAAAGTTAGGGCAACGATTGTTGCAAGCGAATCCGGGATCCCATGTTGGCGCGGGTGCGCCGTTGGTACCGATCTTCGCCGGATTGGCCACTGACGGGCGTAAGGCGATTGAGTCGCTTCAGAAGTGGGTGGGTGATAACCCGGATGCTTCGTCGGCTGCTAATCGAGTCACCGCGTCGGGGGCGTTTCCAATTCTATCCGACAAACTTGCCAGTCGTTCGGGCAGGGGCGGATCGGGGTTAAGCTCAGATGTTGACCCGAGCAACCTTTACGATGCTAGATCGTTTGCCTCGTCGGCGTCGTTTGCTTCTTCGGCGTCGATCGTTCGTGCGGCCAAAGGGAACCGGGCCTTCATGATCGCTTGCGGCATCGGTTTGATGTTGTTTGGCGGGATTGTCGTGTTTGGCATGATGCGGGTTTACAACAAGTTAAATCGGCCGGACGAAAATCCGGTCCAGGCGTCTGGCGAGCTTGGTGTTGAAGCCAACGCTGGCGCGAAAGCCTATCCGAATTCCAGCGCGAACAGTAAACCATCGGACGTGGCCGATGACGCAAAGGGAGCTTTCGATTTCACGCCGGTCAGCGATCGCTCGATCAAATTTGAAAAAAGCGAACAACCCAATGCCGAACAGGCCAGCGACGAGGACTTGGAGCGGTTGCTGGAGGTGACTGACGACGGTGACACCGAAGCGAAAAAGGAAGTGGCGACCAGCCCGGCCATGACCGGTGACGCGGCGGCTGTTGAAAATAATAGCAAGGCTCAGCCAGCTCTGAATCCAAAATACAGCGACTTGCTGGGCATTCGCGATGGCCAGCCAGGCGACGCAATCACGGTTGAAGGTCGATCGGCCGGAAGCGAAATCAAGTCGAGCGGGCCAAATGGGCCGGGTGGGCCGAGTGGGCTCAGCGACGAACCCGTGATTCCGTCGGCGGAACAAGAGACGTCAGACAGGTTGGATAAAATCAAGGGCATCGGTCCGGCGACAGAAAAGGTCTTCAAATCAGCCGGTGTTAAAACGTTTGGGCAGTTGGCCAAAATGACGGCCGCCGATGTAACGCAAGTTTTAAAAGCCGGCGGCATCAACAAAAGTGAAGCAGCCTGCCAAGGGTTCATCGATGAAGCCAAGGCCTACGCGGCCAGCCCTTCGGGGGATCCAAATTCAGCCGACCCGGATAATCATTTTGCGTTGGTGGCTTCGGAGTTTGGTTTGCCCGCCGTCGATTCGTCGGAATGGGTGAAACTGACCGACCTGAAAATTCCAGGAAACTACGAACTGGCCGCTCAGTTGATCAGCCCCGATGGTGTTGCGCCCAAACGAATGTTTTTTGAAATGAAAGCGTCCGAAAGTGAGAATCAAACTTGGAACGTGGGGCTTAAGAAGAAGGAGTCCAGTTCGAGGTCCAAACCGATTGCCAAAATTCAAAAAACGCCCGATGCGGTGAATTTTCAATGGTTGCCTGAAGCGGCCGAGGACAAGTCGGCGGTGTTCTTGCAAAATTGTTTCTTGCGAATCAGTACGCCTGATGGTCGAGCGAAGGTTGTGGCGCTTCGTCAGCCGGTCAAAGTGCGGTCGCTTAGGATTACGCAATCGCAATTGGTGGACGAGATGAAGCTGGAGATCGAAGCGATGCCCAAAATCACTAATTTGCGAGTTGATTTGATGGGGATTCCCAAGGGCGAGCCGGAACTGGAAATGGTTCGGGCGACGGTCGTGGGAAACGTCCCTGCCGTGGTCGGGCTCAAGGAAGACGAAAAGCCGGAAGATCAGTTTTTAACATTTCAGGTGGCCGCAGATGCCAAAGGTAAATCGCTCAAGTTGATCGCGGGGTTGGTTTTTGCGAATGCTCAGGGGCCGTTGTTGGTCAAGAACGTCGATCAGCTTGTGTTACTTGGCAGTCAGATTAGCGCCAATCGCAAGCTCCTGGAGGCGAAGTTGGCAGCCAAGCCGAGCGACCGGACAGTTTCAAAACAAAAGACCGCAGCCAAACGAAAAGACGAACGAATGGGTGATTACATGCAAGCGGTTAATCGCCTGATGACCGGTGCCGGTGGCGTGGGCGAGCCGATGGATTTTGAAGTTACTGCGGAATTTGACGCGGGGCGTATTGTGTTGATGCGGTCGAGCAAAAACTTTGTTGAAGACGATCTTAACCAAAAAGACAAGAAATAGTTTTTATGATTCGAGTTGGTATCGTCGGGGCGACGGGATACACCGCCCTTGAATTGCTCAAAATTTTGGCACGTCATCC
>CAZROJ010000092.1:0-10730 GCA_964601665.1 uncultured Pirellulaceae bacterium
GCAAAAATCATTTCTTACAACAACGAAGACGGAACCTTTTTAGTTGAACTAACTAAGTGGGAGAACAACCGAGATGAATAACATGATAATTTTCGCCGCGTGGAGCCCGATCGTATTTTGGATCCTACTGATTCTGGCCGTCCTCTTCCTAATCGCTATGGGGTGGGTCTCTTTTTATATCAAATGCCTTCGCAAGGTGCCGCAAGGTATGGCGTTGATCCGAACCGGGCAAGGCGGAACCCACGTTAGCTTCGACAAGGAAATGGTCATCCCCGTGATGCACATTGTCGAAATGATGGACATCTCGGTGAAACGAATCGAAATCGATCGTACCGCCGAAGATGGACTGATCTGTAAAGACAACATCCGAGCGGACATCAAAGTCGCCTTCTTCGTGCGTGTCAACAAAGAAGTCGATGACGTCAAACGCGTCGCCAACTTCCTCGGTTGTAAGCGTGCCTCGGATATCCAATCGCTTCGCGGCGTTTTCGAACCGAAATTTTCTGAGGCCCTGAAAACCGTCGGCAAGCAGTTCGATTTCGTGGACCTGTACAACTCTCGCGAAGAGTTCCGCGACAAGATCTTGGAAGTCATCGGCCGCGACCTGAACGGTTACATTCTTGACGACTGTGCGATCGACTACTTGGAACAAACAGACCTTGAGAAGCTGAATCCGAACAACGTTCTCGACGCCGAAGGTATTAAAAAGATTACCGATTTGACGGCTCACGAAATCACGCTGGCCAACCAGATCACGCGTGAAAAAGAAAAAACGCTGAAGAAGCAAGACGTCGAGGCTCGCGAAGCAATCCTGCAACTCGAACGTCAACAAGTCGATGCCGAAGAGAAACAAGAAAAAGAAATCGCCGAAATTACCGCTCGCCAAGAAGCTGAAGCCTCTGTCGTTAAAGAACAAGAGCGACAACGCGCCGAACTTGCTCGCATCACGGCCGACGAAGAGATTGCGATCGCCGAAGAAAACCGCATGCGGGCGATCATCGTGGCGGCCAAGAGCAAAGAGCGAACCGATGCGGTTGAAACCGAACGTGTCGAAAAAGATCGCGGCTTGGAAATCGCTGAGCGTGAACGAGTCGTAACGTTGGCCGAGATCGAAAAGGAAAAAGCGATCGAAGTCGAAAAGAAGAATATCCAAGACGTGATCAAAGACCGAGTCATGGTCGAACGCACAGTCGTCGAAGAAGAAGAAAAGATCAAAGACACCAAAGAATTCGCTGCGGCCGATCGTAAAAAGCAGGTGGCCGTTACCGCCGCCGAAGAAATCGCTCAGCAATCATTGGTTCAAGAGGTTAAAAAAGCCGAAGCCGAAAAACAGGCCGCGGACCTTGAAGCCGAAACAGTGATCGTTCGCGCCGAAGCCCAACGCACCGCCGCTGAAAAGCAGACCGAAGCCAAAAAGATGCTGGCTGAGGCGACGCAAGCCGAAGCCGCTGCTCCGGGACTGGCCGAGGCTCAAGTCACGATCGAAAAAGCAGCTGCCATCGAAAAAGAAGGCACGGCCGAAGCCAAGGTGGCCGAACTTAAGTTCCAAGCCGACGCCAAAGGCATCACCGAAAAAGCCGAAGCGATGAAGCTGTTCGACGGCGTTGGACGCGAGCACGAAGAATTTAAGCTCCAGCTGAACAAGCAAAAAGACGTCGAACTCGAAGCCATCGATGCTCAACGCCAGATCGCCGAAGCCCAAGCAAAAATGGTTGCCGACGCTCTGGTCAGTGCGAACATCGATATCGTGGGGGGCGACAACAAGTTCTTCGACAGCATTGTCAACTCGATCACGGCGGGCAAACAAGTCGACCGCCTGGTCGGCAACAGCTCGGTCCTGTCGGACGTCAAGGACACGTTCTTCACCGGCGACCCTGGTCAGTTTAAAGAGGAAGTGGCCAAGTACATCGACATGTTCGGCGTCACCTCCGAAGACCTCAAAAACCTCTCCGTCGCTGCCTTGATCGGACAGATGATGGGCCAGACCACGGACGAAAGCGTTTTGAAGAACTTGCAATCGATGATGACCGCTGCCACGCGAGCCGGTGTTGCAACGCAAAATGCAGGCGCGGTCGTCAACGCGGTTGGAAAATCGTAGTCGCCACGTCAGTCACCAAGCACCCGCCGGTTGCCCGACCGGCGGGTGCTTGACTGGTGACCGGGTCACGTTTGGCTGTTAGCTCCGGCTTCCGTCGGCCAGTACCCGAACGTCACAAAATCTAAATTCGCACGGTTCTCGATCTTCGACCAGCAACATGTCAACCGATCAACCACAACCTGAAAACAACGATTCCCAAAATCCGTCCAACGCCGCCAACGAGCCTCAGCTTGAACGCGGTACGTACGAGATTATCCAAAATCGTTTGCAAACGCATGCCCAAGAACTGCGGTCACGCCTTGGTCTGCTGAACGAGGAACGCCGGCAGGTTTTCGGCAGCATCCCGACGGAACTCATTTCGACGCAGCGGATCACGACGGCCAACAACTGTGTTGCTCAAGATATTTATCCGTTGGGCGATCAGTTTTTATTCGGCTACAACGTCCACATGGGCTTGAAGACGACGACGGAGCTATCCGATGTTTTTGGCGTGTTCAAATTCAGCGATGGTTCGATGCACGAACAATCGTTGGATTTGCTGCATGACAAATCGTTTTTGGCCGACTTCAACGGCCTGTATAAATATTACAAAGACACGCGGTTCCAACGTTTCTACACGTCCGGCCCGCACCTATATCTCATTTTCCAGATCGGGAAATCCTACGCCGACACCAAGTCTTTCAAATTCGCGGTCTCTGACGATGGCCAGCTAACCTACATCGACAACCGCAGCGACCATGAGGTCGTCGGCCCACCGCAGCATGATTTCAAATGGATGCGAACTCATCGCGATCTGCATCGCGACGGCGAACACCCGCACATCTCGATCGAAGATCGCGTTTTCGTGGAAACCGTTGGCGGCGATCTGACGATTAAAATCGAAGACAACACCGAAGACGGTTCCGGGATTTACGAGGAACCCGTCGAAGACGCCGACCAAACGCTTGACGATGCCGAGTATTTTTATTCGATCGTCGGCAACATCATCTTGCTGAAGATCAAGCCCTTCAAAGAGGACCAGTATCGCTACTTGGTCTACAACGAAAAAACTCAAACCGCTCGACGACTGGACTCGATCGCCGAAGCCTGCGTTTTTTTGCCAGAAGACCATGGCCTGATTTTCTCCAACGGCTACTACCTCCAAACGGGCACCTACAAAACGTTTGAAAGCAACGTTACTAACTTACGTTTTGAACGCCGCATCGCGTCCAGCAACGGCGAGGACTACCTGTACGTTTTCCACAACCCAGCGACCAGCCAAAAGGTGCTGCTGTCGTACAACATGATCGAGCAGGAAGTCGCCACGCCAATCACCTGCAGCGGTTTTTCAATTTTCGACAACGGTCAATTGATCTACTTCAAATCGGACGTGGATCCGCAAAAACACCATGCGATGCAAGTCTGGCAGACACCCTACGTCAGCGAAGAATTCCAAGTTGGCGAACAAACCGATTCCTACATCTACAAGATTGGCAACAAAGAAATCGTCCGCGCGATGTCCGAATCGCACGAGGTGATGAATCTGATCGACCAAGATGATTCTTACACGAATCTGTACGTCGATTTGGTCAAAAAATCGACCGACATTCTGGATTCCTATTTTTGGCTGGCCGAAGAACAGACGTTTCAGTTGGCTCAACCGCTGCAGCAAATCCGCGACGCCGCGACGGCCGCTGTTGACGAATTTGACAAAGTGGTTCGCGTTCGCAAAAACACCGCCGAACAGTTTTCCAGCGTTTCCAAAGCCGCCACCGATGCGGTGGTTGCCGCCACCAGTCGCCACTTCAAACACATTGATGATTTTGTCAAATCGTTGGCCGAACTTCGAACCGTTCGCGGACAAGTCATCAGTTTGAAGGAACTCAAGTACGTCAACTTAGACGACGTCGAAAAGCTGGAAACCAAAGTCGCAGAAAACACCGACCGACTTTCAAAACGCTGCGTTGAATTCCTGCTCCGCGACCAGGCCCTGGATCCGTATGCCCAGCGCGTCACCCAGCAACGCTCGGAAATCGACGCATTGAAAACCGGCGTTCAAGCAAAAAAACTGGACGAAGAAATCGCGGCCGGCGCGAGCGAACTAGAAATGCTGATCGAAATTGTTAGCAATCTAAAAATCGAGGACGCCACGCAGCGGACTCGGATCATCGATAACATCTCGGCCATCTACTCGAACCTGAACCAAACGCGGGCTTCGCTAAAGAAAAAGTCGCAGGAACTCCTCTCTGTCGAAGGTGCCGCTGAATTCAACAGCCAACTGAAATTGATCAGCCAAGCGGTGGTCAACTATTTGGACGTTTGTGATTCGCCCGAACGGTGTGACGAATACCTGACCAAGATGATGGTTCAGCTGGAAGAACTCGAAGGCAAGTTTGCTGAATTCGATGAATTCATTATTCAATTGGCCGAAAAACGCGAAGAAATCTACGCGGCCTTCGACACCAAAAAACTGCAGCTGGTCGAATCTCGAAACAAACGAGCGACCGCTTTGATGCAGGCGGCCGAGCGGATCATCAAGGGCATCAAGTCGCGCGTTTCGAACTTCGAATCCGTTGACGAAATCAACAGCTATTTTGCCAGCGATTTGATGATCGACAAGGTCCGCGACATCGTTGACAAGCTGACGGACATGGACGAATCGGTCAAAGTCGACGACGTCCAAAGCCGCTTGAAGACTGTGCGCGAGGACACGGTTCGACAGCTTCGCGACAAAAACGAACTGTACGTCGACGGCCAGAACGTAATCCAGTTCGGCAAACATCATTTTTCAGTCAACACTCAACCGCTAGAACTCACCACCGTCATAAAAGACGGTGACATGTTCTTTCATTTGAGCGGCACGAACTATTTTGAATTGGTCGACAACGAAGCCTTGATCGCGACCAAAGAAGTTTGGGATCAGCCTGTTGTTTCGGAAAACCGAAACGTCTACCGAGGCGAATACTTGGCTTACCTGATGCTGAAATCCGACGCGGGCTTGG
Organism: uncultured Pirellulaceae bacterium; assembly: GCA_964601665.1. Lineage (GTDB taxonomy): Bacteria > Planctomycetota > Planctomycetia > Pirellulales > Pirellulaceae > Mariniblastus. The sequence continues at coordinate 5,080 of CAZROJ010000092.1, forward strand.
CCGCGCCGGCTAAACCGACCCAAGACACTCAATCTGAAAAAACAAATTCGACCGCGGCCAGAGCCAAAAACAACAAATCTAAAAATAAAAAGGCCGCTAAAAAAGCCAACAAGGTCTCAGACGCGTTGCTCGCCGCCGTTCAAACTTTCATGGCACCTCGCTACAGCGAAGGGTATATCAAAGGCGTCCATGACCACGACGCGGCCAAAATCTTGGCTCCACTGCTGAAGCTGGACAGCGAACTGGGCCTGCTCAAATATTCAACCCAAGCGAGAACACTGGGCGCAATCTTTTGGTTGGCCAAACAAAACAGCGACTGGCGAACCGAATGGGAGAATCAATTTTCAGTCCTAAAATCGGCACGTAAATTTTTTGGTGAAATCACCGATCGCGGAAAATACGTCAGCGCGATTGAAACTGAAATCCGAACCACGCTGGCGAAACGCCCCTTTGCCAATCCTCAATTTGCTAACGAAGCCGCCAATTACTTGTTCGACCAGTATTCGGTCGAACAACCACTCGCTTGCAGTGCCGACGCCAAAACAATTGCCGATGCCTTCCTAAATTTTCTTGAAAAGAAATCGGCAACCGGCGAATTTGAAGCGATCAAGAAAAGCGATTTGGACGCGGTTTCGAAATTTGCCGCAGCCCAACAATGGCTTTCTGCCTTTGTTCAACAGTCCAACCAAGAGTTTGATCCTCGTTATGTCGACGAAGTTGCCGCCATGTTGGTTGATGGGAGCTTGGAGGGTCGCGTCGCTTCGGAGATTCGACCTGATTGTGAAATCACCGACCTGCTTGGCGACCACCCGCAAGTCGAAGCCAAAACTTACCGGCTGGACTATAACGATTTCATGGTACGCCTGAATCGCTTCGCTGACGAAACGGTACCCGCCTTCGAAGCTTACGTTCACCTGAAAAAAGAAGTCATCGATCAACGCCGCGACGAACTACGACTCGGCGAATTCAAACCGCGTGTGCTGACTTCGTTTGTTCGCAACCAACTGATCAACGACACGTACTTGCCGATGGTCGGAGCCAACCTTGCCAAACAAATCGGTGTGGTCGGCGAAGACAAACGAACCGACTTGATGGGCTTGCTTCTGCTCGTTTCGCCACCGGGTTACGGTAAAACCACACTGATGGAATACATTGCCAACCGGCTTGGCATCACGTTCATGAAGATCAATGGACCGGCGATCGGCCACCAAGTGACTTCGCTGGACCCGGACGAAGCACCCAACGCCAGTGCCCGAGAAGAAGTTGAAAAGCTGAACCTCGCGCTCGAAATGGGCGACAATGTGATGATTTATTTGGATGACATCCAGCATTGCAATCCCGAGTTCCTGCAAAAGTTCATTTCGTTGTGTGACGCCACGCGGCGGATCGAGGGCGTGTTTGGTGGCAAGTCCAAGACCTACGATTTGCGCGGTCGCAAAGTCGCGGTGGTCATGGCTGGAAACCCTTATACCGAATCTGGCGAAAAGTTCCAAATCCCTGACATGCTGGCTTCGCGAGCCGACACGTACAACTTGGGAGATGTTATCGGTGGTAACGCAGGCTCGTTCGAACTCAGCTACCTTGAAAACTGCCTGACCAGCAATTCAACCTTGGCTGGACTCAATTCGCGCAGCCGCGCCGACGTCTATTCCATCATCAAGATGGCTCAGCAAGGCGACGACCAACCGCAAACGCTCGAAGGCAACTATTCGATTGAAGAGATCAACGAATTTGTCGCGGTGATGAAAAAACTGGTCGTCGCTCGCGATGTCATCTTGCGAGTCAACCGGGAGTACATCGATTCGGCGGCTCAAGCGGACGAATTCCGCACCGAACCGGCTTTCAAATTGCAAGGTTCGTATCGCGACATGAACAAAATCGCGGAACAGATCGCGCCGATCATGAACGACAGCGAGCTCGACACGCTGATCGACGCTCACTACCTAAACCAAGCTCAAACGCTAACCTCTGGAGCTCAAGCGAATTTGCTCAAGCTGAAAGAGCTGATTGGCAAACTGGAGGGCGAGGACTTGGAACGCTGGAATGATATCAAGCGAACCTTCAAACGCAATCTGATGCTGGGCGCCGCTGGCGATGACGGTCAAATGGGACAAGTCATCGCTCAGATGACGACCTTTAGCGAGGGTCTGCACGACATTCGATCGGCACTGGACACGGGAGTCAAACACTTGACGGCGGACCAAGAGCCAAGTGCCATCCAAACGGCAACGATGAACCAAGTCGGCCATGCGGTTTCGGAATTGGCGAATTTCAATAAAACGCTGGGCGAAATGAAATCGTTGCTGCAGTCAAGCTCGGCTTCGCGTGACAGCGCGACGGCTGCGGCCGCCCAAGCAGCCCCAAGCGGTACTCAAAATATTGAAATCATTAACAAGGTTCCGAATATCTTTTTGGACATCATTCGGAATCAGTTCCGAGTGTTGCAAACATGGATGGAACCGATTCTGAAGCTATCCGAGGTTTTCCCCGAAGCTGATGGTTTAAAGCAAGCCGCCGATGCGACTCGCGAAAACTATGAAAAACTGATCGACCAAATCGGCAAAGGCGATCCAATCGACGATTAGCTTCAAGGTTGCTTTTGCAGGCTAAAATCGCCTGGGCGGATCGCCATCGGAATGAAAGGTCATCCCAGATTTGATCGCGTTCGGGTCAACATCAGGTTCCAAGTACATCACGGAGCCGTCGTATCCAGCGACAACGAACCCGCCGGTAGTTTGAGCGTTCCCCAGCCCTGCCATCGGGCTTTCCGGATCGAAGTTATAGTCGGACGGCTGCGTCCAGTTCACTGCATAATCGCTGTCAACTTCGACGATGGCAAATGTATTGGACGACCCTCCGGTGAGCATCCCAAAACTAAAACTGGCTTGATCTTCGCCCTCTCCCTCGCCCGGCAGAGGTGCCGCTCCGTTGCCGACGGGCCGTAAGAATCGCGTTTTCCCCGGCGGCAGCTCTTCACCGGCCGGGCTCTTGAAACACTCCGGCATTTGGTCCAGCAAGGCAAAGTTAGTCGGGCTATCCCATGGTTCGTCGAGATTAAATTGGTCGTACAAATCTTGATACTCAATAAACGGCAAGATGTGCACGCGCCAGCTGAGGCCATTATCATTTCCTGGAAAACGCATATGCGTTGATTCGTAATTCAGCTGAGCCAATTGCAGCATCCGAGCGTTGTTTAGAGTCATGACCCGTTTTGACGCGTGGCGAACGGCACTCACCGCTGGCAAAAGCATAGCCAAGGGCACAATGATACTTAGCATAAACGACAGCAACATTCCCGTAATGGCCAAGCCTTTGCCTTTTTGAGCACCATTGCTGCCGCCAATTTGCACCAACGCGACGATGCCCAAAATCAGTCCGAACAAACCTGTCAGGCAGGAGAAAATCAGCGAGAGTCCGCCCAAGACTAAACTGGCGACCGCCAAGCCATTGGTTCGCGCCGGCATGTTGGTCTTTTGTGCGGCCACTCCAGCAGTACCGGCATACGGGTTAGAAGGATTTTGTGAGGACATGTTGCCTACCAAAAAGGGAAGTGGAAAGTGAGATTCGTTCTCAGCTTGATCGCTGCAACGTTCACCAATTGTGACCACCGTTGCCAACAAAAGCAAACTAAACAGGCGAAAATTGGCTTGCCGTTAAACGGTCTAACTCGGTTTAGTAAAGCGGTTTCGTAAAGCGGTTTCTCGGGTAACGCGGTTTCTCGGCAAATGCGTTTCGAGAATACAACCTAAAATCTTACCAAGGCCAATCAAAGCGACAGTTTGCCGATTGACAGAGCCCGTGGCCGACTGACAATAGCCGCTCATTTATTCGCTACACTTCTAACCTTGCGCAAAACTGCAGCCCAACATGCCTCTTGTCGTTCAAAAATTCGGTGGAACAAGCGTTGCCGATAGCCAAAAAATTCTCGCCGCCGCTCGCAAGGCCGTTCGAGCTCAGCACAGCGGCAACCAAGTCGTGATGGTTGTCAGCGCGATGGGCAAAAACACCGACACCTTGATTTCACTGGCCAACGAAGTCAACGAACGCCCGCCAGCCCGCGAGATGGACATGCTGCTGTCGACTGGCGAACAGGTGAGCGTCGCGTTGATGGCCATGGCGATCGATTCGTTGGGAGCCAAAGCGGTCAGCCTGACGGGTGCTCAAATTGGAATTCGCACCGACAGCTCACACACCAAAGCCAGGATTCGATCGATTTCAACCGAGCGATTAAAGTCACTCCTGGACGACGGCAACATTGTGATCGCCGCCGGGTTTCAAGGAATCGACGAAAACTTCAACATCACCACGCTCGGTCGCGGCGGCAGCGACACCACTGCGGTTGCTTTGGCGGCGGTCCTGGGCGCCGAAGCTTGCGAAATCTACACCGACGTCGATGGCGTTTACACGACCGACCCGCGCGTGCTTCCCGAAGCTTGCTTGGTCCGGCAAGTGTGCTACGACGAAATGCTAGAACTGGCTTCGCTGGGCGCCGGCGTGCTGCACAGTCGTTCGGTTGAATTCGGAAAAAAATTCAACGTGCCCATTCATGTTCGCAGCAGTCTGAGCGATGTTCCGGGGTCGTTGATCGTGGACGACGCCGACACTTCCGGCATGGTCGTCAGCGGGGCGGCGTTGACAAAAAACGAAGCGATGATTTCGATCGTAAACGTGCCAGACGTACCGGGAACGATCCACAAGATCTTCGCCCCGATTGCCGCGCGAAAAGTAACCGTGGACATGATCGTCCAAAATGTTTCGGCCAACGGAAAAAACACCACGATCAGCTTTACCGTGCCGCGACAAGAATTGGAGCTGGCCCGAGAAGCGGTGGACGAGGTAATCGAGCAACTGGGCGGCGAACTGGGCCCGGTTAATGAAAACGCCGCCAAGGTTTCGGTCGTTGGCCTTGGCATGGCGGAAAAGAGTGGCGTTGCCAACCGCATGTTTCGCCGATTGGCTGAAGCGAAAATTAACTTGGATATTATCACCACCAGTGAAATCAAAATCTCGGCTTTGGTCGACCGCGATGCGGCGCGAGAAGCCCTGAAGATTGTCCACTCGGAATTTGAACTGGACAAAATTGACTCCGCCCCAGCCCCACAACTGACCGCCGATCGAACCGCCATGCCGCCCGAAGAAGTTATCGCTCGCCTTCAAGGCCTGGGCATGGAAGGCCTGGCCATTGATGACATCGCCCTGGACGATACGCAGTCGCTTGTCACTTTGGCCAAGGTTCCCAACCAACCGGGCGTGGCGGCAAATTTGTTTGACCAATTAGCAGACGCAGGTGTGTTTGTGGACATGATCGTTCAGAGCCACGCCAGTGCTGACGTCGCGGATATCTCGTTCACGGTTTCTCGCCGAGACTTCGATTCGGCTTTAGCGGTAACCGAAAAAGTCTGCGAACAGTTTGGCGGTCAAAGCGTGGCTTCCAAAACGGAAATCGCCAAGCTCTCCGTTTCCGGAGTCGGTCTGCGAAGTCATACCGGTGTTGCGATTGGTATGTTCGAAGCCTTAGCCGAAGCCAACATTAACTTGGACGCGATCAACACCAGCGAAGTACGCGTCAACGTAATTGTGGACGGCTCGCAAGGAGAACAAGGCATCGCGGCACTGAAAAAGCAATTCGCCGATTCACTTAAATAGTAGCG
>CAZROJ010000092.1:10830-18194 GCA_964601665.1 uncultured Pirellulaceae bacterium
GGCACCGAAATTTTCGCCGAAACAAGGACGCTACGCTTGAACGCTGCGTTGAGGCAATCGACCATCAGTCGGCATTTGGGCAAAACAATGGGAGCGTTGCTGATCGATGTTCAACACCATCGCAGGCTTTGGACACGTTACCGGTAGTTTATCGATCGCCTTTGGCCTAAACTCAGTGACTTCATCCGAACCTTAACTTCCACCCCTCCGCCATGGACCCGCTTCACTTTTGCATCGCCGTTGCGCCGCTGGCGGTTTACTTCTTGATGCTTGGCCTGTTGAACCTGCGCCGACGCCCGTTTTTGACAACCGGCGCTCGGGACGCGGCGACCTTGGGAATCGGAATCCTCGGTTTTGTCGTGGCCGGCCCGATGGAGTTGTTTTTTCCTGAAGGCGCTGCCAGTCGGTTCGGGCCATGGGTCTGGCTGTTGCTGGTTGTTTTTTACGGACTGTGCGTTTCCTTGGTCGTCCTGCTGATGAAGCCGCGGCTGGTCGTCTACAACATATCGATGGAAGAAGTGCGTCCAATCCTGACCAAAATCGCGATGGATTTGGATCCCAAAAGCCGCTGGCTCGACAGCGCCTTAATTATTCCTCGCCTGCGAATTCACATGCACGTTGAAGCCGTTGAATGGCTACGGAATGTTCAAATGATGGCTGGCGGTAACCAACAGAGTGTTGAAGGCTGGACGCGTTTTGAAAATGAACTGCGCGCGTCGATCAAGAAACTAAAGGTCGGCCCTAATGTTATGGGAGTACCCTTTCTGATCGCATCAGCGGCGATGGCCATTGCATCAGCTTTTTACATGCTGCAAGACCCACAGGCGGTCGTCGCGGCACTGGAAGATATGCTGCGAAACTAAGTGCTTATCGCAGAATTCAAAATGCTCGCGGCTAGCACGGTCGGCTCATCGCTTACGGGATAGGCTCTAAGAATTTTTCTCCCCGTCCGCTCGAACGACAAATCTCCCAGCCCGACGCTCGGCATCGGAATGAGCACTCAGCATTCAAACGACACCAAAATCAATTCGCCGAAAACCGATTGGTGAAGAAAAACGCCTGCGATCTTTGTTACCGCGAACGCCCAACTTGGATACCAACGAAAAAACGGCCGGACGTATTGCCCAGCCGTTTTCGTAACCAAGTTGGTTAATCAAAGTTGTCTTGTCTGGCGACAGGTCAACGAGCTTAGTATCCAATCGTTGGTGGATTTGGATCCAAGAAGTCACGTGGTGCTCGTGTTGTGTAGTACGGGTACGCGTAAGTCGGAGACTGACCAGCCGCACCTGGATTCATTGGCGGTTGGCGATGAGGAATCGCTCCTCGTCCACCACCACCAAGTCCAGCCAGACACCCGCGGCAAAGACCGCCCGGTCCTCCACAGCCGCCCATGCCACAACCGCGAGCTCGTGAGCCGAGGTTCATTCCGCCAGCCATTCCGCCAGCCATTCCGCTGCGGCATCGTTGGCAAAGCTTTCCACCCAAGCCGCAACCAGCATGGCCGCAGCCGGCTGTCGAGCGAATTCGGCTGCCTAGGTTTCTTCCGAAACCCAGTTTTCCCAGCAAGCCACGATCTTGGAATTCAACCGTTTGAACTTCAACTTCGCTACCGTCGCAACCACCTTCGCATCCGCCGTCACAACCACCTTCGGTAACATCATCGCCGAAAGAGGCGTGGATTCCAGTCGATGCTGAATTGCAACCGCAATCGCTGCTTTCCAAAGCAGGAGCAGGAGTCATTGCGGAATCACTGCCGCAACCACAATCACCCATCGCCGAAGAAGCACCACCGCAGTCGGCTTGGCCGCAAGCACCAGAACGACTGCCAACGCGTGCGATCAAGTTAGGTCGCATGCCCTGAAGTCGGTCACGCAGGCCAGCCTTTTCGCAAGTATCGCATCCGCCGTCGCAAGCCGCTTGGCGACAGGCAGGGCGAACTCGCTGTTGCAAACGGTCGCGTAGCCCAGCACTTTGGCAGCTATTGCATCCGCCATTGCAAGAGGCTTGGCGGCAGGCCGGACCAGCTTCCATCAGTCCCAAACCAAGACCGCTTCGGCCACCAAATCGCTGGCCTTTGCAGGCCTCACCGCCACACGCCGATTCACCACAACCACAATCGCCGGTCGAGGCTTCAGCGGCACAGCCTGTAGCGCCGCTACCACAAGCGGAAAGCGGAGCGTCAGACATCAGGCCACAACCGCACGAACCGGTGCTGGAACAGCCTGCGAAGTTCAGGGCGGCGAGACACGCGCCCAAAACAAGCATTAAAGATCGCATTGTTTCAAATCCTTTTGAATACTGGGTCTGTTCCATCTGGAACTATCAATTTTGGCTCTTCGTCGAATTACTAAGAGCCGCCAAGTTACATTTACGGGGTTGTGACTTGGTGGACAGCCATTTCGCCAACGCGAAAAAAATCACCTGGCCTACCAGCGATCAAGAATCTCTTTGCAGATACTCAGACCGATGCCAGACCATGTTCGTCCAACGTAGAAAAGTCATCGTCACTACATCTAAGAGAATTGAGAAAATCCGCAAAGTTACCGAAGCCCAAACGACCGGCGCAAAACTAACGATAAGCCGCGTCGAGTTTGCGGATTAGCGGCTGCCATCAACCGCCAAAGACCACTCAACCGGCAAACTTTAACACGGCGGTTTAGTGCAGCAGAGACGGACCAAGATCGCCCAGAATTTGAAACTGCCAGAAACTGCTAGAAGCAGCCGTCTGCTCGTCAGCTCGCGCAAGATAACCTGGGCCTGATATTTAATCGCGGCCCAAGCCAAGCGACTGCTCGAACTTCACTGCTCGAACTTCACTGCTCGAACCTAAGAACTGCGTAGTTTTTCTTGCCGCAGCGCAGGACGATTGTTGACTCGCTGGCCAAGTCAGTTTTGGATAAGTGATGGCCGATGTCGTCATTGCGGCGGTTGTTGATGTAGACCGAACCCTGCTTGATCATCCGACGCGCGTCGCCGTTGCTTTTGCAAAGCCCTGCGGCAACCACGGCATTGATCAGCCCTAAACCTTCGTCGTCTAACTGCGACATCGGAAAACTGCTGTTAGGAACGTCGGCGAAAATCTGCAACAAATCGTTGTCGTTCAGATTCTCGATCTCGGCACCAAAAAAGATTTCGGTCGCCTGCATCGCTTGATCCAAACCCGCTTGACCATGAATCAACAACGTTAATTGCTCGGCCAGTTTCTTTTGGCTTTCACGTTTGTGAGGGGCCTCTTTGGCCGACGCGTCCAGGGCATCGATTTCCTCATGCGACAACTCGGTCAAGAACCGCAAACACTTCGAAACATCCGCGTCTTCCACTCGAACCCAGTATTGGTAAAACTGATACGGGCTGGTTCGTTCGGCAGACAGCCAGATCGCGCCGCTTTCGGTTTTCCCCATCTTCGATCCGTCCGACTTTGTCAGCAACGGACAAGTCACGCCGTACAACTGCGAACCGAGCATCCGTCGACCAAGATCAATCCCAGCGGTTACGTTGCCCCATTGATCGCTGCCACCAATTTGCATCTCACAACCGAACTCACGATTCAAGTGAACAAAGTCGTATGCCTGAAGCAGCATGTAACTGAACTCGGTGTAGCTCAACCCCGCTTCGCTACCGAGCCGACTCTTCACGCTATCCTTGGACAGCATCACGCTGATCGGGAAATTCTTACCCACGTCGCGCAAAAATTCGGTGTAGCTAAACGCTTTCATCCAGTCATTGTTGTTGACCAACACGGCGGACTGATCGCCACACTCAAAATCCAGCACGTGGCGCATCTGCGCTTCAATGCCAGCGACGTTGGCCTGTAAGACTTCTGGCGAAAGTAAATTACGTTCCGCACTCTTACCACTGGGATCACCAATCATTCCTGTCGCCCCACCCACGAGCGCAATCGGACGGTGGCCTGCTTTTTGAAAACGACGCAGCATCATCAGCGGCAGCAAGCTACCCACGTGCAGGCTGTCGGCGGTTGGATCAAAGCCTGCGTAAACCGTGCGAGCGCCTTCTTGCAACCAAGTCGGGATAAAGTCATCGGCGGTTGATTGGTGGATCAAACCACGCCACTGGAGATCGGCAAAAATATCGGACATCGCGGGAAATACTTGAGGTTGCTAAATCGGTTTTTCAAAGGTGAAGAGCATAACCGGACACTTGGGGTTCGGCAATGTTGCCATGGCTGGGATTGGCGATCGGCGATCGAGCGGCCGGGCAACGCCGGATCGCTACCGCTGATCTTCGTAGAGGATCTCCAGCCCCTCGCGGCTGCGGAACAGGCTGAACGGATTCTTCAGCGGGTTAAAAACAAAACGAGCGAGCTCCCAAACGCTGTACCGATGCAGCTTGCGAGCCGAAGTCAAAACCCCGGGCCGGACCAGTTGGAACTCTCCGCGTTGCTTTAACTGCTGGCTAAAGTACATTTCTTCGGCCGCAAAAAATTGTTCGTCGAACCCACCAAAGTCCTCAAACGCGTCTTTGCGGCAGTACATATAACAGCCAGCCGAGTAACGAAAAACGAACAACCAAACGGTCGTCACGGCATAGTACATCCAACGTTTGAGCAACGGCAGCTCGAAGCGATTTGGGATTTCGACGTAGGCCCCGCCACCGATTCGCCCAGCCGCCAAAGACTGCAAGCTACGTTGGACCGTTTTGGCCGGCACAACCGTGTCCGCATCCACGAAGATCAAACACTCGTGCAACGCTGCCGCTGCGCCGGCGTTGCGAACCGCGCCAATGTTTCGCAGTTCAACATCGACAACTCGGGCTCCGCCATCCAACGCAATCTGCCCAGTCCGATCGGTGGACGCGTCGTTAACGACAATGACTTCGGCGTCCAAATCCAGCCGAGCGATGTCGTACTGGATCGCGCGAACCGTTGCGGGCAAATACCTCGCCTCGTTGTGCGCGGGAATGATGAACGAAACGCTGGGCAAGCGGTTTTCGGAATCTGAAATAAGTTGTGCTTCTCCGAACACGCTGGGCTCCCCGTATCGCACCTGGTCACATTTTATTTTTACGAAGTCTACATTTTATCTAAAACGCTAATTCCCATCAGGCTTAAACCTGTTTTCATCGTTCGAGCCGTCAAGTCACACAACTGCAAACGACTGGTGCGCAGATCCTCGGTCGCGGCATCTTTGACACTGCATTGATCGAAAAATTTGGCGAACAACTGAGCCGTTTCGAACAAGTAATTGCACAACAGGTTCGGGCGATAATCAATTTGGACTTCATCGATCGCCTCGGAAAACTGTAACAGCTTGACCGCCAACTGGCGTTCAATTGGTTTTTCAAATTCAAACACAACCGGCTGCTTCCGCAGCGATTCGACGTCGGTTTCGGTTTTGCGAAAAATCCCTTGTACTCGGGCGTACGCGTACAGCAGATAGGTTGCCGTGTTGCCTTTGTCCGCCAACATTTTGTCGTAGTCAAAAACGTAATCACTGGTGCGGCTATGCGACAGGTCGGCGTACTTGATCCCGCCCAGCCCAACCGCTTTGGCAACTTCAGCCAATCGTTCGTCAGAAAGTTCAGGATTGTTTTGTTTGGCAATCACCGCCGCCCGCGATTCGGCTTCGTCGAGTAGCCCTTCCAGGCCGACCGTGTCTCCCGAGCGAGTTTTGTAGGGCTTTCCGTCTTTGCCCATGACCGTGCCAAAAGCGACGTGCGTGAGTTCACACTGGTCGTAGCCCCATTGTCGAGCCACATCGAATAACTTCCCAAAATGTTCGGACTGGCGATGATCAACCACGTACAGACTCGCGTCTGCCCCGAAATGTTCGACGCGATATTTGATCGTGGCCAAATCCGTGGTGGCATACAAAAAAGCTCCGTCGCGTTTTTGAATGATCATCGGAGCCTCGTGATTTTCCAAAAAGACACAAGTCGCCCCATCGCTTTCTTGCGTGAAGCCCTTGGCCTCGAGGTCCGCCACAACCGCGGCCAGCTGATCGTGGTAAAAACTTTCGCCCAGTTCGTGGTCGAACGAGATGTCCAATCGCGAGTAGATTTTTTGAATGTCTTGTCGGCAAACGGGCAGGAACTTTTCCCAGAGGCCCAAATTCGTTGGGTCGCCTTCGTGCAGCGCTGCCGTCTCCAACAAAACCGCGTTCGCGATGTCGGGATGGGCTTGGGCATCGGCCAGTAAACTCGCGTCAGACTCGATTACCGACACAGAGCTTTTCAGCCCATCGATTTTTGCCGCCAGCGACTTGGCTTGGGAAACGGCACTGTTGAGTTCTTTCTTTTGTTTTTTGGCGGCTTTCTTTTCTTCCGCGATCGGAAAAGCCTGCAGCTGCTGCGTTTTTTCTTCCGCGACAACCCATTCAGTTTCCAGCTTTGGCAATTGCTTTTTTGCCGCGTGGAAATCCATCAGTTTGCGAACAAATTTGTACAACCGCCCCAATTCTTGGATCGGTTCGGCCGCGAATCCTTCGGCGTCTAGAAAATGTTTGTAGCCGTAGATGATCATTCCAAACTGAGTGCCCCAGTCGCCAAGATGGTTATCGCTGATCACCTCGTGACCGGCGAACCGCAGCACTTTTGAAATCGCGTCGCCAATGACCGTCGATCGAATGTGCCCCACGTGCATTGGCTTGGCGACGTTCGGCGACGAATAATCAACGACGAACTTTCGCGGATTGGCGGTCGGAGTATAACCAAGCCGATCATCGTTGAAGGCGGCCGTCAGCTGATGCTTGATCCAGTCATCCGAGAGTGTCAGGTTGATAAAGCCCGGCCCTGCAATTTCGACGCTGTCACAGAGGGCCTCCAAAGAGACACTGGCAACCAAATCGGCGGCAATGTCTCGCGGTGACTTGCCTAACTGTTTCCCCAGTGACATGGCGCAGTTGGCTTGGTAATCGCCAAACTTGGGGTCGCCTGCCGGACGGATCATCGCCACGGCGGGAGCAGGGTCATCGACAAGCTTTTCAAGAGCAGTTGAAAAGCGGGATTTGATTTCGGATAGCGCGTTCATTCGTCGTCGAGATTGATCAAAACTAAATCGGTGGATTGAATCACAAATCTTAGCAGCTCAACGGCATCTCTGGCGACCGGGTCTTCGCGAATTGAAATCGAAGGTTTACGCGCCCATTTTGATGGGTAACTTTTTGGCAACAATCGTTGATAATGCCCAAGCCAAATTAAAAAACGCGTTATCGCAAATTGAATTCCGCGCTGCCAATCATTAAATTTCGCCTAGGCGAAAGGCGAAAGGCGATTGAGAAACTACCGAGCAAGATGCCCAAGATTCGCAATCGTTGCAAACATCAGCGGTAGAAATTCAACTGCCGATCGCCTCAAACCCGTTATTTCCATTCACTGCAATTTTATCTCGGTTTCATTCAAATCCATGC
>CAZROJ010000093.1:0-2082 GCA_964601665.1 uncultured Pirellulaceae bacterium
AAACCCGTTATTTCCATTCACTGCAATTTTATCTCGGTTTCATTCAAATCCATGCTGTCATTGCTTACCCCGCGGCGACCAACCGCTTTAATCTTGAACGCGATCGTGATGTTGATGTTCGCGGTGTCCTTCGCGTCGACAACTTCTGCTGCAACCGAGAACCTAACCAAGCATCCACTCTCGATTGTCAAAGGCGATATTTACGTTGGCCGAACCGGCACAACGATGCGATTGATCTGCTTTGCCGAAGATTTAGAAATGCTGCAGGGAGTCGAGGCCTATGAGGACGATCTGTACGATCCTGCCGAAATCAAGGACGCGACTCAGGACCACGCCAAGTACTTGGCCGAAAAAATTACTATCCGTGATGTCGCCGGCAAATTGCTCAAACCCGAAATCACCGAAATCGTCGATGTTGAAATCCCAGAAGGTGGAATCGAGTCTGGAAAATTAATGGAGTACACGATGGAGTTCGTGCTGGAGTTTGACTACGAAACGCCGCCCGAATTCGTCACGATCCAACAAGACATGATCGCCGAAGGAGCGCTGCTGCCGTCGGAGTTTCACGTGTTACTCAAACAAGCCGGCTCCGACACTCCGTATGCTAAAACTCTCAAGCCGCAAACACCCGAGACGTTTCGGTTCGACTGGGACAACCCAGTTTTAAACGAAGGGGATTCTGAGGAAGAATGGAAACAGTGGTTCGAGACGCAGCGCGAAAAAACACTGGGCATCACGAGCTATGGTAGTGTTTACTCGTTCATTTACATCACCGACCACGAAGTCCGTCACGAGGTGCTGATCCCGCTGGCGACGCTGGCATCGTTGATGGAACTGGAGCGGCAGGACGAGAGCTTTTTGGACATCGACGAACAGACGGCGGCAGCCAAAAAAGTAGAGGCGTTTTTTGGCGCGGGAAATCCAGTGACGATTGACGGTATCGAAGTCAAACCCGTGTTTGATCGCATCGATTTTTATGGCTTGGACATTCGCGACTTCGCCGTGCGGCCTGAAAAAAGAAAAGTATCGATGGCCAGTGGACGTGTTGGTGTCATCATGTCCTACAGCGCCAAGACGCGTCCCGCCGAAGTGACCGTCGAATGGGATTTGCTCAGCAGCACCATTCGCGAAGTCGACAGCGCGGTGATCGCTTATAACGAAGTCAGCAAAACCAAGTTTTCGAAATTCTTGACCGAAAACATTTACCGCTGGCAGGCCCCCGACCGACCGCCGCTGCCGCCGATCACTAGCCTTGGCGACGACATCCAGCTGACTAAGTTTGAACAACCCATGCTGAAGATCTCTTGGGTGGCAGTCGGCTTGATTACCGCTGCGGTGTTCGTTGCCTTGTTCGGCTTGGCCGCCGCGAGCACGCAATGGCCGTTCTGGCTGCTGGCAGTCGTTTTAGCAGCCGGAGCTTGGTTGGGGGCTGGGGCGGGCACCGCCGAGTACCCGGATCCATTTCGCGAAGCCGAACTATTTCAGATGCAACCAGAAAACGCGGAAGACATCTTTGGACGCCTGCATGCGAACATGTTCCGGGCGTTCGACTACCGCGACGAAGGCGACGTTTACGATGCGTTGGCAAAGAGCGTGGACAGAGACCTGCTGCGCGAGCTGTATTTACAAATCAACCAAGGTTTGAAAATCAAAGAGCAGGGCGGTGCGGTGGCTGTCATTGAGGAAGTACGACTGCTTGACGGAGAAACTAGCCCGATTCGTTCGGCGTTCACCCCCAAGTCGCCCGTGAGCTTCGGCTACTCATGCAGCTGGAGCCTACGCGGTACCATCGAGCACTGGGGGCACATTCATGAGCGTGAGAATAAGTACCAAGCCAAATTTGTGGTTGAGTATATCGACGAAGCCGGCGCCGAAATCGGCTGGAAAATCACTGACATGTCCGACCAAGAATTCGAGCCCGGTAAAGTGAAACAACGCGTTCGCAGGTTCTAACAGCACCAGCAAACTTTCACCGCAAGGCAGTTAACTTCTGCAGCAATTCGTATTTGATCGCATGTAACTGAGCGAGATGCTCTGCCGACGCTATGGGAGCCATTAACGGCTTTGGGGGGGTATTTAGGG
>CAZROJ010000093.1:2092-13993 GCA_964601665.1 uncultured Pirellulaceae bacterium
CCCTGCTCCCCCGCCGCGTGCGCCGCCCCCCCCCCCCCCCGCCCCCCCCCCCCCCCCCCAATACGTCAGGAAATTCTGGTATTAACGGTCCGGCATTTAAAATGCTTTTGGCTAGACAAGCACACCGTACGGGGACAAATCGACTCAATATCGAATCTCAGCCTAGTTTGACGAATAGACATTCTGACGGGATAAATTATAATCTGAAACGCTTCTTCGATTCGCACAAGTTGAATAACCATGAAACTCTGTTTAGCGAAAATTTGCGTTCTCTGCCTGTTCGTTGCCACCGTTGCGGTTCCAGCGACGGTCTTTGGTGATGAGATAGTCATTAGCGGCAACGAGCACGTTGTGACCGTGGGTGATTTTGATTTCACGCCCGTCAACACCGAGACCATCGGATCGCTTGCAGGCTTGCATGCCGGTCATCAAGGAGAAATCACGGCGGGTGAACTCTGGAAACACTTCAACGATCGCGGTTTGGATTCAGTCGAAAACCTGACCATCTGCATGGATTGGGCACCCGGTCAAGCTTCAAATAATTTGGCTCTTTCAAGCCTGAAGTTGAAGATTGAGGATCCCGAGTTCAAGGGCCGGTTGATCACCAACGTAAGCCTTGGCGACAATTCGTTGGTCGTACCAGATTACGAAGTCAGCCCGCTTAAACCAGAAGCTCGGCTTGGCGTCGCTTTGGGCTACGATTTCATGAAGCGGTTCTCGTCGGAGAGCCAAGCCAAAATCAAGCTCGATTTTGGTGACACGAACGCGACCGGCGTGGGCAGTCCAACATTTTCGTTTGACAGCAGCAGCCAAAGGTCGCCAACGGTCAGTTGGATCAAGCTGGCCGCCTTCGTTATGTTTTGGGGCATCATCTTCAAATGCTTGGCGGTCCTGACCGCTCCAAAGCCAACTCTACCGTCGCAGCGAAAAGTTGTTTCTGCGTAGAACAAGTAAGCTGGATTGACTTGCTCGCTTTTGGTTTTACTTTGCTCCCAGCCACGGCGTTACCTTCCTAAGCCGTCAAATTCTTTCCTGACCTGTCTTCGATCAGGCGATAGAGAAGCGAATCCTCCATCGCCGTTCCGACGCGCCTCAAAAAACTCGCTAGAATTTAAAAACTTCAGCCAAGTTTTTCCACTTTCGTTTTGACGCTCGCGACTCGTCCAGCATCTAAACACGATTACCTCGGCAGCTCTCAGGAGAGCCCTATGTTTACTCTGTTGATCGCCTTTGGGTCGTTTTTTGGCTTCATTTTGGCCTACCACACTTACGGCCGATGGATCGCGAATCGCATTTTTGAACTCGACCCACAGGCCCAAGTTCCCAGCTGCGAACTTGAGGACGGGATCGACTTTGTTCCATCGAAAAAGTCGATCGTATTTGGACACCACTTCACCAGCATCGCCGGCACGGGCCCGATTGTCGGTCCAGCGATCGCGGTATTTTGGGGATGGCTTCCAGCGCTGCTGTGGGTTGTCTTGGGCAGTATCTTTATCGGAGCGGTCCACGACTTTGGCGCTTTGGTCGTGAGCCTGCGCAACCGAGGTCAAACGGTTGGTGAGATTGCCGGGCGTTTAATTAGTACTCGAGCGAGAATATTGTTTTTGATCGCATTGTTCTTTGCACTGACGGTCGTGTTGGCGATTTTTGGATTGGTCATCGCAATCATTTTCACCAAGTATCCAGGCTCAGTTTTGGCCGTTTGGATTTCGCTGCCGATTGCGATCGCTTTTGGCCTGACGCTTCGCAAAAGCCCCAACGCGATTCTTCCGATGTCGATCATTGCTTTAACAATGATCTATTTGGCCATCTACGTTGGTGCTTACCATTTTGAAATCACCTTAGGAGTTTCGAACCAAGTCGTCGGTTGGACGGTGATTTTGCTGATCTACTGTGCGATCGCGTCCGTCCTGCCAGTCTGGCTATTGTTGCAGCCGCGCGATTATGTCAACAGTCATCAACTTTTTGTCGCGTTGGCACTGCTGTCGATCGGATTGGTTGTTTCTTGTTTATGGGGTGGCGCGGACTTGTTGGCTTCGGCACCCGCCATCACCCAAGAAACGCCCAAAGGCACGCCGCCCATTTTCCCGTTCTTGTTTATTACGATTGCCTGCGGCGCGGTCAGTGGCTTTCATTGCTTGGTCAGCAGTGGTACCAGCAGCAAACAACTCGCTTGCGAAACCGATGCGAAAGCTATCGGCTACGGAGCGATGCTGCTAGAAGCGGCGCTGGCGGTAATGGTAATTTTGGCTTGCTGTGCTGGCGTGGGCATGGGCAAGCATTCGGCTCCAACCCAAACCATGCAAGCCGATGGCCAGACCCGAGTTGTTACCCATTTGGAACGAGACGCCACGGGACAAGTGATCACGGGCCGTGAAGCTTGGCGTCAGACTTACCAATTGGATTACGTAAATCCAGAAACTGGACAACGCGAATCGCGAACATGGAAGGATTTTAATCTTGGCAATAAGATTGGTGCTTTCATTGACGGCGGTGCCAATTTTTTGCTCTCGATAGGTATCCCGTTGTCCTTGGGAATGAACATCATCGCGGTTTTGGTTGCCTCATTCGCCGCGACCACGCTCGATTCCGCAACGCGGCTGCAAAGGTATGTTGTGCAAGAGCTGGGGATGACGATTCGGATCAAACCATTGACCAACATGTACGTGGCCACCATTTTTGCCGTCACGCTCGGCTGCGCGATTGCGATGATCCCCAACGCCAACGGAGAATACGGCAAAGGCGGCATGTTGCTGTGGCCTTTATTTGGTGCCACGAACCAATTGCTGGCCGGCTTTGCTTTTATGGTGACCGCGTTTTATTTGTGGCGACGAGCCAAACCGGTTGGGTTTGTCGTGATTCCAATGCTGATCATGATTTTCTTACCCGCCGCGGCGCTACTTTGGCAGTTGTTCGATGCGGAAAGTGGCTGGTTAATGGGCGGTGAAAATTCGAATTGGCTCGCCGGGACGATCGGCATCATTACGCTTGGCTTGCAAACTTGGATGATTATCGAAGCCTTGGCTGTATGGCCGAAAGTCAAAGGCGTACTGGAATCGCAACTCAGCCCAACCGCCCCAACGCCACCGCAGTCAAACGAAACCGACGGCTGATTGCGATCTTCGACCATGGCCAAACGTTGTTCGAATTGGCCCGGGCCTCGGTGTGAGCACTGGCAATCAGGCGATCGCCGTTGGACTAGTCCTTGGTGACTTCTAAAAATTCGGGTTGGCCCACAACGAAAGTCACTCGATCGCCACAGTTTCCGCAAGTTGACAACCCGAACATTACGGTGTGACAAAGGACTAGGGAAGCGGAATGTTTTTTAAACGAATTTTGACTTCGGTTGAAACAATCGCGGCGGCGGTTTCACACCGCAAATTCATCGGTGCCGGATCGACGGAAAAGTAGTAGCGGATCGCAACCGAATTTTCAGTTCGACCCGCCGATTCGATGGTCAGCGGCGAGTACTCTTTGCCGTCGGCGTCGATCAATTGCAATGGATTTTCATAAACCCAACCGAGGTGCGACTCGAGTGCGCCACCGGCTTCGTCGAACGAATATTTTACTTTGACGCCGTACAAGTCCTCGTTCTTTTGGAATCCTTCATACGACACGCTCACGCCAGCCTTGGATTGCCTGAACCCAGCCTTGAGCCGCCCGATCTTTTTGAATTCAAAAGTCTCCGAGCGTCCCGGCAGCGTCGCCTTCAATGTTGCTTGAAGCTGGCTGATGTTTTCGACTTGCCGGTCAACCAAGCCAATCGGAATCACCAATTCAACTTCGGGAATTTCCGGTTGGACACCAGCCGAAAACACGGCGTCGGGATTGGGCAATTCTATTTTTTCATCGAATTCGTCAATCACCGTAATACCGCTGGCTGGCATCGATAACATGATCGGTGCCAGACGTGGCTCCCATCGAATTCGAATGCGAACCCCGCAATAGTTCAACGCGGGGTTCTCCAAATTGCGACTGGCCGAAACCTGTAACACGCTTGCCTGAAAGATCCCATTGGAATCGACTGGAAGTTTGGCCGAATTCGGCTCCGCGGGAACCAACATGATCTGGCCGGGCTGGCTATTAAACGAATCCACTCGCATCGAAGCCTTTCCAGTTAACTGATCAATCGCTTTCCAGAATGGTTGGTTATCAATATCTAGTTCAACCTGCTTAGCCTGAATGGCTTCCTCGATGGCTGCGGGCCAAACAATCTTGTTCTCCGATTTTGCGACCAATTGCTCAATCGCTTCCTTGACCGAATAGGATCCCTTAATTGAAATGCGGCGAGGCTGGGTATGCGATTCGACGGCTAACGCCTCCAAAGCTTTTCGAATTCGACCAAGACGCTCAACGGCTTCGGTAGGTGTTTCGTCTGTCGCGGGTTCGAGATAATCCAAGACGCCGACGCCAAGTTCGACCAGTTCTTTTTCGGCCGACTCTCGCTTGGCCAGGTTGGCATCTTCCAACTGCAACTGAAGCTGGACCACCTTTGCGGCGACTTTCATTTCATCATCTTGCATCGATTGAGCCGCCGCCAAGCTCGAGCAAGCAAAAACCAAAATCAAAACTAAAACCAAAGTCAAAGCCAAGCGGACTTGGAACACAAGAATCGAGCGAGCTTTAGGGATCGTTCGGGCGAGAAAAATTTGAAGACGATTCATCAAGGTATCCATTTTCAATCCGTGCCGCGTTGATTACGACTCTTATTCTATCGTTTGTCGGCTCACCTGTCGAAATCCGGCTTGTAATGAAAATACCGATTCTAGGGCGATAGCGGTCAGCATTTCGTCGTCCAACGCCAAATCTTGCCGCGAGTTTTCGGCCGGGTCAACCAAAAGCGTACTACAGTTCGCTTGGAACCTCTATTTGCCAACCGCCAATTTGGACGAGCGATGAAATCGATTTTTGCAGCAATTTTAAATTCGACTCGGCTCTGTATTTTGATCGTCGTCTTCGCGTCGTTCACCCTCACTTCAGCACGCGGTCAACAGATCAGCGACGGCATGGTGGAAGTACCTTACAAAGACAAAAACTACGTCGGGCAACCTCTGGTGTGGGACGGGCAAGACATCATGCTGTTTCGACGCGACGGTCGAATTTCGCGTCTACCGGTGACAAACATTCAAGAGTTGAAACTCGTTAGCAGTCAGTATAAACCGTTTGACACCGAAGAATTTCGCCAAAAACTGACCCGCGAATTTGGCTCGAAATATCAAGTCTCGGTGACGACTGATTTCATGGTCGTGCACCCACTTGGCAGCCGACAAAAATGGGCTCAGCCATTTCAGGATCTCTACCACCGTTTTCGAATTTACTTTGAATCTCGTGGCGTAAAACTTGATCAACCAAAGTCAAAAATGGTCGCCGTCGTCCTTCGAACTCGCAAAGAATACGATCGGTTCATCAAAAACTATCATCAAACTTTGAATAATACAGTCGGTTACTACAACCCATCCAGCAATCGAATCATCACCTACGACCAAGGATCCGAGGGCCGCGACTGGCTCAACAGCAGTGATACGATCATTCACGAAGCCACCCATCAAACCGCGTACAACACCGGCATTCATCGTCGGTACGGGAATCCGGCGAAGTGGATTACCGAAGGACTCGCTCAACTTTTTGAAGCCAAAGGCATTCACAATAGCCAGCACTATTCTCGCCAGTCCGATCGAATCAACAAACAATGTTTGCAACATCTGAAGGCTTACTATCGCCAAGGAAAAGTCGCGGGGCAGATCGAGCAATTGGTGGTTAGCGATAACTTATTTCGAACTGACACGCAGCGAGCGTACACGATTTCTTGGGGGCTGGCATTCTTCCTGGCTGAGTCTTATCCGAAAAAGTACGCGGCGTTCTTGGCCAACGACGCTTCTCGAGAAGCGTTCCGGCGACATCCCAGTTCCGCAAGAGCCAGCGATTTTGCCGACTACTTCGGAGCTAGTTTTGAAAACTTGGAAGCAAGAATGAAAACGTTTTACGAAGAACTCTAGTGCCCAGCACTAAATAAATTCGTTTCGAATAGCCCAAACAGCCGCTTGAGTTCGATCGTTCACGTTTAGCTTTCGCAAAATATTTTGCACGTGTTCTTTGACCGTTTCGACGCTAATTCCGAGTGACTTGCCGATTTCCCGGTTCTTCAAGCCCATCGAAACATGACGTAGCACCTGGGTTTCTCGAGTCGTCAACGGGCTATCGCTGGAGAATTTTGCGGTTCGCTTCATCCGTGTTTTTGTGGTCACCAGCAAACTGGAATCGCGAGTCGCTTCCCCCGCAGCCGCACTCCGCAGTGCTTCGGCCAACTCTTCGGGCCGCGCGGATTTGGGGATGAATTCATGACACCCCAATGCACTTGATCTCGCAATATTGGTCGGGTTGTCGAAGCGGGTAAAAACCACGACCTGGCAATCAGGAATTTCGGCCTTGATCTGTTCAACAATTTTGAGCGCGTCGTGGCCACCCAGTCGAACTTCGGTAATCAGAACTTGCGGACGATGTTCGGCCACCGCTGAAGCCATCGCTTCAGTGGCATCAACGACATGAACAACTTGCATCCCCAAGTCTTGCGTTACCATTGAAATTCCTTCGCGAACGATCGGATGATCGTCCGCGAGAATAATTTTCGTTGGCATCGTTGCAGTCTTTTCATTAGGAAGTGACGCAACCTGACAATTACTTTTCCGATTTTGTATCTGAACAAAATAAGGCAGTTTCCCATCAAGCTGCATTATTAGACATTTTTATCATAGCTACCGGCACGACCATTACAACACGACCGTCCCCAAGTATGGGCTTTGCCGACAAAATCCATCAATTTTGTGGACTTGATAGGATTCGAGCAGCTTGGGTTCCTAGGTGACCTAAATAAACACGTGGTTATTTTTCACCATCGCCCCCACTTGCTCTGCCAATCATGAAATCAGTTTCACAAACAAAACAAACTCGCCACGTCCTGCTTGTCGACGACGATCGGCACCTCCTCGAATCCATGGGCGGATGGCTTGCCGGTGAACAGAACTATCAAGTTTCACTCGCCAGCAATTCTGCTGAAGCGATCCAGACCGTTCGTAATACGAGAATCGACTTGGCCGTCGTTGACTTGCGACTCGGCCATGAAGACGGTTTGGAGCTAGTCACCACACTCAAAAAACACCATCCCGACTTGGTCGTGTTATTGATGTCCGGCTACGCCAACGTCGACACCGGCATCGAAGCGGTCAAAGCGGGAGCATTCGACTTGCTGACCAAACCCCTGATCGACGACGAAATCTTGCTTGCTTTTGATCGCGCGTTGTCGCAACAAAAAGTAATGCAAGAAAACGAACAGCTCAAAAGCCAACTAGACAAACGTTACGGTCGCAACAGCATCATCGGCAAAGACTACCGAATGCAAAAAACGTTTGACATGGTCGATAACATCGCTGACACCAAAGCCACCGTCTTGATTACAGGCGAAAGCGGTACTGGGAAATCGATGATCGCCAGATCGATCCACCAACGATCCAATCGACGCAAAGCTCCGTTCGTCGAAGTGGCCTGCGGTGCCCTTCCCGAGAATTTACTTGAAAGCGAATTATTTGGTCACGTCAAAGGATCGTTCACCGGAGCATCTGTAGACAAACTTGGTAAATTCCAACAAGCCGACGGAGGCACAATCTTTTTGGACGAAATCGCAACCGCATCGACCAGCATGCAAATCAAGCTGTTGCGTGTTCTACAAGAACTTGAATTTGAACAAGTCGGCGGTGCTGAAACCTTCAAAGTAGACACCCGAATTATTCTTGCGACCAACGAAGACCTTTCGCAAGCGGTCGCCGAAGGACGCTTCCGTCAAGACTTGTACTATCGCGTGAATGTGATCAACATCGAATTGCCATCGCTGCGGCAACGCAATTCTGACATTCCCATGCTTGCCCAACACTTCTTGCAAAAGGTTTGTAAAGAAGAAAGCAAGTCGATCGAGGGATTCGATGCTCAATCAACTCAGGCAATGCAACAGTACGCCTGGCCAGGCAACGTTCGCGAATTACAAAACGTGGTCGAACGAGCTGTCTTGTTGGGCAAAGGTCCAATTCTTGGCACGCAAGATTTGCCCTCGCACATCACTGCTTGCAGCGACAACGTCGTTTCGGTTCCGACCACGTCCAACCGGCGTCAAACCCTGAAAGAAGCTCTCGAAGGCCCCGAACGCCAGATCATTTTGCAGTGCTTGCGAGACAACAACTGGAACCGAAACGAGACGGCCGATCAGCTGGGTGTCAACCGAACGACGCTGTATAAAAAAATGAAAAAGCTTGGCCTGGACAACGCTGCCGCGATGGCGAGTAGCTAACGCGGCAGCGTTCGATCACTCGCCAGATACCGCTCGCCGAATAAAATTAGCCGAATCAAATTAGCCCAATCACGCGGGCAGCCGTTTTTGCCTTGCCCAGTCGAGCCTTCGACTTAAGGCGATCGGCAGTTGAATTTCTACCGCTGATGTTTGCAACGATTGCGAATCTTGGGCAGATTGCCCAAGTTTCTCAATCGCCTTTCGCCTTTCGCCTTTCGCCTAACCGTTGGTCTTGGTCATCTCAGAAATCACCACGCTGTCAACCGCGTTTTCAGTCGCTGCTTTGTACTGCAATAAATGAGGCGAGTTCATATGCGTTTGCCAATGATCGCGAGATTCCCAATTCTCAAAAAACAGAAAATGAGCGGGATCGTTGTTGTCTTGATGAAGATCGTATTGGACGCAACCGGCCTCTTGGCGAGTCGCGTTGATCAGCTTTTCCAATTCAGATTTTAAAAAGTCAACTTGATTTGGCTTGGCAATAATGTCGGCAACGATTGTTAGATTTGGCATCGAGATTCCCTATTCGAAAATTCTTTGTTTGCAGTATGCTACAGGTTCAGCGGATTGTAGCAACTGTCATTAGGCCGCCGTTTTTCTAGGAACGACGTTGAAAACCAAACGTATCGATTCGCCCGAAGAAGCTGCGAAGTTGATTCGGGCTGGCGGCATCGTTGCCTTTCCCACAGAAACCGTTTTTGGATTGGGTGTTGACGCTACCAACGAAGATGCCGTGCGTCGGCTCTACATTGCCAAAGGTCGGCCCAGCGATAACCCCTTGATCGTTCACCTGAGCGACGCAGGTCTCTGGAAATCCGCCGCGGCCGAGCTGCCAAATTCTGCGAAATCATTGCTGGAAGCGTTTTCGCCAGGCCCCATCACGGTCGTCCTTGCAAAAAGCTCCAAAATTGGCTCGTTAGTATCGGCCGGCTTGAACACCGTCGGCATCCGCATTCCCGATCACTCAATCGCGCACACCATCTTAAAGCACGCCGGCGTTCCCGTGGCCGCTCCGTCAGCCAATCGCTCGGGTCGCCCCAGCGGCACAACATGGCAATCCGTTCTTGAAGATTTAGACGGCCGTATCGATGGTATTTTTTGCCAAGATTCGCCAAGCCTTGGAATTGAATCCACCGTCGTCGATTGCACGTCGCCAGTGCCAACGGTACTGCGACTGGGCGCGGTCACGCTCGAGCAAATCCGATCGATCATCCCCGATACACAAGAACTAACTCCGACTGCCCAAGGACAAACTACGCCCGCCCGCCCTTCCATGTCACCCGGCCTCGCCCACCCACACTACCAACCAAAAGCCCAGGTAATTTTGATCCATTCACAAACGCAAGACTTCCAAAAACATGAGATCAAAAAACAAAATGGATCAAACGCCTACTGCGGGTTGACCTCGCCACCCAATTTAGATTTTGATTATTGCCAGACGTATTTGACCATCCACGATTACGCCGCGGCCTTTTACGAATTCCTTCGCGAAGCCGATCGTCGATCCATTCAAACAATCTATATTGAAGCCGCTCCCGCAAAGGGAATCGGACGAGCATTGCTTGATCGACAACAAAGAGCCGCCGCAAAAAAATAGCTCGACTCAATCCACGCCGGTCAATCAAAAAACGAGCCAGCCAACGACGATACCCGACAACCCAAGGTTCGTTACAATTTCATCATGACTTTCGCCGACCGACTTGCCGCAATCACCCATGAGTTTGAAACCGGTGATACTCCGCCGGAGATCATTGCCGTACTCGATGCGCACGTGGAATACTTAATTCGATCGCGAGCGGCCGACAACGCGCTGCAAGTCGGCGACAAGGCACCGCTGGATCGCGCTTTGGCAGCAATCGACAAGTTAACTCTAGAAAACTTTTGCCTGCATCCAATCTTGGTTTTAACTTGGTTCCGAGGTAATTGGTGACCTTATTGCATCGTCGAGCTGGAGGCTCTGCAAACCAATTTAAGTGAATTCGCCAATCGCGGAGCGACCGTGGTTGCCTTTTGTCCCCAACGACAAGAATTCAACGATCACATCAAGCACCAGATCGGCCTTGAGTTCCCAGTCATCCGCGATGCCGACAATCAAGTCGCAACCGAATTTGGTTTGACGCTCTCAACACCCACGAACGTTACCGAAGCCGAAATGTCCTTAGGTCTCGACTTGCCACTCCACAACGATTCGAACAACTGGGACCTGCCAATGCCCGCTCGTTTCATTGTCGATGCTTCAGCCGTGATTCGCTATGCTGCAGTCCATGTCGACCACCGCCTACGCACCGATCCCGCCGAATGTTTATCGATTATCGATCAACTCTGAAATCGCCATCGCACTTGATGGCTGGCTCTGGACAAGGCTGTGGCGATTCTAATCCGGTGACTCTAATCGATCATTTCTTGAGACGGTTCAGCGATTTCGATTCCGCCATCGCTGCTTTTTGAATCGCAGGCGTCTAAAAAAATAACCGAGCAAGGAGCATTGTCGGCGATTCGACGGTTGAGATCCCCATGAATCCATTTTGAGAAACTCGACTGCTCAAATCGTGGCATTAAAATCACACCGGCGTTAATAACTTCAGCGAACCGTTTGATCTCGGCAATCCGGTCGCCGAACACGACTTCAAACTTCGCTTGCCGCAGCAATTCACTTTCATCAACGGCTTCAAAAAACTCTTTTCGCAGCTCACGCTCGTAAGCCGACTCCGAGCCACGACCAAAACTGAAAGCTCCCGAAGAATAAATGGACTCGTTGGGCATCGCGTGAACAGCGTAAACTTTCAGGTCGCCATCCATTCCAGCAACGACGTCTTCTGCCGAAGAAACAAAATCATCGCTCCGAGTCCACACAAGAACGACTTTTTTGAATTCTGGCCACTTAAATTGTTCGATGTCCATCATTTTCGCTCGATGTGCTTTGCCTTCGATATTCATATTTATAGGCGTAGGTACCGCCCGCACAAAAGAAGATATTTAGACAGCAAAACAACGGAAATAGCGACACGGGTTTTCGCAAGTCTCTCAGGTTTTTTACAAGGCCTTTAATTCGGTCGTTTTGCACCAAAAACATCAGGCGACGGAAACCACGACCTTCGGCCTGAAGACGCCCCCAAAACACCCAAGGCCGACAAAAGCCCCGATCATCGCCCCCACGATGTGAGCAACCGGCACGGGCACAAAATTGGTACTCGCAACGAAAACTGTACCGCAGGTTAATTCGTGCGCCGTTTTTAAGACCATCCCCAACAATAGTCCCGCGTAAACCCAAGCCTCAACACGTTCGCCGTTTCGAAACTTCGTCAAAGCCAAATAGACCGCGGCCATTGCGAACAGTGCCGTATCCAAACCACTGAGCCCCCGGTAGGTCAAAATGGTAGGGTCAAAGTAGCCGACCGCCAGCGGAATCGAGCAGACCCCGGTGGCAAGAACGACGACCATACCAATTCGACTGATGCGCTCGCAAACTGCCGCCAGCATGGCAAACATCGCTAGGTCCCAAAACAGATGCTCGGCCGACCAATGTCGAAAATGACTCAACAATAACTGGGGCAGTTGCACCAAAA
>CAZROJ010000093.1:14093-18182 GCA_964601665.1 uncultured Pirellulaceae bacterium
CGGCCCGCCAATCGAATTGGGCTACCATGAAACAAATTCGGCAACTCGCCTGGCAAGTTATCGTAGACCTGGACGCCATCAATGGTGATCGCCAACTCGGTCACGACCGGATGGACAAGTTTTCGCCGGAAAGCGTCCGCTTGCCTTTGGAAATCATCGCCCTGCGAGGTAAACGCGGCCAATCCACCGGCACGCTCGGCAAGCTGCTGCAGCAGCGGGCGGTTGATCTCGTTGCCAACACCAATGCAAAATACCCGCACACCATCAGGTGCACTATTGATCGCCGCCAACAACTCTCGCTGTTCATTTTGAGCCGTCATACCGTCGGACAAAACAACGACATTCAGCGGTCGGTCCGGGTCTTTGTATCGAACCGCAGCCTCCAACGCAGGCCGCAGCGCCGTGCCGCCTCGGGCCCGTTGCGAATTTAAAAACTGCTTCGCTTGCTTTTTCGATACCGCGTCGACTTCCCGCAATGCTCCAAAATTAAAACTTGGCACGTTATTGAAAGTCATGACTTCGCAACGATCGCCTTGGCCCAGCGAACCAACAAACGCACTGGCGGCTTCGGTGGAAAGCCCGAGCTTTCCTTTGTTGGCCATGCTGCCCGAAATGTCCAATACAAAAACGTAATCCATTCCCCCAGCTGAATCTGCCAGCTCATCTCCCGCCGTCAACGTCATCCTATAATAGCCATCTTCGCCGGGTCGTTTGGAAGCGATCATATCCAAACCCGTGCGAGGCCGACGAGCCTGAAAAGAGATCACCACATCTTTGCTCAGGTCACCTTCGGTCGTTTCTAAACTCGCCCTAGCATATTTTTCGTCATGATTGGCAACGACAAATTGGTCGCCATGCGACGGGCTGCTAAATTGTGTGATTGGAATTTCGCTATTGATGTCGACTGTCAGTGCAAACTTGCCAGTTGTTTTTTCATCCAGCCCCTTGGTCGAAGTGGCCAAAGGGTAAACGTACGTCGCCCAATCATGATCGAAATCAAGCGATTGGTAGTAGGTCACCTTGATACGCTGCTCAGCATTGGCGGGAATTGGGAACACTCGCATTTCAAAACGTTTGTAGTCGACTTGCTCGAGCAACCCAGGATCTCGTTTCGTCTGTTTATAACTTTCGTAGATCTTTCGAGCTCGTTCTTTTTCAACCACCTCGCCGATCATCTCCTTGCCGTTGATCACCATGCTAAAGTTACTAACACTGCCGCCGCGTGGAACGGGGAACGTATACAAAGCCTCGACAATTCGGTTTTCGGTATTCAGAAAAACTTGGTTGATTTCGGTCACGGCGATTCCGTTGTTGATCGTAACCCTGACATCTTGCTCTTTGATCTCAAGAACACCGCCGAACCCGCCGTCAGCAATCAACAGCCCGGAGCCGTGGGCTTGGGGAATCGAGCAACAGACGCCGATCAAAACAGTTACCGCGATCAAGCCCATTGCCAAAATTCGAATCGGACCTGACGCAAAAACCCAGAGCGGTTGCTGCCGACCAACCAAGCGGCTGGTTTTGTTTTTCGAATCGTAGAAGCGATCGTTATAAAGTCTTGGAATATCTGGAGCGAGCATTGGATTCCTCTTGGTAAATGGTCTGCGGCAAAATCGCCAACCACCCCAAAGCGACCGACGTGCCAAATAGAAGAAAATCAAAAATCACAGTTTCCCCGATTAAAAACAGAAATTTGAAAAACGGCCCAACCGAATCGCAACACTCAAGGTACAGCCAGTGGTCATTCAATGAACGCCAGTTTGGCAAACCAGTGCTGATTTGACCCGCTTTGTTACAGGATCGACGAGCTCTCGATGTTGCCTCATCCACTGCAAGAACCGGAAGTCATTTTGTGACTTGCACTTAAGTGGCCCAGCCGAGTTCAATCGAGTAACCTTGTCGCATCGTTCTTGGATTTCGATTATTCTCGTTTTCCCAAGCCGCTTCGCCCGCCAAAAACAATCGCCAAAAAGTTCACATCATGAGAAAAATTCTCACCATCGCTTTTCGCGAATATAAAGCGATGGTTGGTACCAAGGCTTTTCTACTGTCGATCACGATGATGCCCATCCTGATGTTGGGCAGTCTTTTTGTGATGAACTTTCTGCAAAACCGCGCAGAAATTAAAACGCGAAAAATCGCCGTTCTTGACCATGCCGGCATTTTCTACGGCACGCTTTTCGAAGCCGCTGCCAAACGCAACCAAAAACTTGACGACCAACTCGCCCGCAGTAAGCAGCTCGGCAACGACCCATCAAAACAGCCGCCGCCTGGCATGAATTTGATTCGCGAACGTTACCTGCTTGAACAAGTCACTCCGCTGCCCAATGAGCCAAGCCAACTGGCCGAGCTTTGCAATAAAATTCGGCAGCAAGAACTTTATGCGATCGTTGAAATCCCCTGTGGAATTGCTGACCTGATCGATGCCCAGCCAACCAAACCAAAAACAGCTTCAGACGAATTGACCAAGCCGACCAAAGACGCTTCGCCGGCTGTTCGGTTTTATTCAGAAGAGTCTGGGCTCGCCGAGTCGAAAAGTTGGATTGCGGGCGTCATCAATCAAAAAATTCGCGAGCAACGCTTTGAAGACCTAAACATCGACCCCGCCGACGTAGCCAAAGCGTCAGTCCAAATCGCAGTCAACGGCATGGGCCTTGCCAGTCGCAACGGCAACGGTTCGGTGGTTGCCGCTGAAAAACAAACCGAACCTTTACAAGCTATCTTTGTGCCCTTGGGTGTGATGATTCTGATGTTCGCCGTCATCTTTATGGCCGCCCAGCCGATGCTCGAAAGTGTCATGGAAGAAAAGTCTCAACGCATCGCCGAAGTCCTGCTCGGCAGCGTCAACGCTTTCCAGCTGATGACCGGCAAACTGCTGGGCACGGTCTCAGGATCGTTGACCGTTTTCTTAATTTATTCGACTGGCCTGCTGGGGATGTCTTACTACAACGGCTCACTGGACCAATTGCCACTGGAATTGGCACCATGGTTTTTAACCTTTCAGATTTTAGGAGTACTGTTTTACGCGTCAATCTTTCTCGCCATCGGTGCCTCGGTTTCGCAGCTTAAAGAGGCCCAAGCGTTACTGCTGCCGGTTTGGCTGATGATGATGAGCCCCATGTTTGCTTGGCTGCTGCTGGTTCGCGACCCACTGGGCAAGACTTCGACTCTGGTTAGTTTCTTCCCACCGGCGACGCCGACCGCCATGATGCTGCGCATGGCCACGGGGCGATCGGTTCCTTGGTGGCAGCCAACCGTGGGTGCTTTGGTGCTGGCCTTATGCACGTTGACGGTCGTCTTCTTCGCCGCCAGAATTTTTCGAACCGGCATTCTCTGGCAAGGCAAAACGCCCAAAATCAGCGAAGTACTCCGCTGGGGACTTCGCGGCTAATGGATGGTCGTACGCGTCGAGTCTCGAATCCCAATGAGCCGACGCCCGCTCACTCGACACCAAACTGCCATGAGCCGCCCGACAATGGCCCGCCGCCAACCGATCGCGG
Organism: uncultured Pirellulaceae bacterium; assembly: GCA_964601665.1. Classification (GTDB taxonomy): domain Bacteria; phylum Planctomycetota; class Planctomycetia; order Pirellulales; family Pirellulaceae; genus Mariniblastus. The sequence goes on from CAZROJ010000093.1 coordinate 17,594, forward strand.
TTTGTTTGCGCCCAAAAAATGTCTCGATTTCAACCAAGATCATTCGCAACCTCGCGAATACAAACTCCTTCTTCACATTTACCAACGCAACTTTGTCTTTGAAAGCAAATCCAAGATGGGCCACACGCAAGTTTATCCGCCCTGCAAACCCGACGGCTATGATCACTGGGCACACGACAAAAGATACGTAAAGTACGTCCCTGTCGGCTATGCCAACACGCACTCGATCGCGATCGGCTATTTATTTTGGATCATTGGCTTCACCGGAGCTCACCGTTTTTACTACGGCAAAAACCTGACGGGCATCCTGTGGTTCTTCACGGGCGGCCTGCTGGGCATTGGCTGGCTCGTTGACCTGTTCCTGATTCCATCGATCGACGAAAAAGCCAACGGAAATTTTCATCCCGGTCGAATCGACTACAACGTCAGTTGGGTGCTGCTGGTCTTGGGCGGTTGGCTCGGCCTGCACCGTTTCTACCAACTAAAGATCGTTACTGGCCTGATCTATTTCTTGACCTTTGGCTTGTTCGGCTTCGGCCTAGTGCTGTGAATCTCAATTCCGTGTGGTTCTTCGTGCCAGCACCTTTAC
>CAZROJ010000094.1:0-18040 GCA_964601665.1 uncultured Pirellulaceae bacterium
TCAATCCGGATGTGTCGGCACTGTGATATTTTTTGGGAACTGTCGTCGAAGGAATGACTTTCCGGCCTTTTTGGGGAGGTGCCATCAAAGCGGCTTCGTCCAATTTAGGGCGGATGACAACTTTGTGGTTGCCCACAACAACGCCATCGCCGTTCTTGTAGGTGGTGACGTCAACGATTTTGCCGTCGGCAATCGATCCAAAGCCGCGTCGCGTCTGAGTAATAAAAACGATCTGTCCCGCTGGTAGCGGCTTGCCGTCGATGGTGACGGTGCCGGAAATTTCACCTAGCTGCAAGCGGCCATCACTGCAGCCAAGAACCAAGAAGCCAATTGCTAAAACGACTGCTAAAAATACAGGGGAAGTAAACCAAGTCGTTTGCAGGTTTTTCATAGTCCGTCTCTATCTATAAAAAAACCGAGAGGCGAACGCATCGCACTCCCGGTATCTATCGTGGTAGTCGAGTTTAGAAATCAGCGTTGGAGACAACTTCGCCGCCGGCACGCGACGAAACCGCCATGTAAAGATCTTGGCTCATGTCTTCGTTCAGTGAATGCACCGAACCATCGCAGTAGCCAAAGTTGACTAGCCCTCCGGTGTGCAGCGAGCGAAAAACCACTCCATCGCCCCATTGAGGGTTGGCAACAGTCGGCCAGTTCGCCGTGTTTTGGAAAAACTCGTTTCTCCAGTTCATCGGGTAGCTGGTCAGGGCCCAGCTTTGGGTGCCAAAGTTTTGATTGATCGAAAACACACCAATGCACTCGCCGAGCATAAAAGTGTTTGAGGTTCCGTCTGGGATTTGTGCCATCGAAGCGGCCCAACCGAAGCGACCGATGACGCCACGGATCGGAAATTTCGGAGGATAGCCCGCGTGTGTCCAACTGTTAGCAAAGGCTGGATGGGTTGGCGGCGAACCAACATTTGGATCGGCGCCCACGCCGAAGGAGCCACCTGCGAAGTGGTCGCCAACGTTCGACGCGTAATCGCATTCAGCGATGCGTACGCCCGGAGTCAATTCATTTTCGGAGAGTTGAATTGATGAGTGGGTATTGGAGGGACAGAGAAATCCTGGCGGGGTCTCGAACAGGATGTCTTGGTAAGTCGAACCCTGAAACGCTGGTGCATTGACGTCGGCACCAGCGTGAAGATTGTTTTGTTCCATGAACGGTAAAATTTTGACGGTCCAGTTCCATCGACTCCACCAGATCCACGCGCCTGCGTCGGTGTAGTTGCCGTGCCAGAATTCACCGGCTGGAAATCTTTGATGAGCCGATTCGTAGTTCAGGCATGCCAAAGACATTTGGCGAAGCTGATTCGTACATTGAACTCGACGGGCTGCTTCGCGGACCTGCTGAACTGCTGGCAGCAGCATTGCGATTAAAATTCCAATAATTGCAATAACGACCAGCAGTTCAACAAGCGTGAAGCCGCCGGTGCGAGATATGTGACGTGATCTTATAGTCTGCATATTACCTTCCAAAAAAATGAGTCTGAATTTTAGTGCTAGAGACGGTCTATTCCCAATGGAAATTAGGCAATTTACCGAAAAACTATTAGAAGTATCGCCGAAAAAAACGGGTGAAGCCCCCAAGAGCAGGTTCGCGGGCTGGACGTTTAGCTAAGTTTTTACAGAAGCTCGCGAAGAGCGCAAAAAAGGGTGTGGCTTAGGCGGTTGAATTGTAGCTTGTTGAGTCAATGCTTCGTGTTCTTTGCGGCCTCCTGTTTAATTTTTTGGAAACGAATATTCGAAAGAGTTGTAAACTGCTCGGTTCAGCGCCCTGTTGGTATCGCAAAGCAAACTATTCGCCTGAGGATTTCCAGTCCAAGATTTCGTCGATCGTTTTTCGAGAAACCGAGTGGTAGCCGGGGCGGGCGGTTTTGTAGATCTTTCGAGCCAGCTTTTTTCCGTCCTCCGTTTCGGCCAGTTTTTCGTACAGTGGTTGCAGGAATTTGCGTCGTCCTTGGCTGGTCAGAAACGATTCCAGCTTGGGCATTGCCGGCGGGTAGCTTGAGGTGATTGCCAGCAGGCACCAGTCGTGCGTGATTTCAGAGTTCCCTGAATCCGTGAAACCAAACTCTTGGTCCAGGTCTTTCATTTGATCTTGCGTTAGTTTGTCGTCAAACGAACGTAAGAAATAATTCCAATGGTGGGTGGTCCACTCGTTTGTTTTAAATTTGGAGGCGATCGTTTTGGCAGGTGCTCCGGCTTTGAATTGCTCGGCCGCCTTGGCCACTTTTGTGAGTTCTTCTGTTTTTACGTTCGGGACACTGGCCGGAAGACCAGGGCCGTAGATCCAGGCATCAATGTCAATTTCAGTATCGAGATTAGATTTAAGATGTTGCACAAAGTCTTCGGTCGTCATGCTCTGAAAGGCAAACTTGTCAAAGTAGGCTCGCAAGAAGTTATCCCATTTCTCACGGCCAACGGATTCTTCGAGTGTTCGCAAAAAGAAATAGCCTTTGTCGTAGGCAATCGCATTCATGCCGTCATCGGGATTGCGGCCGGCCAGGTCTAGCTTGAGCCACGTGTCACGGGCGTCTAGATCGGCGAGTTCTCTTTCGAGGCCGTCCAAGTTGAGACGCGCGAGCATTTCCGAATAGCGGCGGCCGTAAACGGCTTCCATGATTCGCTGTTCAAAGTAGACCGTGAAGCCTTCGTTGAGCCAGAAATCATTCCACGTTGCGTTGGTGACCAAGTTGCCCGACCACGAATGAGCCAATTCATGGGCGATCAGTGCGACCAACGAACGGTCGCCGGCCAGAATGGTAGGCGTGGCAAACGTCAGTCGCGGGTTTTCCATGCCGCCGAAGGGGAAGCTTGAGGGCAGAAAGATGACGTCGTAACGCTGCCAGCGATACGGGCCATAAAGTTTTTCGGCGGCTCTGATCATCCGCTCGGTGTCGTTTAACTCCCAAGCTGCTTTTTTCAAAACCGAAGGTTCCGCGTAGACGCCACTCCGATCGCCGACGGGAATGAACTTGAGGTCGCCCACTGCCAAGGCTAGCAGGTAAGACGGGATTGGCTGCTTCATTTCAAATTCGTAGACGCCGGTTTTGTTTTTTTGCTGAGGATTAGAGGCACTCATCACCGGCAAAAGCTCAGCGGGCACGCGGATTTTCGCGCTATAGGTCATACGGACTGCAGGCGTGTCTTGGCAGGGCACCCAAGTTCGAGCAAGGATGGCTTGCGATTGGGTGAAAAGAAACGGATGTTGTTTGTCGGTGGTTTGTTCGGGGGAGAGCCACTGCAACGCTTCGGCCGTCGGCGAGGTTGAGTAGTGGATGATCACTTTGTCTGCGTTGGCTTTGTTTGCAGGTGGCAGAGCGACGTTTAGCGGTCGGCCAAGTCCCGGTTTTTTGTCGCCCAATGTCCAGCTGAGCTCGGCTCCGTCGGCGCGGGTAACCCGATCAATTTGAAGCCTGTTTGAATCCAATCGCAAGTTATCCGTCGGTGACTTGCGGTCGAGTGTCAACTCGGCGGTGCCGGAGAGCTGTTTGGCTTTGAAGTCAACGGTCAGATCGAGGTGCAGATGCTTGACGGCCACTTGGTTTGGTCTGGCAAACGAATGAGGCAACGTTTGAGCGGTTGTATAACTGCCGAAAATCAAAGTCGATGCAACCAAGCAGAGTAAACGAAAGTAGTCGAAACGGATCATGATTGATTTCTATTGTGTTGGACTCGTAAACATAATGGTGACTGCCATGGCGGAATTGCTCAAGAAACATCACGGCGCGGTTGCAAGCGATCGGTCTAGTTTGGTTTCGTTGCCTTGTCGATTGAAAATCGCACGACAAAACAGATTCCTTCGTGATCGTTGGATTCAATCTCGATTATACCGTGATGTCTTTCGGCGACTCGCTGGCAGATTGCCAGCCCGATGCCGGTGCCTGGGTATTCGTCGCGATGGTGAAGTCGTTTGAAGAGCGAGAATACTTGATTGCGATAGGTTTCAGGAATCCCAATCCCATTGTCTTGAACTCTTACAACCAATTGATCTGACTCAACGGTTGAGCAAATGCTGATGACGGGCGGTGCTTCACAGTACTTGATCGAATTGCCCAGCAAGTTTTGAAAAAGTTGAATCAGCAAAGATTCAATTCCAGGAATGACGCCCAAGTCACCGATCTCGATTTGTGCGTTTGATTCGGCAATCGATAGTTTTAGCTCTTCGCATGCACGTTCAGCACAGTGTTTTAAATCAACGTCTTCGAAATCTGAATCGTCTCGAGAGACGCGTGAAAAAAGTAGCAGGTCGAAGATCAACTGGTTCATTCTGGCAGCGCCGCTGACTGAATGCTGAATATACTTTTTGCCTCGATCGTCCAATTGTTCGCTGTACTGTTGGTCAAGCAATTGGACGAACCCGCTGATCGCTCGCAGCGGCTCTTGCAAGTCGTGTGACGCAACGTAGGCAAATTGTTTCAGGTCGTCATTGCTGCGTCGGAGTCGGGTGTTTACCGATTCAAGTTCAATCGCGTTTTGTTTTTGTGCAGTGATGTCGTAGATCGAACCTACCAAACGCGAAGGGCTGCCATCGGGTTCGAATTGAATGGTCGCTCGACTCCGTACCCAAATGTAATCGCCGTCTTTTTTGCGAAGGCGAAACTCGAACACGAACGGTTTCTGGGTTTCGAAACTTCCTTCAATCGTTCTCCAAAATTCAGATGCGTCGTCCGGGTGGATTCTTGCGGTCATTGCATCGAGCGTATTTGGAAAGCCGACTTCATCGTTTCCTGCGAAGCCCAGGATTTTCCGAAAGCCAGCGGCATACGTCGTTTTGCCGGAAATGATCTCCCAATCCCAAAGGCCATCGATCGAACCGAGTAATTCCAGCATTGCTTCGTAGTTGTTGTTTAGGTCTTCGAACTGCTGTTGGATTTCAACCAAGGCCGTAATGTCGGTGTGCGTTCCGGCGAATCGCATCGAGGTATCGTCCGAGTTTCGTTCAGCCCGACCGGTGGCTAAGATCCACACGGTGCTGCCATTGACGTGCTGCATGCGAAATTTGCAGCGATATTCTTCAATTTCGCTATCCAAATAATTTTGAATCGTGGTTTTGACGCGGACGAGATCGCCGGGGTGGATGCGTTTTTCAAAGTCAGTCATGTGATTTAGGCTATTTGGTTTTTCGCCCAATTGCTCGTGCCAGATGTTCGAAAAGTAAACGTCGCCGGTTTGGACATCCCAATCCCAGATGCCAATTTTGCTGCCTGAAACAGCTAGTTCAAGCTGATATTGTGTTTCCCGAAGCCGCTCCGCCCGAACTGTGATTTCCGTTTTGCTGTTGGTTAGTTCCTGAGCATTTTCTTGCAGTCGGTGCATCATCAAGTCGGCGTAGTCGAGCGATTTTTTAGCTGAGCGAGAAATCGATACGAATAAGAAAACCAAAAGGCTGTCGACCAGAATTCCACCCAACAGGATCAGCAGTGGTTGGGAACTACGATTGGCTTGGCTAAACGACCGGGAGCTCCAGATCTCGAATTCCCAGTTTCGACCAAACATGGGTGCATTGATCTTGCGTTTGAATTCGGGTGTCGCATCAAAATCAGATTCCGAATCGAGGAGTTCGTTATAGATTACCGTTTTGTCATCGGTCAAACGAATGCCAACTTGTCTCTTTTCGCTCCCGAGCACGCCCAGCATCAATTTTTTAACGATAAACGGTGCGTAGACCAATCCTTCAAAATGCTCGCGTCGCTTTTGCGTATTTTGACAATCTTCGTCGCAGTAGAAGGGGGCGAAAAACAAAAAACCGGGGGTCTGGCCATCGTCTTGGACCAAGGTAATGGGGCCGGTTATTTGAGCCTTGCCCGTGTCGCGAGATTTTTTCGCGGCCGAAAATCGATTCCGCTCGTGAGCCATGTCAAGTCCGACGGCCTGTTCGTTTCCTTTAACAGGAATGATGTAGCTGATCGGGTATCGCTGGTCGTTTTGATGCGCCGGGTGAATGTGAAAGTCGGGTCGGGTTTGACGCTGTTCTTTTAAATAAGCTGGAACTTGTTTTTTTTCGAGTGCGTGAATGACGCCAATTCCATTGATGCCTGGGTATTTATTTTCGATGTCAATTCGTTTGGCGTAAGTTTGCCATTGTTCAAAACTGACATCGTTGTTGGAGGCACCCAGCATCGCGACGCCGCTCCATAACGCGTTTTCATAGTTTTCAACTCGATGCTGAATTAATTCGGCGACTCGATCAAACTCTTGATCGAACTTGGCTTGGTTCTGTGTGCGATGAGACGACTTTGCGTAGCTCCAGGCAGCGAAAGAAAAAATCAAAGAGAAGATGATAACGGCCCAGTGAAAGGCACTCAGGCTCGTTGCGGATTCCAGTTTGTCGCGAGCCGCCATCGCTGCGAGAGGAAATTCTCCCGTGGGTGTGTTTTTCAATTGGTTGATTGGCAAACTCAATCTCCGGAAATCACATAAAGTGCAGAAGGAGTATACCAGTTGGCTGGGCAAGATAAGAGCGAGGCGAGCGCACAATGTTTCATCGTGCTGGGAGCGTTTGCAGCGGTTTTATTTGAATCGACGAACGATTTCCAAGCGACTTGTCATTGGTTCTTGTGGTCATCTCTGCCAATTCCAAGTTGCTATTTTTTAATTCAAGATCCTTGGCCTGATTCTTGGCGCGATTCTTGTTAAGAAAGTTTTCAATCAGAGCAAACGACGATCGATCATCAAATTTAAAAAGGAAAAAATTGGCAAATTCGGTTTCCACTTTTTCGCTAGTGTTTTCTTTGTGACTTCTAAAAATTCGGGTTGGCCGACGTTGAAAGTCACTGGATCGCCACAGTTTCCGTAAGTTGACAGCCCGAACATTGAGGTGTGACAGAGCACTTGTTTGAAAATCGCCACAAAAAAAGCCGACTCGTAACGCTAACGCAACAAGTCGGCCATAAAACAAAATAATACGGGTTTATCTTCGACGGCGTTTGATCATCCCCAAGATACCCAAGCCACTCAACAGAACCAGGCTCGTCGGCTCTGGCACAGCGGTAACTGAAATTCGTAGCACGGGCGAATTCGATGCATTGCCGAAATTGATGGTCGAGCCATCGGCGGTGTCGGTATTGTCGAAGTTTGCAAATCCTTCGTGTAGTGCAATAATCCCGTTGGTCTCATCCGTTGAAGTTCCTCCGGTGGCAGAAAACGCGGCCCCGAGCCCGTCGTTTACTTCCGTTCCTGCATCCCATGCTTGTGCAAACGTCAATTCAATTGGCCCCGAAAAACTAAAGTTGCCATCTGCGTCCAGGACTTCAATGGCCGTACCGGAATCGTTTCCAAAGAATCCGTCGTTGGACGGAATGATCATGGAAGCAAAACTCAGGAATCTTTCGGATGCTCCGAGGGAGAAGACGGTCGAGGCGGATTCGCCTGGATCTAATACGGGGGCGCCGCCAAAGCCATCCGCGTTGGCCAGCACACCCTGTTGGCCGTTTCCGCTGAAGAGTCCTTGAAGGCCGGAGACAATGCCTTCTTCCGCCAAGTCCTCGAGTGCTGACGAAGCGCTGCCGCCATCGTCAAAAAAATCAAAGCCGCCATCGTGAAGGCCGACCCAAACCGGAGTCAGGTAAAAACCATCGCTGGGCTGGAGGTTTTCAACGGTAACCCGGACTTGCTGCTGAGCTTGAGCGATCGCTGGCATGCAAATGATCGCCAAAAGGCTGAGTAAAAAACTAGTACGCATCTAATATCTCATGTTGGAAAAACACTGCTACGATTCGGTAACCCCGAATCCGATTGGTGTGCAGAGGTCCCGCGGCGTTTTTTCTTACAAAGAAAATAAATAAAATTAATTTTCAATTCGCTTGTAAGATTCAATGACCGTGGGCGTCGACGCTTTGATTTAGCTTGGTTTTAGATGCGTGGCTTAACTGTCCCAAGGTCCGCTTTTGTTTCATGAAGTCGTCCGCCTCGGTCAATCCTCAAAGAGAAATTAACACGCCTGAGGTGTGGTTGGAGCAACACGGAAATTTGTTGTACAAGTATGCATTTTTGCGAGTCCGAGATGCGAATGTTGCGGAAGACTTAGTGCAAGAAACCTTGGTCAAAGCGATTGATAAGCTTGGTTCGTTTCGTGGTGAAGCGTCGATCCGGACTTGGTTGTTTGCTATCCTGCGAAACGAGATCAGTAATTTTTTTCGCGTTAAAAAACGGGAAAAGTGCAAAATCTCCGACTCAGGTTCTGATTCGACGATTCCGATAGACCAACTACTGAGTCCAAGATTGGCCGGTGAGGAGTTTTCGACTTCGCTTGAGAGAGACGAGTTCTGGGATGCCGTGCAGGATTGTTTTAAAAAGGTCCCCGAACACCTTTTATCAACATTCCTTTACCGCTTAACCAACCCAGCCGAAAAGATCGACGACTTGTGTGAGATGCTCGGAATTAAACCTTCTAACTTTTCAGTGCGTATTTTCCGAACTCGATTGATGTTGAGAGAGTGTTTGGAGCGTTCGTGGATGAGTGAAGAATGAAACTGCTGTCCAAAATCTACCTGATCCTAACACTCGATTGTGAGCAATCTGCGAAGCTTACAAGCGACGCAATGGACCGTCGTCTAGACTGGTCGGAGCAAGTAGCTGCAGTTTTACATCGGATGATTTGCGCGAAGAGTCGCAAGTTGCACGCTCAGCTAAACGATCTCAATCTCGCTTTAGAAAAGTCGATTTCTCGGTTGGAGCATCTGCCTGACTTATCCGCTGAAGCAAGGCGGCGGATGCTGGAGAATATTGGCAAGCGTTGATTTTTCGCTCATTTAGACATGGGTGACGCACGGGGGGCACACGAGTCAGTCGCCATTCTTCGTTTCCACCAGTGAGCAGTCATTGAGCAGTATAACTGTCGTTGTGTATGAGATTTCACTCGTGCATTGCTTTGGTTCATTTTGCGAATCGGTTTTGGCATTCGACGTTGCGTCATTCTGGGTAATTCTATAGATGAACAGTGGCAGATTCTGTCGACGGCCGCGATTTTGAGTTCTCGTGATAGGTTCGAGTCACTCGATCCGGTGCCCCCTTTCGTTTTTATAAACAGCCGATGAAGACTAAATAGTTTTTGGCAACGAATGATATTTTGAATGGTTCGGTCTCAATCAAAATTGCCTTGTGGCTGGTCTTGATGCCAGTGGTGGTCGGCTGCGCTGATCGAAATCTACGACAGCCTCTTCCCGAGCTGCAGCCGCTGGAGGAGTTTTCTGAAGCGGGCGATGTGCCGCAACCGGAGCGTTGGTGGAGTGCGTTCAACGACTCGAAGCTCGATAGCTACGTTGCCTCGGGGTTGGAAAATAATTATTCGCTGCAAGCGGCGGCGTTTCAGATACGTGCCGCGCGGGCGGTTACGCGACGCGAGGCTTCGGATTTTTGGCCGGACATCGATGGCTTCCTTGGGCTGGGAAGCAACATGGGGCCGGGCGAGAATTTGACTCGTTATAACCTCGGTCTAGATGCGAATTGGCAAATTGACTTATGGGGTGAGATCGAATCGCGGGTCGAGGCACAGCGGTTGCGAGCCAATGCGACTTGCTGGAACTATCACGCCGGTGCTTTGGCGTTAAGTGCCGAAGTGACCAGTGTTTGGTTTGCGTTAATCGAAGCGTCCGCGCAGGCCAAGCTGTTGGAGGAGCAGATCAAAACAAACCGTACGGGGGCGACTCTGCAAGAGGAACGGTTTGGCAACGGGCTCGTTCGCGCGGCGGACGTTTTGCGGCAACGGCAATTGCTCGAATCGACTCGGGAACAGGCTGTCGTGATCAAGTCTCAGATTAGTGTGCTCGAGCACCAACTGGCGGTGCTGTTGGGGCAAATGCCGCAATCGGCCAATTTTGATCCGGGGGCGACTTTTCCAGAACTGCCGCCCTTGCCGGCGACGGGATTGTCAGCGGAGCTATTGTTGCGTCGTCCTGACATTCAACGAAATTACAGCACGTTGGCGGCTGCGGATGCAGAGCTGGCGTCGGCGATCAGTCGGCTGTATCCACGTTTAAACTTGAGCGGTTCGCTTCAGAATATTGCGGAACACCCGGAGGATTTGCTCAAGGATTGGTTCGCTTCGGTGGCGGCTCAGTTAATTGCACCACTGTTTGACGGAGGTCAGCGCCGGGCCGAGATCGATCGGACGGCGGCGGTCAAGCTGGTCTTGTTCAACGACTATGCTCAATCGGTTCTGCAAGCGTTTCGAGAGGTCGAGGATGCGTTGGTTCAGGAAAAATTCCAGCTGGAAAGGATTGAACATATTGAAGAACAAGTCAAACTGGCCAGTCAGTCTTCCGAGCAGTTGCGGCAACAGTATCAAATCGGCGACGCCCAATACCTGGACGTGTTGAATGCTCTGACTGGCGAACAGCGTTTGCAGCGGCAGCTTTTGGGGGCTCAATTGGATTTGAGGCTGATTCGCGTTTCGCTGTACCTAGCTTTGGCAGGTAGTATCGATCCCAATCGTGGTGACGAAGAATTGAAGGCCGCAGAAATCAAACCCATGGAAACGACCATCGCGGAAGAGAATCAAGCGACCAGCGAACCGGAGAACCGAAGCATTAATAAATTCCAAGGCAACTCGAAAACGATCGATCCATCATCCGGCAGCGGGACTTCTTCGCGGCGATCGGTGGCTGATGGTGTCGATGCTTCGTTTTTGGAGAATCAAAATCTGTCCGCCGAAGATGGGGCTGAGGTGCTTGATGCTTTGAAATCGGAAAAATCACTTTTGGATCGAGTTCGTGGAATGACCGACGATGAGTGATACCACTGCGAAGCCAAGCGACGCGGCAACGAACCAGACAGCTGGAGCAGCAACGAAAGCCACTGTTGAGGAGGCAACAAAAGCCACTGTTGAGGAGGCGACGCATGCTGCTGCCAAAGCTGCCGCAGACGACTCGGCGACTGCCAAAGCGAATGTCAAAGTCACGAGGCCTGCCCGACGTTGGCTTCGGTTTTTCGTCAACGCGATTCTTTGCATTGCGATTCTTGTCGGTACCGGATACACCATCCATTGGATCAATAGTACTGAGCCGATTGCCGAGAAAATCAATTCGACGCGAAAGTCGGCTGCGCTGGTCGACACGATCAAGGTCACGCGTGGCAAGTACTCGCCGTCCGTCTCCGTGCTGGGAACGGTGCGGCCGGCTCAGCAGATTAGTTTGCGACCACGTGTCAATGGTCAAGTCGTCGAGATGTCGTCCAAGTTTATTCCCGGCGGGATGGTGAGCAAGGACGATCTCTTGTTGCGAATCGATCCGGCTGATTTTGAAAATGCCGTTTCGATTCGTGAAAGCGAAGTCGATCAAGCCAAGGCGAGAATGGAAATTGAAGAGGCGCGGCAACGTTTGGCCGAAAAAGAACTTGAACTTTTGAAAGATTCAATCGATAGTGCGAATCGCGGTTTGGTCATGCGTGAGCCTCAAATTGCGTCAATTAAAGCAGAGGTTGCGGCGGCCGAAGCGGCGGTGGAACGAGCGAAATTGGATTTGGAACGAACCAAAATTATCGCACCGTTTGATGCTCAGGTGTTGAGCCGGTCGGTGAATATCGGTTCACAGGTGGGCGGGGCGAATGAACTGGGGCGGCTGGTCGGGCTGGATGAGTATTGGGTGATGGCGGCGGTGCCCATTCGAAGTTTGCGTTGGGTTGAATTCCCCAATGAAGAGGATGAACTAGTTGGCTCGGAAGTCACGCTCCGCAATCCAGACGCGTGGGGCGATGACGTTGTTCGCAAGGGCCGTGTCTCGCGTCTAATTGGTTCGTTGGACGAAACGACTCGACTGGCTCGGGTGCTGGTTGTGGTTGACGATCCGTTGGGCCGAACCGATGATGAACCGACTTTGATTTTGGACTCGTTATTGGAAACCGAAATTAAAGGGAAGGCCATGGCCAGCGTGGTACGTTTAAACCGAGACTACATTCGCGGTGAAGAAAAGGTGTGGGTACGCAAGGACGGTAAGCTGGAAATTCGAGACGTCGAAATCGAGTTTCGCGATGGCGAATACGTGTACGTGAGTTCCGGTTTGGATGACGGCGATGAAGTGGTTACTTCGACGCTTGCTACTCCGGCAGCAGGTATTGGCCTGAAAGAACGCGAGCCAGCCAAGTGAGTCAGCGGAGACCAAACCGATGCGATCTGTCTGAGTAATCTGGCCGAGTAATCTGCCCGAGCGAGTGGAATTTTGATGTTGCATAAAATGACAAAACGCCGCGGCCCGATCGCTTGGATGACAACCAACTCGATCGCCGCCAACTTGTTGATGATGTTGCTGCTGGGCGGTGGCGTTTGGTCGGCCATCACGATCCAGAAAGAAGTCTTTCCGAATTTTTTGTTGGACAATGTTGAGGTCAGCGTCAGCTATCCCGGGGCCGCGCCCGAAGAGGTGGAACAGGGCATCCTGCAACCGATCGAGCAGGCGCTTCGCGATGTTGACGGAATCCACGAAATCATTAGCTACGCAAGGGAAGGTCGAGCGTACGTTCAAGTGGAACTGGTTGCGGGTCAGCCTCGCATGAAAGCCTTTCAGGATATCGATCAAGCGATCAACCGAATTCGGACGTTTCCTGATCAGATCGAGCAACCCGAAGTGCGGCTTGATTCGCGGCAGCGAGAGGTGATGCGTGTTGATCTTTTTGGCGAAATTGAAACCAAGGCGCTGCGTAAACTGGGCGAACAGTTGCGCGACCAACTGCAGGCCCACGAAGATATTACTCAGCTGGAATTCTGGCGAGCACCGCCGTACGTCACGCATGTCGAAATTCGTCGCCAAACGTTGCGTGAATATGGGTTAACGCTTTCACAGGTTGCCGACATCATTCGACGATCCAGTCAAGACGTGGCTGCCGGTTCGGTGCAGTCCAATGCGGGCGAAATTTTGCTGCGTGTCAAAGGGCGAAAGCAGTACGCCGATGAGTTTGCGGCGATCGAAATTCTGACCAATCGAAATGGGCACGTTGTCACCTTGGGCGACATTGCCGACGTGCGTGACGGATTTGAAGATTACGGTTTTCAGCAACAATTCAATCAGTTGCCTTCGATCGAAATTGAAGTTTATCGAGTCGGTTCGCAGTCGCCACAAGAAGTGGCCGATGCGGTTTATGAAACCATGGCGGACTTTGAATCGGTGCTGCCGCCGGGAGTCAGTTGGCGGCTGGACATGAACAATGCCAAAGAATTCCAGGATCGTTTATGGCTGGTGATGAAGAACGCGATGATGGCTGTCGTGATCGTGTTTTCGATTCTCGCGTTATTCTTGGAGATCCGGCTGGCATTTTGGGTCATGATGGGAATGGTGATTTCCTTTGTCGGCGGGATTTTGCTGTTGCCGCTATTCGGTGTCAGCATCAATATGGTGTCGCTGTTCGGTTTTTTGGTTGTGTTGGGGATTGTTGTCGACGATGCCGTGGTGGTGGGCGAAAACGTCTATGAAAAACGACACGAAAGCGACGACTTGGAAACGGCGGCGATCGATGGGACGAACGAAGTTGCCGGGCCAGTCACTTTTAGTATTCTGACAAATATCGTTGCCTTCATTCCGCTGATGTTTATCCCGGGTGAGACTGGCAAGTTTTGGAGTCCGCTGCCGTGGGTGGTCATCGTTGTGTTGGTGCTTTCGCTGGTGGAGTCGCTGTTTATTCTGCCCGCGCATTTGGCTCATACGCGACGGAAAATTTCAGAAGGCGGCCCTAGCAAAGGGCAGCATTGGTTTAGTCGCACTTTTAGCCGGCTGGTGGATATGTTCTATCGGCCGTTGTTGCAGTTTTGCCTGCACTTTCGGTACGTCACGACGACGCTGGCTTTGGCGTTGTTGTTGATCCTTGGCGGGTACGCGTTAAGTTCGCACATGGGGATGGTCTTGATGCCGGAAGTTTCCGCCAACGAAATCGAATGCGGCGTACGCATGCCAACCGGGACGACGCCCGATCAAGCCGCCGCGATTGCCAATGCGGTCACCACGGCCAGCTTGGCGATGTTTGAAAAACATGATCTGTATCGCTGCGCCGAAGGAATCAAAACCAACGTGCGTGGCGAAGGGTTCATCGATGTTGAAATCGTGATGAAGCCGCCGGACGAACGCGATGTTTCCTCCAAAGAAGTGATCGAACTTTGGCGGGAAGAAATTGGCGACTTACCGGGCGTTTCGCAAATGAGCTTCCGTGCCGAACGAGGCCCGGGAGGTGGCCGTCGCGATGTGAATATTGATCTGAGCCACAGCGACATTGATGTTTTGGAAAAGGCAACAGCGGCGTTGGTTGAACGGGTGAGTGCCTATGCGAACGCTCGAGACGTGAATGACAACTATGACCGTGGCAAGATTCAGTTTGATTTTGAACTTCGACCCGAAGGCCGGTCGCTCGGTTTGACCGATGAAAATCTTGGCGACCAACTACGAGGTGCGTTCTTCGGTTCGTTGGCGCTCAGGATGTTGAGAGGCATGAATGAGATTGAAGTGCGTGTGAAGCTGCCTGAAGAACAACGAAAGAATCTGCATGACTTAGAGGATTTGGTTATCCAGACCCCGGGCGGTTCCGAAGTGCCTTTGATGGATGTTGCCGAGGTCAAAGAAACTCAGGCCTTCAATCGGATCAACCGCCGTAACGGTCGACGGGTGATTGGCGTGTCGATGGATGCCGAACCTGCGGGTGCGGTGAATCAGTTGATCGCGGCTTTGAACGAGGAAGAGTTACCGAAGTTGCGTGAGGATTTCCCGGGGATCACCTGGGAGTTTTCCGGAAGCAATGCAGAAATGCGAGATGCGACTTCGACGTTGTGGGGGCATTTTGCATTGGCACTGGCGGTGATCTATTCGCTGTTGGCGATTGCATTTCGCCGTTACATTCAGCCGTTGATTGTGATCGTGGCGATTCCTTTTGGCATGGTTGGCGCTTTGATTGGTCACATCATTTTGGGATACGATTTGTCGCTGGTGAGTGTAATGGGTGTGATTGCTCTTTCTGGAGTCGTGATCAATGATTCGCTGATCATGATCGATTACGCCAACCGCATGCGATCGACTCATTCGCCTCTGCAAGCGATTTCGATGGCGGGTGTTCGCCGCTTCCGACCGATTCTTTTGACCACGTTGACGACGTTTGGTGGGTTGATGCCATTGATTTTTGAGAAGTCGATTCAGGCTCAGTATATTATTCCGATGGCGATCTCGTTGGGGTTTGGGATTTTGTTTGCCACCGCCATTATTTTGGTGTTGGTTCCCTGCCTGTATATGATTCAAGAAGACTTGCAGGAGTTTGTTAAGTCGATCTACGGCCCAGTAGAGTCATTAAACTGACCGTCGCATCGCCGCGGCAATTGCGGCTGACTTAAAATTCCCTTGATCACTTTGCCGTGAACGTCGGTCAGGCGCATGTCACGACCCGACCACCGGTAAGTCAATCGTTCGTGGTCGATGCCTAGCAGGTGGAGCATGGTTGCGTGCAGGTCATGGATTTCGACCCGATCTTCGACGGCTTTGTAGCCATATTCATCGGTCGCCCCAAACACCGTTCCACCTTTGATTCCGCCACCTGCCATCCACAGGCTAAAGCCGAACGGGTTGTGATCGCGACCGTTGGAGCCTTGAGCGAATGGTGTCCGGCCAAATTCTCCCGTCCAAACGACTAAGGTATCTTCGAGCATGCCGCGTTGTTTTAGATCCGATAGCAAAGCGCCGATCGGCTGGTCGACGGCTTGGGCGTTTTTTTCGTGTCCACTTTTGAGGTTGTTGTGCTGGTCCCAGCGGTCCGTTCCAACGCTGGGGCAGGTGAGTTCGATGAAGCGGACGCCACGTTCGAGCAATCGCCTGGCGAGCAAGCACTGGCGGCCGTAAATGGCGAGCGATTTATTTGACGAATCGAGGCCGTAGGCGGTTTGCGTGTCGGCGGTTTCGTCGTCTAAGTTGGTCAGTTCGGGAACCGCAGATTGCATTCGAAACGCGAGTTCGTAATTTTTGATCGCCGATTCGATCGCGTCGTTGGGGCCGACTTGCCGTAGCTTGGCCGCGTCGAGCTTGCCAATCAAGTCGAGTTTTTGTCGCTGAAAGGTAGGCGCTTTTTCGCGTGGGCGAATGTTGGCGACAGGCGATTTGCCAGATTTGAAAATGGAACCTTGATACGACGCTGGCAAAAATCCGCTGTTGAAACAATCGAGGCCGCCGGGCGGAATCAGGCCGCCGTTGAGCACCACGAAGCCCGGCAAGTTTTCGCATTCACTCCCCAGGCCATAACCAAGCCACGCTCCCATGCTGGGGCGACCTTGGAAACCGTTGCCCGTATGCAAGAAATAGTTGGCATTGGTGTGTTCGGAAAAATTACTAGTCATGGACCGAATCACAGCAAGGTCATCGACATGTTTGGCGACGTTGGGGAAAAGTTCGCTGACGGGGATTCCCGATTTGCCATGCCGTTTGAATTTCCAAGGCGAGGCCAGCGTGTTGCCGATGTTATTGAACTGCGTCGGTTCAATTTTCATTTTGAAGGGCTGGCCGTTCTCTTGGGCCAGTCGTTTTTAAGTGTTTGCTTGATCGACCAGTTGTCGTTTTGAAATTGTTTTGCCAGGTGGTCAAGCAATTCAGGGTGGGTAGGTGCGGCCCCCAAAACGCCAAAATTGTCTACCGAAGCGACAATGCCACGACCGAACAAATGTTGCCAAAGTCGATTGACGGCAACACGTGATGTCAAAGGATTGTCACCGGCAGTGATTTTGTTGGCCAGTTGCAAACGACCGCTGCTATTGGCAGGATTCAGAAGTTGGTCATCAATGGCCGATAAAAATCGCCGAGGAGCGTCTTTGCCTTGGTTCTTGTGATTGCCGCGGATGTAAATTGTGGAAGGCTCGGTTGGGCCATCAACAGAACCTAAAGCCATCATTGGCGCGGGCACCGTTGGGTCGTGTTGGCCAATCGCGTGCAAAGCTTTGTCAAACGATCTGATCGCTTGATCGGGTTCGTGATTTAGAATGGCAGTCAGTTTGCGCCGGACCAACCACCTGGCCAGCATCAAGCTACTTTCTGAGTCCGGTTCATTCAGCTCCGAAAGCTTGTGAGCATACATTTCAGCGACTCGAGAAACGTCTGCTGGAGAATCGTTTGCGAAATCGAAAAGCGGCGGATCCTGTGGCGGTCGACCATCGTTGGAAAAACGGATTTCATCGATTTCAACAAACCCGCGCCCATGGTCGACAATCTCAAGATGCGCTCGACTGCCTTTGTGGTTCCTAATGTCGCCCGCCTGCGTCACCCAAGTAAACTGTTCGGAGTCGGGGATCGATTTGATGCAGTCTTTGTAAAGCAAGCCATTGAACTGGTTCATGTAATATCCGTTGACGACAAGCCGAACGGAAACGTTTTTCCCGCGGATTCGGTAGTGGATTCGATCATGCGTGATGTTAAAAGGTGGACTTCGCAGCACGCCGAAGTAGGCATCGCCGACTTCGCCAGAAGACACTGTTCCACTCGACTGGAAAATCGATCGACCGCCGACGATGCGGTCGTTAGCGGCTGGCATCGAGAAGGCAAATCCAGAGCTCTGCCATGCCGGTGAAAGCGGAGCGTTGAAATCTTCGAAGAGTGCTGAGTGGTCGAGAAATGTCTTTTGGTTTTGTTCGTTTTTCAATGAATCAAAATTAAACGCTGGCAGCGGTTGGTCGGCGGCTTGGGACTGAATGATTTTTCGAATCGCAAACAGGGGATGGTTAGGTTTGTCGGTGCCTGTTTCGAAGGCGGCCATCACCAAACGCGCCAGCACGTCTTTGTCCAGTTCGTTCCGCGTTGCCGATTGATGACAGGCAGGGTTCTTTCGAATCGCGTCCAATGAAAGGGGCTTGGCAGGGCGTTTGTTTTTCTGGCGATTGTTTTTCTGCCCGTTTAGAGCGGCGTTTTCTCGTTCGATCGCCGAGCCGAGTTCTACGGTGGCCGCTAAATACTTTTTCAAGTGAGCGACGTCGGAATCCTGCAGAGCTGAAACGAGGTCTTGGTGGTGAACTCTAGCGGCAGACAAAAGTTGTGACGCTTGATGATGGCCGCGTTCGATTTTTTTGTCAGGATCCAGCATGATTTCTTCGCGCCTAG
>CAZROJ010000095.1:0-18005 GCA_964601665.1 uncultured Pirellulaceae bacterium
TCTCATATCTCATATCTCATTTCTCATTTCTCATTTCTCATTTCTCATTTCTCATTTCTCATTTCTCATTTTCAATTACCGCTTGACGTTCCCATCCTGACCCAACCAACTGCACCCTCCACCCCACACTTGTTGACTTGAGTACTCCATCGCAATCTAACGAAACCTGTCCTGCCGAGCTTCCCAACTGGTGTGCCCAGCGGCATTGGGCAATTTTCTGGGTGATCATCGTTTGTGCAGTTGCGACCGTGGGCGGCCGAATCCTGACCGTTCGAAATTATTCAGCCGACGGCGAACCCGCGTTTTTCTCGGCCAATGACCGCAGCCGCTGGGCGACCATTCGGGCTTTGGGCGATGAAGGCACTTACGCAATTGACTCAGTCACAAAACGCCGCAACAACCAAGAGATTAAACGACTGGCTTTAGAAGAAGAACAAGCGGGTACGAACAACGAATACTTCAAAATTCGCTGGGACACGATCGACCAAGTCCGTCACGTCGATGAAGCGGGCAAATTCCGATACTACTCCAGCAAACCGACCCTGCTACCGACAGTCCTGTCGGCAGGCTATGTGGCGATCAATCGAACCACCGGCCTGACGATGGAACGCGACTCGGTTCCGATCATTCGATCGCTGCTGTTGATCTTAAACGGTGGCGGTTGGTTCGCGTTTTTATTTTTCCTTGCCAAAACGATCAACAGCGTACCCGTACGAGACTGGTCGCGCTACTACGTTTTGGCTTGCGGTGCGTTCGGCACGTTCCTGTCAACATTCGCAGTCGTTTTAAACAATCATTTGCCGGCAGCCGTTTCGGTCATGGTGTCCTTGTACATGCTGACATTGATTTGGCGAAAACCAGAAAGTGGCTGGGGCGTCTACACAACGGCTGGATTGTTTGCGGCGCTTGCTTTTGCCAACGAATTACCCGCGGCCAGTTTTTTAGCAGCCGCACTGGGCATCTCTTTGATCAAATCCCCAAAACGAGCCATCTTGGGATTCGTTCCAGCTGCCTTATTGATCATCGCGGGTTCATTAGGCACCAACTTTTTGGCTCATGGCACTTGGAAACTGGCCTACATGCACCGTGGCGATGGCGAAGTTGCCGAAACCGTTTCCGGAGATTTCTGGCAAGCTTTGGATCGTAATCAACTTCCCGACGAAATTCGCAAGGCAGCCGATAAACACTTTGACCTGACCGCACCAAAAGTCGAACAAGACGGCTGGCCCAGCACTCCGCAAAACATCAAACGCTGGGTCGTACGCGATGCGGCCGGTTCAAGTCAATTCGCGATCACGAACGAATCCGAAAGCAGCACTTATGCCATCCGTCGCTGGGGAAATTGGTACGACTATCCCAACAGTTATTGGTCCAAGCTTAACGATGAAAATAAATCCGAAGTCGACCGCGGCCAACCCGACCGAATGGTGTACGCGTTTCACGTGCTGTTTGGACACCATGGCATATTGTCGTTGACGCCGATCTGGATTTTTAGCTTGGCCGGAATGTTCGCAATGCTCTTTGGCTATCAATTCGGCGGCCGATTTAAAATGCGTTGGCTCGGCGGGCTGTCTATTTTATTGTCTGGGGTCGTGATTGGTTTTTACCTGTGCCGCCCAGCCGTCGACTGCAACTACGGCGGCGTGACGAGCGGGCTGAGGTGGGCGTTTTGGCTGATCCCATTTTGGCTGGTCACCATGCTGCCGGTGGTCGATTGGTTAGCCAAAACCAACCCCGGCAAATTCATCTGCTACGCCTTGCTGGCCATCAGTATTTTGTCCGCCGGCTATTCGGCCCATAACCCATGGGTCCAACCATGGCTCTACGAAATCTGGGATCTGACCGGCATCATGAAATAGTCTTCCCTTGGGGGCTTTACTGCGGTTTATTCGGCTTAATCGATTGCAAAACCCCAGTGAGCTAAGTAGACTACTCGCGCTTAAAAAACCACTCCTTGATTCCCACCAAGATCTGGCAGCATGATTATCGCCCTCCACCTGCGCTGCTCCCGAATTCCATTCGCAGCGTCCCTGTTGATCGCGTTTGCATTGTCGGCAGCATGTTCTGTCTTTGCTCCCCACACGCATGCTGAAACTTTTTATGTTAGCCCGGCAGGAGACAACGCCAACGAAGGCACTCGACGTCAACCGTGGCAAACATTGGCGTTTGCAGCCCCTCGATTGAACCCCGGTGACCGGCTACTGGTCATGCCAGGCGACTACCACGAAACGCAAACCATATTCGTACGCCGCACCGAGACGGAACCGCCATTTCGTTATCTTCCAATCGAATCGACCAAGGATGCTCCAACAATCATCCGCTCGTTTTCAAAACGCAAACGAGCTCGAATCTTTGGGCATTTCGACGTCCGTGGCAGTCACATCGTCATGAGAAACCTTGACATTATTGGGGACGGTGAATGCATCGAAGAAGGCATTGGTATTTTCGAAAGCCATCACATCACGATCCAAAACTGCATTGTTCGCAACCACGGCGGCGGAGGAATTCAATTCAACCACTGCGATGTCGTGCGAGCAGTCGGTAACGCGTGCCTGTTCAATGCAACAACCAACCCATCACAACAAAGCGGAATCTCCTGCTACCAACCCGTTAAACGGACCACGACCAACAAACAATTTGGCGTGGTAATCGCCGATAACATTTGCGTCGGCAATCGAAACTTGGTGCCCACACCAGGCGAAGGCGGCAGCATTTTTGACGGCAACGGCATCGTCTTGGATGACAATACCTACAGCCAACCGACGCCAGAGGTTTCGGCCATCCTTTCCGGAAACGTGAGCCCGGAACTATCCTCCGGCACACCCGAGATAACCGTGATCTCGACATCGGCTGATCAGCAAGAAAATGATGCGACCGCCCTTGAACCTTACTCGCGAAAATCGTTGGTAAAGAACAATTTCTGTTTCGGCAACGGTGCTCGCGGCATCCAGTTGTTTAAAGCCAATAAGACACTCGTTTCCTTCAACGTGTGCATCGACAACTTCCGCAGTCCGGAAATTCAAGGAAATGCCGGCGTCGACGAAAACGGCGTTCCTTTTTTCTCTTTTGGCGAAATCACGATGCAGGACACCAATCAATCGGTGGCCCGTGGAAACATCGCCATCAGCTTGAAGAGAAACACTGCGGCTGCCGCCGAGTTATTTTTTGATACCGATGCAAGTTTGGCTACCAACCGGTGGTACTGGAACCTCCTGCTCAATTTTGCAGCTGGCCCGTCCACCAGCGTGTCTGGCACGGACACTTCCGACTTGGGCTCTTAACGCCGACATCAAACTCGGCTTCCACGTGCACAACTCGACAGCTGTCTATCGAGAAAATATTCGCCTGAATCGTCGAACTGAATTGCCGTAGAAATGAAGCGGCCGGTTGGACCGCAATTCAATCGGCATTTGCCTAATAATCTCTCGTTCTTCGGCAGAAACAACGACGCGCCGGTCCCATGACGCCGCACCGATCGTGCGCGGCGACGGAGCGACTCGGTACCAGCTTCGCACTGCGTAGACGGGCTTGGCCTGGACAACTCGCGCTTGCAAAAACGTGCCGCTTTGCAGAGCTGGTTGAGCCCGAGTCGCAGGGCAATTCGATGCTGCCACGACCAAAAATAATGCACAGCACAACGGCGTCAGTCGAATTCTCATAATTTTTCAAGCGGGACGGAGTTTTGGGGAAGCCTACCGCTCCACCTTAATCACACCCGCGTCGCCGCCATCCAAAAAACTAATGCCTCGATCAATATTTTCCGAGCTTTGTATTTTGCAAATCCGCGACAACTTCTGACCACATTTTGATGATTTTCTAACCAGAACTTAAGATCAAAAGAGAACGCGAAACCAGAACGCGAAATCCTTGGTTTCGCTCGGACTTTCAAGACCATTTCAAGAACCGTTGCCCCGCACCGCCACTTACGCCCTCGGGAACGCGTGCCATTGGCCCCGGTTTTTTAGGGAAAATAAGCCCAGCCCGTCTCAATTGGACTCTCAACGACCTTGCCGCAACACTGGCCCTGCAAGTAAAGTGTCGGCGTTCACTTAAGTAGCCAGCTTCGCCGATTAAGCAACTCCCATGCAGATTCGATTCTACAACTCGCTTACCAATCAACTGGAAGACTTCACGCCGATCACGCCCGGCGAGGTCAAAATGTACAGCTGCGGCCCGACCGTGTACGACTTTGCTCATATTGGCAACTTTCGCAGCTTCCTGTTTGGCGATCTGATCCGTCGTTTTCTTGAACTTGCCGGTCACCAAGTTCACCACGTGATGAACATCACGGACGTCGGCCACATGGTCGAAGGCGAAGACGACAAAATGCAGCAAGCAGCCGAACGAGTTAAAGTCAACAAAAAATCGGGCCGGCTCCCCGAAGGCGCGATCGGCGATCCCAACGATCCGTACCAAATCGCAAACTACTACACCGACGCTTTTCTCGAAGACGCCAAACGACTGGGCTACAAAATCGCCTACGAATATCCCGACTGCGTCCCGCACGCGACCCAACATGTCGAAGGCGAACACGGCATGATCGGGATGATCGAAAAACTGCTGGACAAAGGCCATGCCTACATCGCGGACGATGGCGTCGTTTACTACAGCGTTGAATCGTTCCCAAGCTACGGCCGGCTGAGCGGAAACTCACTGGAACAAATCAAGAGCGGGGCAGGGGACCGCGTTTCGGCAACCGACCAAGCTCAAAAGAAACACCCCGGCGACTTCATGCTGTGGAAGCCGGACCAGCATCACATCATGAAATGGGAATCACCCTGGGGCGTCGGCTACCCCGGTTGGCACATCGAATGCAGCGTGATGGCGCGATCGATTTTGGGTGCCGATGTGATTGACATTCACACTGGCGGCGAAGATTTGATCTTCCCGCATCACGAATGCGAGATCGCTCAGTCCTGCGGGGCAACCGGCGCGGACAGCTTTGCCAACTTTTGGATCCACGCCCGGTTCCTGTTTGTCGAAGGCAAAAAAATGTCCAAATCCAAGGGCAACTTTTACACCGCCCGCGATTGCTTCGCCGGCAACATCAAAGTCAAAGACGAATCGGGAGCCATGGTCAATCTTGGCAAACCAATTTCACCGGCGGTGCTACGTTTTGAATTGATCAAGTCGCACTACCGCAACAACATGAACTTCACTGTCAAAGGCCTGCGAGACAGCGATGCCGCCATCCAACGACTGGTCGAATTCCGGGCTGACTTGGAAGACAAAACCAAAGGCCAAGCCGCCGAAGTTGATTTGACACATCCGGTTTTAAAAGAGTTCGCCGCGGCTTTGGCTGACGACCTGAATATCGGTGGAGCGTTAGGCGTAATGCATCCGTGGGTGCGTGGCGACCATCCCGATCCGCACGAATCTTTGGCGGTCTGGAAAAAAATGAATTCCGTGCTGTCCGTCGCGCCAATCAACGAAGGCATCGACGGTGCGATCGAAGAAATCGTTACCGAAGCCGAAGTCGCAACGCTCGAACAGGCCGAGGCTTGGCTATCCGAAATGAACGCTGCCAAAGCGGACAAAGACTACGCCACGTCGGACACCTTGCGACAAAAAATCATCGACGCCGGCTTCGAGGTCCAGCAGAGCAAAGAAGGTGCCTCGATCAAGAAGAAGCTGTAACACCGCTTCGCAAAATTTCAGTCGCGCCCAAACTCGCATTCCCTGCCCAACAACGCAACGTCCCGCCAGTGAAAATATCGATCGAACATCACGGCAAGCTGTACACCTGTGATACGAACCATTCGTCTTCGCTAGCCATCGCACTGGACTTCGATGGCCCCCAGCCAAACTTTTTTGGCACGAGTACCGCCGCTAAAGAAACGCTGCAGATGGGGCAGTTCGTCGCGTCGACTCGGCAAGGCAGCGGTTGCAACGTCGAAATTTTAAACATCATTCCACATTGCAATGGCACGCACAGCGAGACCGTTAGCCATATCGTGGATGACATGGTCTCCATTGGCCAAACCGCTGACACGGGCGAACGCGCGGGCCCCTTCGTTGCTGTTCTGATCACTGTCCCGACTTCGAACGCACTCAGCTCCAGCGATTCTTACCGCCCAGAACTCGAACCAACCGACACCGTCATCACAGCCAGTTCGATTGCTGCGGCCTTGGCGTCGGTCAACGCCCCAGTCCATCGACCGCAGGCACTCATCATCCGAACCACACCCAACACGGGCAAACAGGCCGAGCGATACGATAGCCAAAACCAGCCGGCGTTCTTTTCGGTCCAAGCCATCCAAGCGATTGTCGAATCAGGCATCACGCATCTGCTGGTCGACATTCCTTCAATCGACCGAATCCATGACGATGGCTTGTTGACCAATCACCATCTTTTCTGGAATGTCCCCGAGGGCACTCATCGCGCGGCTGCTAACACTTGGAAGAATAAAACGATCACCGAAATGATTTTCGTGAGCGACGATTTGGCGGACGGCTTATACTTATTGAACCTTCAAATCCCCAGCTTCACCAACACCGACGCCGCGCCCAGTCGCCCGATCGTTTATCCGCTCCATGAGTAACGTTTTTTCGCTTGCACAAGCCCGACAACTCGACCGCGACGATCCGCTAAAACGCTTTCGCGATCAGTTTCACCTGCCCTTCGAAGCAGACCAACAAGACGTTTACTTTGTTGGCAATTCGCTGGGCCTGCAACCAAAATCTGTCTCTGACTACTTGGCCCTCGAACTGGAATCATGGCAACGACTTGGCGTGCGAGGCCATTTTTCTAAGCCGCGTCCATGGCTCAATTATCACCAGCTCTTGACCGAAACGATGGCAGGCTTGGTTGGCGGAACCCACGACGAAGTGATCGTGATGAACACGCTGACTGTTAACCTACATTTGATGATGGCGACATTCTTCCAACCAAACGATCGCCGTAACAAGATCCTGATCGAAGCCCATGCCTTTCCGTCGGACAAAAACGCGGTCCAATCGCAACTGCAACTACACGGGCTCGATCCCAACGACTGCTTGATCGAAATTGAACCGGACGACGGCGAACTTTTTTCGACCGATTCAGTGATCGCTGCGATTCACCAACACCGCGACTCATTGGCCCTGGTCCTGCTACCGGGCGTTCAATATTACACCGGCCAAGTGTTTGACATGCAAGCGATTGCCGCCGATGCCAACGAGCTTGAAATCCCGATCGGATTTGATTTGGCCCATGCCGCTGGAAACATTTCACTGTCGCTGCACGACTGGAACGTGGATTTCGCCTGCTGGTGCACTTACAAGTATCTAAATTCAGGACCTGGGGCAATCGCCGGCTGTTTCGTTCACGAACGCCACGCAACGAATATAAACCTTCCGCGACTGGCCGGCTGGTGGGGGCACGATGAAAAAACGCGATTCCAAATGACTGGCGACTTCCACCCAATCGCGTCCGCCGAGGGCTGGCAATTGAGCAACCCTCCGATTTTATCGGCAGCCGCGATTCGAGCTTCACTGGATATCTTCAAAGAAGTGGGCGGCATGCCGTCGCTGCTGCAAAAGTCAAAACAACAGCAACAATTCTTCCGCAACGGCCTGCAAGAACGTTTGGCAGGCCAAGTCACGACAATCGCTCCACTGGATCAATCGGGCTGCCAATTATCGCTCGAGATTGTCCCCGACGATGTCGATGGCAAACAAGTTTTCGAACAACTGGAATCCGCTGGTTTGCGCACCGACTGGCGCGAACCCAATGTAATTCGAGCCGCACCGACGCCGTTGTACAATACGTTTGAAGAGATCTGGCGTTTCGTCGATCGACTGGCACAACGACTGGACCGATAACTTTTTCTGTCGCAGGGTCGCCGTGCTTGCTAAAACGGTCAGCCACAAACTAAAGACGACAAAACCGATCGCCCATCTCGATTAAGAATCAGCTCGCAGGTCGGGTAAACTCACAACAGACTTTCGCGCCTTTCGCCTAACTCAACCAACCTCATGTCCAAACCGGAACACATTCACGTCATCGGCGCTGGTCTCGTCGGCTCGCTCATGTCGGTCATGCTCGGCCAACGCGGCTACCGGGTAACCGTTTTTGAATACCGTGCAGATGCTCGCTCGAACAATGTCGACAGCGGGCGATCAATTAACTTGGCCCTGTCATCACGCGGAATCGCGGCACTGACGAAAGCCGGTTTGATGGCCCAGGTCAAAAAATTGTTGATCCCGATGAAGGGCCGGATGCTGCACTTGGCCGATGGAAAAACTGAGTTCATGCCGTACGGTCAACGAGACGACGAGGTCATCTATTCGATTTCACGACGCGACTTGAACATGCTATTGATCGATCAAGCTGAACAGAGTTCGCAGGTCAAAGTTCGATTCGAAACCAAGCTGAACGACATCGAATTTGAAAACCAACAACTTTCAACCATCGATATCTCGACCAACCAAGCCGACCGCGAACCGTTCGAGTTGATTATCGGCTCCGACGGTGCGGGGTCAAAGACACGTCGCTTGCTAATGCCGATCAACGGCGGAATTTCGACCTCCGATTTTTTGGACCACGACTACAAGGAACTTGAAATCCCCGCTGCCGCCGGCGATGGGGCAGCGCGATTTCAGATCGAACCCAACGCGCTGCACGTTTGGCCGCGAGGGAAATTCATGCTGATCGCGTTGCCGAACCAAGACGGTAGTTTCACGGTGACGCTATTCCTGCCCAAAACAGGCCCCGAAAGCTTTCAGGCACTTGAAGACCCGGACAATTTAAAACCGTTTTTTGAGCAATATTTCCCTGACGCCATTCAACTGATCCCCGACCTTGCCGAAGACTTCAACAGCAACCCGACAGGGCGCCTCGGTACGGTTCGTTGCAACAAATGGCATCACCAATCGCAAGCCCTGATCATTGGCGACGCTTCGCATGCGATCGTTCCATTCCATGGCCAAGGGATGAACTCGGGCTTAGAGGATTGCTTGGAACTCGACCGCCTGCTGGACCAACACAACGACGACTGGGCGATCGTGTTACCCGAATTTGATCGAATCCGTCGCCCCAACGCGAACGCCATTGCGGACATGGCTTTGGAAAACTACGTCACGATGCGGTCGAGCGTCATCGACCCCAAGTTCCAGCTCAAAAAGGAACTTGGGTTTGAACTGGAAAGGCGATTTCCTGATCGTTTCATTCCTCGATACTCGATGGTCATGTTTCACTTGATCCCGTACCGCGAAGCATTGGAACGCGGTGAATTCCAACAAGCCATCCTAGATGAACTGGTCGCTGGAAAAACCGCGATCGACGAAATCGATTTTGAGTTGGCCGAATCGCTGATCAAAAAACAACTTTCGCCAGCCACCTAAAACTTTGAAGAAACCTACGTTTTAGTTGTCTGTTGTTACCGATCGCGGTCGCGTCGCCCAAAAAAGAATCCCAAACCATCTCGCAGTTTCGGCGGCAACTCGGGCAAATCTTCCCGGGGAATCAAGAAGGTGGACAGTCGAGTTAAATCGGTGAAGACTCGATTTTGCCGCGTCGTTGCTGACAAATAATCGTGCCCGGACGAACCTCCGGTACCGATTTTCGTCCCCAGCATTCGGCGAACCATCGTCGCGTGCCGCTGCCGCCAATTGGTGAACAGTTCGTCGATGTCGGTCAGCAAAGTCAAATACCGAAATGGCGAATAAAGCATCGGTTCATCGCGGTACAAGTGAATAAACAAGGCCGAACGGAACCCTTCATGCGACAAACGGAATTCGCCTTTGGACCGCAGATCCTGATAGCTTTCCTTGTTCGTGACCGACAAAAACTGTTGGCGAGTATTCTCCAGATCATTAATCTGGAATTCAATCTCTCGTGGCGTCAGCGTCGAGTTCCCCTCGATAATTTTTTGATCCGAAGCCAGCATCCGATCGACAGCCTCTTGGTAAACCTTCCAAAAATCAAATTCCTCGAAATTAAGAAATGGCATGCGAGTAAGCCACTGGTCGGTCAAATCCAATAGCGTCGTCTCGGTCTCCAGATCGTCGAGTTCCCCTAAATCCATCGGGCACAATCGCGATTGAAAGAACTCTCGGTCGGCCTTGATTCGATCTTCTCGCCGCAGCCCCAGCAAAATTTCGATTTTCTTAAACTGCACACTTTGAAAACCCGACGCGGGGACCAACAGATCGCGAAACTCCAAAAAATCCATCGGAGTCATCGTTTCGATAATATCGATCTGATCGACCAACACCCTTTGGATCGACTTCACCCGAGCCAAGCGATGGATCACTCGCCCCATCCGCCGCTCTTCAACCGTTGGCGCTTGAAAGATATCGACGATCGACTCCAGCTCAAAAATAATTTGCTTGAACCAAAGCTCGTACGATTGGTGCGTGATGATGAACAACATTTCATCATGCGCCGACTTTCCAACTTTGGCACTTTCGAGTTCTTGGGCGCCAAGGATTTTGTCAAGCTGAAGATAATCGCCGTAATAGATTCCGGACATAGGACCCAAAACACTTGCTGCTACGTGAAAGAAACCGCCAAGTTGGCTGCCACAGTCTAATTGAACCGCCGACAATGCTCTAGCGATGATTCAGGCAGAAACATCGCTCGCTTTATCATTCGCAGCCCCCGCAAAATTTCACTTAAGCTTGCGAACGTACTTCAAAAAGTCTCGCTCTAACTTGCCTAGATCGCTGCCGAGGTATTGTTTGAATTCCGCGATGCGTTGCTGAGCGTCCGCGGTCGACAGCGGTTCTTTTTTTGAAAGCGCTTGCAAGTACTTCACAAACTGCTTTGAACGCCGATTCAGTAAAAAATGGTTAAAGGCCCAAGCCTCGGCATACCCGTCTAGCGCTGTTTTGGGATCCCGCAAGCGATCATCATCTGTGATCAGAATCTCGATTGCATTGTCTGGCCGACTACGCAGACTGTTTCGAAAACGAGTCAACCGCTGGTCAAACACCAACCCCGCTCGCCGCCAACCTTGTCGGTTGTTAACATCGGGCGCTTCGAAAAACATCGCCAACCCTTCGTTCAACCACAACGGCGTATCAGCAAATCGCGTTTGGATCCCACGATTAAAAGTCAATTGATGCGTGGCTTCATGAATGATCGTGGCCACTTGGTAGATCGCCGCCGGACTTCGCAACACCTCTTCGATTCGCCGGTTCGAGATTCTCTCTCCCGGCCGTCGCCCGCCGAGCGTTAGATCGTACATCGCGACACGATTGGACTGAAAATTATAATAGGCAACCATATCCTGTCCCGGCCCAAGATCTCGATCCATATACCTTTGATATTCCGCTTTACTTTTAAAGACCACAGCCACCAAAGGGAACTTAGGGTCATGCAAATCGAACTTCTTTTTTCGCTGCCAAAACACTTCGAAAACGCGATACAACCGTAGCTCGTACAGTTGAGCCAACCATTTGGCGTAGGCCAGTTCGGTTTGATAAGCGATCAAATAATGTTTGGTTTTGTAAATTCGAAATCCATCGGGCAATTCCCCTAACAATTGCTCCTTCATTTCATCAAAAGAAGCCGGCACCGCGTCGACCGCTGAATCCTTTCGCGTGACAATTTGTTCTGGTTGAACGAACCAGATCCGCCCGTTGTTTTGCTGAAAATAGAGACTCCCATTTTGGCCCTCGATTAAAATATCGCCAACCAAATCGACTTCGGATCCATCATGTTTCAGTCTCAACCGATCGCCGGGTGGGTCACTTTCTCCCGAATCCTGCAATTGGTCCACCAACGGTTCATCTGCATCCTCAACCGCCAACCTGTCTTCCACCAGCGTCTGCCCGCAAGCCACGTGATCCGCCAACCCCAATAGGCTAAAACACCACACAGCCAAGCCGACCCACCGCCGCAAGTTCCTCTTTGGCAACCATTCGCAGATCATGCTCGTTTCCCCAACTTAATTACCGACCACCCGACAACGGTTAGCCCAACCGCCAACGCTGCTACTAGCATCGTAGCGCCGGCAGTCAATTCGTTAACCCCCGCGTGCAAATCTCCCAGCATTTTTCGCGACACCGTGTCCATTCCCGCGGGACGCACCATCTGCGAGGCCGCCAATTCGCCAAAGCAAAGCACGCACCCTAAAAACCAACACCCAACGACAGCCGTCCAATGGCTGGCAAAATCAATCCGCCAAAACCGAACTGCGTTGCTAGCCCCATCCAATTGCCCCGCTGCGACAACATTTTCTGGCGTTCGCTTGAGCACAAACCAAATCAAAATCGCAATCATCGGGCCAGTAAAAATCACATTCGCAACGACCGGTGCAAAGATCGTATAGTCAATCCAATAGCGAGCCGATTCATTTTCAACATTTGCCAACCAGCCGTTCAACCCACTGCCGATCACCGGCCCCGGCAGAGCCAAACCGACCGCGACGACTACCAAAAAAACGGCCTGCCTGTTTCGGGATTGAACAGACATTCGCACCATTGCCAGCACGATCATCACAGCCACGGTGGACGCTGCCAAGCTAATCATTGTGGACCAAAACATCTCCAATTGGTAATCCGCTAATGACTTTTGGATCGCCCGCCAGGCCTGCGCAAAAGAATACTTTTGAACAAGCACTCCGCCGCTGGATTCGACGTAAAAACTGGCTCGCGTCATCACATTGGTAATGGGCACGCACACCAGCAAAATCAACAACAGTAGGCTGACTCCCACACCACCAGCGCTATTGACGCTGGACCTTGCCCGCCGCGGCGTGACGTCGTTTTGTTTTGGACGAACCAAACTGGCCATTACGAAAACCGCGATCGCTCCAAACATCGCCAACGACGCGACGTAGAGCAATGGCACCTGCCAACCATAATTGATTTCGACATCCGCCGGCCGAAGCCCCGTCGGGGTGACCAAGTTCACCGCGCCGTTGCCTAGCGAATAGCCAAGATAAATTTGTTCGGCAAATGTTTCGACCTGATATAAATCGACGACCGTTATTTCTCGAGCACAACCGACGATCACCCACAGCACGCCAACGAAAAGAACGGGAGCAAATCGCCAGACCGTAATTCGGCTAAAAATGGTCCAACTACCGGCGTCCAACAAAGCCTGTTCTTCGTAGATTCGCCCTTGCCGAAAATCACAGACCAACAGCATCAAAGCAATCTGCGGCGCCGCTACAATTCCGTGCACCCAAGTCGCAGCCCACCACCCGGAGACCAGCGGTACCAAGACGTTTCCCTGAGCAGTCGACAGCCAGCCAAGTTTTCCGATGGCGGCGTCCCAACCGCTGACGTGCACGACTAGCGGCATCGTCGCCAAGACAATACTGGCCAGCAGCAACAACCGTCCGGCCCAGCGTCCAGTTTGAATCCCCCAAAAGATCACCAACCCCAGCGGGATTGCGATCGTCGAAGCCGCCACGCCAAGACCAACCGTCCGAGCCCAAACATCGCCAATCAGTAGCCAGGCGATCACAACCAGGCCAATAACACAGACCAGCAGCGCCAGCAAAGCTGCTGGCCGTGAGATCAAATCAGCATTTTCGTTTCGTCGCGACATCAACCCATC
Source organism: uncultured Pirellulaceae bacterium (assembly GCA_964601665.1). Lineage (GTDB taxonomy): Bacteria > Planctomycetota > Planctomycetia > Pirellulales > Pirellulaceae > Mariniblastus. Next base: position 13,493 of record CAZROJ010000095.1, read on the forward strand.
ATAGCTGACATTCTTAGGTCGCTGGTAAAACTTATCGCACCAGCAAAATCCGGCAGACTACTTTTTGATCAACGGCTTACCGTCACGAGTTCGCAGTTGAACCTGTTTAGGCTTTTCAGCCACCATCGGAGCCAAACCCGTTCCCTTTGCCTTGCTAATGCGGCTGTTTTTGGCCGACACCAACTTTTCTGACATTCGACCGACGTAGGTCAACAAGCTGTCAGCGCCTTCAAACCCCTGAGCCTTTTCGTCCCACTCGACATGCTTCTGAACCGGGTAGCCATTTTTCATATCAAACACGATGTAACCATCCGTCATCTGCTGCATGATCGTCGATTTAATTTTCTGACTCTTGATGGGCGTCAGCACTTCGGTACGAAATTTGATAAACGCATGCCGACCTTGCACCTTGACCAATTGGTAGCTAATCCGAGCCTTCAGCTTACGGTTTACTTTTGTTTCATCGGTCGCATTCAAAACCGTTGGCACATTCCAGCGATGACCAATCGCGATCGGTTGACTCGGCAGTGGAACCGTAATGTCACCGGCCCCAAAATTTGATTCGTTAACCTCCGAGTGCCGCGACACGACTGTACCGTCCGGCTTGATACTAAAAACCGCCAATGACTGCCCAACTTTTTCGGCGATCCCCGTATACTCTTCAGGTACTTCGGCATCTTTAGCACTGTCGTAAGCGACGGGATCTTGATCGCCAATTTTCTGCCACATTTTGGCACTGGCTAACTCCAAACCAAACGTCATCTGCCCCAAAGCATCGACGCTTTTCACGACCCAGCGTTTGCTAGTTTCACTCCGCGAGGACGATTCATCCGTCTCGCCCGCCATCTGGACTTTGGTGGAAACAACATGCTCGACGACCCACTGAATTTGGTCGCCCGGCTGCAGCTTGTATTTGATTTGGTACAGCTGCTTTTTGTTCAGACGATTCGCAACCGCGGCGGCATGGTTTGTTTTATCTTTGTCTTGAGCCACCGCAACGTTGGCGATTCCCAATACAAATATAAAAACGCAAAGGAGTCGTAAAGACATCGTTCAGCCCACTTTTACCTTGAATTAATAGTGCAGTCTGGCTCTCGCTTTGAATCGGGATTTTCAAAGCCAAGCAAAACTCGATTGCATCATAGGGGCTTTAGCGGAAATCGAGCAACGTTGATTTCGCGACGGCATTTCCGTAATTTTGGTTTCACGCCGTCAATTTAGCGACGCCCAGTAAACTGGCGCGGCTGCAAGTTCAGCCAATGCCGCCGCACATACCTCTGCCAAGCCATTTCGCTGTCCAAACGTTCCGTCTGCCGCCCGCCAGTCATGCGGTCCGAGGTCTTCGAAATTAAAATAGGTTGCCGCCGAAACTCAAAGCGCCCACTTTCGCCAGTGCTGCCCAAACTAACAAGACAGGCCGCTTGGAAACGAGCTTGAGGGTAAACGGGAACGCCCAGTTGCTTCAGCGACAGCTCGCCGAGCGACCGTTTCCGACCTTGGCCTCCCCTTTCAACTTCAGCTCGGCTGGACCGCGGCGCATAAACTTCCCAAGCGACCCAATGGTCCGCTCGCACTGGCAGTTCAACTTGTGGCAACAGCAAACAAGTCGCCGGCATCGCGATCACCAGCACACCGAATGCTCTACCAAGACCGCGCCCACGCTTCTCGCCCGCAGTGCCTTCGTCCAATGATTGAACAGGCCGACAAACAAAAAGCAGCCAAGCTTGAAAAACAAAAAACAGGTTCCACACTAAAACTCCCAACTGATGGTCCAGCCCCAGCGGGCCCAACACGACCAACAATGTCAAATGCAGAACCATCGCCAACCCGCCAGCAGCCATTCGTGTTTTGGGAATCAACAACAGCACACCAACCAGCAGTTCACTCAGCGGCAGCAACAACACCAACGCCACCATCCAGCTGTTCGAAAGATCGCCAACATCCCAACCAGCGAAACCACTCAACGTCCCCAGCATTTGCTTCCCGACGGTAAACACAAACTGATAATCCAGTTTGCTAACGGCCGAAAAAATATAAACGCTTCCAATCGTCCAGCGCGTCCAAGCGATCGCGTCGCGGTCTCGTAACGTCAACAAATAGGCACTGTGAATCAGCAACAAAAACACCCACGGTTGTAGACGATGTTGATTCAGCGCAACCGAACAAACCGCAGCAACAACAAAAACAAAAATGGCAATCCGCAACAACGTTTGCTCACGACACGCACCGATCCCAAGCAACCCGCCCCCGATGCACGTCAACGCAACCCAGTCAAACCAGCCCGGCACGCCAACCAGCAATCCGGAAAAAGGGATCTGCGGGAAATCGGTTTGCGGCGTCCACAGCTTCCAGGTAACAACGAACAACACCACGCCGCCCGCCGACATCAAACGCCGCATCCATTTGATTCGTTGATCGTCAGTCATCCGAAAAACTTTCGCCGCCCCGCAACGCGATCTCGACCACTTCTTCGGCGGTCAATTTTTTGCCGGAAGTCGGATTGAAAATGATTTGACCAATGTCAACGCCGGGGAATTGCTTTTCCAACGGGCCAATCAACGATTCAAAATCCATCGTGCAGGCACTGGACTGCATCACCGCATCCACCATCGCAATTAGTTCGTCTTTTGTTTTGTCCATTGGTCATTCAACCTAATTCAGCAAAATTCAACACCGCCACAAAACTTAGTGCTTATCCCAAAACTCAAAATGCCCGCGGCTAGTGCCGTCGGCTCACTAGTTGGGGGATAAGCTCTTAGTCTACGGGTCACCCACGAAGCCAGCCAGCATAATGAGCCGTGACCGCGTACGCGACCGGTTATCTGAAATGGTTTTCATACAAATACCGCTTCAAACAAAGCCGCTGCACCGACTGAATCAGCATAATCAATCCTCGGCAAAACCTTATCTTCGCCAAAATCGTTCCACCGTTTCAACTCGACGCAGGCCTGCAATTGAATTCGTCCAAATCACAAAACAGGCTCCCCGATTTGACTTTCGCTTGCTAAACTGTCGGAATAGGGATTTGAGCCGCTTGCAGCCTTAAACTGCTAAAGAGCCTTCACCGTTTGCCTCGCTTTGGCAAATGCTGATCGACCCAGCCAATTGAAATTGGTGTTCTCGTCGTTCAATTCCCGTTTTTGCTTCGCAAATGAACCTGCGTCGCTTTTAAAGATAAACACGGAGTTTGCGAGATGCAAATGACTGACAATAAAAACACATCCGGCACCACTTCCAATTCAAACACGCCCGCTCCCGGCATTTCGACGCTATCCGTACACGCCGGCGAAGCGAGGCAGAAGCCCGTCGATTCGATCACCGACCCGATCGTGCTGGCGTCGACGTTTACATTTAAAAACACTCAATCGATCATTTCGTTTATCGAAAACGACGAAGACCGCGGCGAATACGGCCGTTACGGCGTCCCCGGCGAAAAGGTGGTCGAGCGAAAACTGGCGGCACTCGAAGGCGCCGAAGAGGCGGTTTTGTTCTCCAGCGGCATGGCGGCGTTGGTCGGCATTTTCAATTCGAAGCTCAGCAGCGGCGACGAAATCATTTTCTTCGACGAATGTTACCATCGGTCCCGCGAGTACTGCCGCAAGCATTTGTCTCGTTTTGGAATCGTGACGCGCCAAGTAAAAACGGGCGACTATGCGGCGATGGAAGCGGCCGTCAACGACAAAACAAAAATGCTGGTCAGCGAATCGCCAACGAATCCTCATTTGAGCATCATGGATCTCGAGCGTTTCGTGACGATCGGAAAAAAGCACGGCGTCGAAACGATGATCGACGCGACTTTGGCGACTCCCTTCAACGTCAAACCAATCGACTACGGCGTTGACTATGTCATGCACAGCGCCACCAAATACTTGGGCGGTCACAACGACTTGCTGGCCGGCGTCGTCATGGCCAATCAAGAAAAAATCGAAGACATTCGATCGTTGCGCGGCGTCATGGGCGCCGTCAACTCGCCGCACAACTGCTACCTGCTCGAACGTGGTTTGAAAACTTTTGAACTGCGAATGCAGCGACACAACGAAAACGGCCAAGCGATTGCTGAATTCCTTTCGACGCACCCAAAAGTATCTCGCGTTCTCTATCCTGGCCTCGCATCTCATCCCTATCACGAGATCGCCAAACAAACGATGACAGGATTTGGCGGGCTGGTCACATTCGAATTGGCCGATGCCGACTGGAAGACGACGGCCAAGGTGGTTGATTCAACCGAGATCTCTCGCATCGCCCCAAGTCTCGGCGGCGTCGAGTCATTGATCGAGCAACCGTTGGTGATGAGCTACTGGGATTACTCGCCGGAAGAGCGAGCCTCCTTCGGCATCACCGATAACATGATCCGACTGGCCATGGGCATCGAAAACACAGACGACCTAATCCGAGATCTGGAACAAGCTTTGGCAAAAGTGTAAGAGATCGAAATAGTGGCCGTCAAAATTCAATTGAATCCGCCAAGGATGCCAGCCAAAAAAGGCATCGCGAAAATGGCATCGACATTCCT
>CAZROJ010000096.1:0-11929 GCA_964601665.1 uncultured Pirellulaceae bacterium
GATCAGGGTATCGAGGTGTTACAAAAAATCGCTCGACGCAGTTGACCCAAGGCGGCGTTTAAGGCGACCAAATCTTTTTTTTAATTATTGCGACATGGCATTTCCACCAACGACTGACGAGCTACTTGAAGACTTCGAAGATATTCAAGAGTGGGACGAGCGGTACGATTACATTATCGATCTCGGCCGCGAGCTTCCCGAACTGCCCGCAGCGCTGCAGTCCAAGGAGAATATCGTCGAAGGCTGTATGAGCACGGTTTGGCTGGTCACCGATTTTGACGAATCCACATCCGAGGCAGCCATCCAAGCGGACAGCGACTCGATTATCGTCAAAGGCTTGATTGTGGTGATGTTGTCTTATTTTGCCGGAATGAAGGCCGAGCAGATCGTGACGTCGGATGTTTCAGAGTATTTGACCAAGCTCGGTCTGAATCAGCATTTGAGCCCTCAGCGGCGAAACGGACTGTTCTCGATGATCAAGCGACTGAGGGCATTGGCGACCGAGAATGTCGCGGCACGCAATTAGCCGTTTGAGGCGTCGGGATCTCGGGTTGGTAGCGGTTGTATCGTTGGCGATATTTTTGTTGTGAGAACCAAAATGAGGCTTTTTCTTTGCGATATTCGCGGCTTGAGCGGGCCAGTTGCCAAAGAAGTTGAGAAGTAGAGCTTTGCTGGACAAAAGTGTTCAGAATTATTTAGGAAGCGACGATACCGAAAATCTGAAAAACGGCTTGCAAAGGATGGTTGCAGAGTTTATTTTCTGCATCTCTTAAGTGGGTCACGAATTCGACCTGCTGGGTTGATGTGAATTCGTAAGGCGTATTTAGGTGAAGCCGAGAATTTTAAGTGAAGTCAATAATTTGGCGCAGTAGCTCAATTGGTTAGAGTCCCGGACTGTCGATCCGGAGGTTGCGGGTTCGAGTCCCGTCTGCGTCGCTACAAGAAACCCTGGGGAACATCACGTTCTCCGGGGTTTTTTTATGCTTGGACCGCTTGCCAGGCATTGCTGGTTTGTCGCTCGCCGGCTTATCGCTCAAATCGGCCTGTTTTGCAGAATCAGCTTGCCCATGTGCCGTCCCAAAATTGGCCTGCAATTTAATCTGAGGATGAAGAACTTACGAACTGACTGGCCAATCGGATCGTAAGGTCTACCTTCGCGAGCCCGTTGATGCAGACAATGACAATCGCTCGCGACGGAGCGAGGCTCCCACCTCGCCAGGCTCGTAACGGGCTTCAAGTACCAATCGCGACACGATGTTGATACTCCGCTGTAAAGGGATGCAGTGGCAGGTTTTTTATGGTTGCAGGACTACGTCATTGCGATCGAGTTAGGGCGTCGCGAGCGTCTAAGGCGAGTTGTTTGGCTTGGTCGACGGTTGCGGCGATTGCTGAGATGTGGCCCATTTTTCGCGATTGGGCGGGCGTGTGTTTGCCGTACAGGTGCAATTCGGTCGCCGGCGAAGCAAAGACGGCAGGCCAGTTGGGATCGCCGCTGTGCCAGGTGTCGCCGAGTAGATTTGCCATGGCGGCGGGCTTGAGTTGTTCGGTGGATCCCAGCGGTAGGCCGCAAACGGCACGAATGTGCTGTTCGAATTGGCTGGTCGTGTGCGCCTCGATTGTCAAATGTCCCGAATTGTGAGGCCGGGGCGCGATTTCGTTGACTAAAATTTCGCCGTCGCGATAGAAGAACTCAACACACAACACGCCGACGGCGTCCAGTTCTCGCATGACTCGATCAACAATCTGTCCAGCTTTGGTTTCGAGTTTTTTTGAAAGTCCGGCCGGTGAAACCGAGACATCCAAAATCTGGTTTCGGTGGTCATTGCGAAAAGCAGGAAACGCAGCGAACTGACCGTTGGAACTGCGAGCGCCGATGACTGAAAACTCGTATTGAAAATTGATTAATTCTTCCAAGATCGCTTCGTCAGTTTTTAGTTCGGCCCATGCTGATTCAATATCTTCGGCCGAGCGGATGACGTATTGGCCTTTGCCGTCGTAGCCGCCGGTGACGGTTTTGAGGACGCCGGGCAGGATGGTTTGGCAGGCTTGTTTGAGTTCGTCCAGTGAGCGAACGATCGAAAATTCGCAGGTGGAAATTCCATTGTCGCGAATGAAAGTTTTCTCTTTGCTGCGATGTTGGGGGATTTCCAAGGCTTTGTTGCCGGGGAAAACGTTGACGAATTTCGCTGCAGCCTTCAAAGTTGCGACGGGGATGTTTTCGAATTCCAGCGTGATAACATCCACGGCTTGAGCGAATTTTTCGACGGCGTCTAAGTCTAAGTAGGGCGAAACGATTTCCAGGTCGGAGACTTGACCGGCTGGCGTATCGTTTTCTGGTGAAAAAATGTGGACGCGGTATCCCATGCGTTTGGCCGCCACGCTCATCATTTTGCCGAGCTGGCCGCTGCCAAAAATACCGATTGTTGAGCCCGGAAGTACAAGTTGATCAGTCGCCGAATTGCTCAACGTTCGTTCTCCGGAAGAGTGTTGTTTTGCATCACGGTTTCGGTTTGGCTGGCGATGAAGGCCTCGAGTTTTTCGCGCACGCGTTCGTCTTCGTTGGCGAGGATTCGGGCGGCCAAGAGGGCCGCGTTTTTAGCGCCGGAATTCCCGATGGCTAAAGTCGCCACAGGAACGCCGCCGGGCATTTGGACGATCGACAAGAGGGAATCGAGTCCGCTGAGTGCCTTGCTTTGGACGGGAACGCCCAGCACCGGCAGGCGGGTCATCGAGGCGATCATGCCCGGCAAGTGGGCGGCGCCTCCGGCTCCAGCGATGATGATTTTTAGGCCTCGAGCTTCGGCTGATTGAGCATATTCAACCATCCATTGGGGTGTGCGATGAGCCGAAACGACGCGTGCTTCGCGGGCGATGCCGAAATCGTCCAAGATTTCTGCTGCATGTTGCATCGTGGGCCAATCCGATTGGCTGCCCATGACAATGCCCACCATGGGTGAATCTGAGCTAGAAGTTGCGGTCATTGCTGCGGGTCCGTTGACTCAAAGTGGAATGCCTTTTCGAGGCGTTTCAGTTTAAACGGTCACTTATTTTCTTACCAGCAGCGGTCAAGGTTTAGCCAGTTGTAAGGCTTGGGCTCGGTGTCGCTGGAAATTGGATTACCAACATGCCTAGAATCGAATTTGCCGGTCAGGTCATTGAATGTGGCTCGGGTGAGAACCTTCGCCGGGTGCTGCGGAAGGCGGGCCTGCCGTTGTACAATGGAATTTCTGCGGCGATTCATTGCCGTGGAATGGGGACCTGTGGAACCTGTGCGGTTGAAATCGTTGGCGAGGTGACCGACAAAACGGCGGTTGAAAAGTGGCGGTTGGGATTTCCACCGCATAGCGAGGATCGAGCGAAGGGGCTCGCTGGGGATCTTCGGTTGGCTTGTCAGTGCGAGGTTCAGGGGGATCTGGTGCTGACCAAGCACGGGGGAATGTGGGGCAGTCGTATTGGTTCGAATGAGGGGCGAGGCGAGTAAGTTATGGAAGAATACCCGTTTGAGATTTTCACCAAAATTAAAAAACACGCGTCAGGGCGAATCAATTACACGGTGGCTTACGTTCCGAAAGAATTGCAGCAAAAGTTGCCGCTGAAGGAATATCCGAGATTGCGGATCGATGGCGAGGTTTGCGGGATTCGCTTTAACGGGGCGCTGCATCCCAGCAAGGGGAAGTGGTACGTTTTGCTGCCCAAACGCATGTTGAAAAAATGCGGAATGAAGCTTGGTGATGACGTGTTGGTGATGTTTCGAATTGCTGACCAAGATGCGGTGGATATGCCCTGTGAGTTGGAACGAGCGTTGGCGGCGAATAAGTTGGCGGAAGAAAATTGGGAGAAGCTGACGACGGGGCGGCGACGCGGGTACGCTTATCGGGTTGCTTCGGCCAAACGTTTGGAGACGCGAGAAACGCGGACGGCGGAGGTGATTGAGTGGGTGGTTAACGGGGCGCCGGAGAAACGGCGTTCGCGGTTTGGTTTTTGATGGTGGTGGGGCCCGGCCGCTTACGCGATCACGGCTCATTGTTGGGGTGGTGGTGCCCGGCCGCTTACGCGATCACGGCTGATTGTTGGGGTGGTGTTGGGGGCCCGGCCGCTTACGCGATCACGGCTCATTGTTGGGGTAGGTGGTCGATGATCTGCTGCGGTAGAGGATGGTCGCCGCCAAATTGACTGATGAATTCAAGGGCAATCGTATCGTTGGGCAGGATGATCACCGCGCCGCCCTGCTGGAATGGATCGCCTTGAAGCCTGCTCTGGCGGTGCCCGTTTCGCCAAGCCCGTACGATCGCCGGAACCGTGCGGAAGTTGAACGTGCTGCCGAGGTCTTTCCGCATTTTGGCGGCCTTGAAAGACTTCCGATCTGGATCGACTAAAAACACAAACGGAGAATTTAAGCTCGCCCGAGCGGCGGCGGCTTGTTCGATGGTGCTGCTGCCGATGATGAATAGTTCGGCGTTTAGGTCATTCAACTGGCTTTCGATCTCGCTCAACTGAGCGATTTGGTCTGAGCAAAGCATTCAGCCGAAGTGACGGACCCAGACGAAGACGGCGGCCCGGTTTGCCCATAACGAACCCAAGCGAACGGAATCGCCGCTGTGGTCTTGTAGCTCAATGTTTTTCAGTTTTTCGACAAGCATGAGGTTTTACGATTGATCGCGACTTGGGCGAAGGGCAGTTTCAAAAGGCGTTTGCGAATTGGTGTTTGCGAATTGGCTCAGTCCTTTGGCTGGTTCTCAAACATTTAAAATTCAGGCTGGTCGGCTCTTGGCTGCCCAACTTTTTTGAAAACAGGAACTCTACGACGCCACAATCGCTTTGTCGGAAATGTCTTTACGGCACCAAGCGCCTTCCCAGCGAATGCACTTGACCGCTTTGTAGGCTTGAAGCTTGGCTGCGGCTACCGAATCGCCGACCGCCGTCACGCCAAGAACGCGTCCGCCGTTAGTGACCGCGTTTCCTTGGTCGTCCAGTTTCGTGCCGGCATGAAAAACTTTGACATCGGGAACCTTGGCTGCTTCGTCTAGGCCGCGGATGACGTGGCCTTTGGTATAGTTGCCCGGGTAGCCTTCGGAAGCCATGACAACGCAAACCGAGGGACGAGGGTCCCATTCTAGTGGATCGATTTCGCCCAAGCGTCGGTCAACGGTCGCTTCTAACAGGTCGACTAAATCGGTCTTTAGTCGCATCAGCATCGGTTGGCATTCGGGGTCGCCAAAGCGGACGTTGTACTCGAGCACCTTCACGCCGTTGTTGGTCAGCATCAAGCCGGCGTACAAGATTCCGCGGAACGGACTTCGCTGGCGTTTCATGTGGTGTACCGTCGGGACCAAAACGTTGGCTTCGACCGATCGCAACATTTCGTCATCGATCGAGGGAGTTGGGCAGTAAGCGCCCATCCCGCCGGTATTGGGGCCTTGGTCGTCGTCATGCGCCCGCTTGTGGTCTTCGGCCGGCGGAAGCGTCAGAATCGTTTGGCCGTCGGTGATCGCCAAGATACTGGCTTCGACGCCTTCGAGACGATCTTCGATGATCATTTTGTCGCCGGCGGATCCAAATTCTCGTTTGCGAGCGATCGTGTCGATGGCTTCGAGAGCCTCGTCGCGGGTGGAGCAAACGATCGCACCTTTTCCGGCGGCCAATCCATCGGCTTTGACAACAACCGGGCAATCGTCCGGCGACTCCTCGTACCGTTCGTTAATGAATCGCTCGGCCGCTTCTGCGGATCCAAATTCGGTAAAGTCGGCCGTGGAAACGTCGGCGGCTCGGAGAACTTGCTTGCAAAAGACTTTACTGTCTTCCAGTCGAGCGGCATTTTTGGCTGGGCCGAAAATCTTCAGGCCTTGGGCTTCGAAGGCGTCCACGATTCCATCGCACAGCGGAATCTCGGGGCCGACCACGGTCAGGCCGATATCGTTATCTTTGGCAAACGCGACCAAGGCCGGAATGTCATCGGCGGCAATATCAACATTTTCTGCGTCGACCGCCGTTCCAGCGTTGCCTGGAGCCACGAAAACGCGGTCAGCACGAGGGCTTTGAGCCAGTTTCCATGCCATGGCATGTTCGCGTCCGCCGCCACCGACTACCAATAATTTCATCTTTTGACCGTTTCGAGCTACTTGTTCAAATGGATTCGAAACGACGGATTTTATGCGTTGCGGCTTGAAAATGTCAGGCCCAATCAATCGAGGCCAAGAGGTTGACGCGGTTGGCAATGTGACAATTTGTCTGCATCAGCGAAGTCGAGCGTGGGGTATCATTCACGCGGTTAGAGAATTTTAAAAAATAAAGTATTATCGCGAATCATGAACCGGACGAATTTAGTGCTGACCCCGATCCCTCGCGCCTCTGTAGCAAAACGTCGCCCGAGAAAGTTGTCGGACGGGCGTTTGTCGGGTGGGCTCAGGGCCGTTTTTTGTTCCGGCATTGCTTGGTGTTTGGTCGTCGCCGGTGGCTGCCAAAAGTCGCCGCCGCCGGAGTTTCAGTTGGACCGAGTGGAGTGGTTGAAGGAAAACAAGAGTTATTTAGACGACGGCGACGAGTTCGCCGCTGAGTACCTAAGTGAGATCCCCGCCATCATGGAAGCGATGTTTGGCACGCCCGAGCACGCTTGGTTTCCTTTCACTGCCGGAATGGAAATCGATGGTCATTCCGTGGTTGCCGATGTGGTTTCGCCGGCTCATTTGCGAATGGCGGCAGGGGCGGTTGCCAGTGGCGAAGACGGCCGCCCGCAAGGTTTGTACCGCGAACACTGTGCTCAATGCCATGGAGTAACCGGAAATGGAGCGGGACCGACGGCGGGGTTGTTGTACCCCTACCCCCGCGATTTTCGGCTGGGGAAATTCAAATTCAAATCGACGCCTCAGCGGCACCCGCCAACCGATGACGATCTGCGGCGAACGCTTAAAGAGGGCATCCCCGGCACCGCGATGCCGTCGTTTGGCCGGCTGTCTGAAAAAGAATTGAACGCGTTGATCGACTACGTCAAATACTTGTCCATCCGAGGCAAGTTCGAGAAGTATCTGATGATGGAAATTCAGGTGATCGACGACGACCCGTTTTTGACGGAAGATCAAATCAAAGATTGGATGGAACCGGTGTCGCGGGAGCAAAAAGTGGTTTCGCTGTTTTCGTCTCGACCGGTCGACGAGGCGAAAGAGAACACAGCGGTTGATCTGGTCAAGCGGCAAGCTCAAGCGGAAGCGGTGGCAAAACAAATTGCTGGGATCAACGACGGGCAGTTTTTGGACTACGTTGTCAATCGCTGGGCGACAAGCGAAACGAGTGTCACGCCAGTGCCTAGTCCGCCAGCAAAGTTCGATACGTCGCATTCGGGTTACGATGAATTTGTCGAACTGGGGCGGACGCTCTATTTGAACAAAGGCGGTTGCGTTCAGTGCCACGGTAAGGACGCCCGAGGCATTGGCGATGTGGAGGATAACTACGACGACTGGACCAAGAATTGGGCGACGGTGCCGGGGGTCGATTTGACTGATTCGTCCACGTTTGCGGATTTTAAAAAGGCAGGCGCGATGACGCCACGAATGGTTAGCCCGCGTAATTTACGGTTGGGCGTTTATCGCGGCGGCGGCGAACCCGAACAAATTTATCGTCGCATTGCCAATGGAATCGAAGGCACGCCGATGCCGGCCGGGACTGCGCTCAGCGATGAAGAGAAATGGGCGTTGGTTGCTTACGTGCGATCGTTGCCGGAAACTAAAGTGGAGGCCAGCAAATAATGGCGAACCTAGAAAATAATAGCGGCCCTGCCCTGCCCTGTCGTTGGCCTCATCGAATTGCCGTGTTATTGACGGTCGGGGTTTTCCCGCTGATTTGGCTGGGCGGGATGGTCACGACGACCGATGCAGGCATGGCAGTTCCTGATTGGCCGAATACCTACGGATACAATATGTTTTTGTATCCGCTGGAGTCGTGGTTGTTCGGGCCCTTTGATCTGATGGTAGAACATGGCCATCGGCTGCTGGCGAGCGTGGTGGGGTTGATCGCGATTGGGCTGGTGGCGGTGACTTTCAAGTGTGAAACGCGGTCTTGGGTTAAGTACTTTTCCGTTGTGCTATTGCTGCTGGTTATTTTCCAAGGTGCCCTCGGTGGAGCCCGAGTTTTGCTCGATGCACGTGCGGTTGCGAAGATCCACGGCTGCGTTGGGCCTCTGTTTTTTGCTGCAGTGACGGGGTTTTGTGTGGTCACGTCGCGGTGGTGGTTTCTGCAGAGTAACCGAGAAGTTGGCTTGGCTGGTCGAGCGACGCCGTGGATGAGTCGGTTGGCGGTGGCGATGCTTGTGGTGAGCTTCGGGCAATTGGTAGCGGGGGCATTCTTGCGTCATGTCGCGATCGATTCGCCGCCGAGCGTTTACGTGTTGCTGGTTGCGATTCATTTGGTGACTGCCAGTTTGATTTTGGTTGGCACGGTGCTGCAGTGGAGTTTGTCGCGAAAATCAGAAGTTCGCGGCAGCGGAGTGCGGGCATCGATCAATTTGTTATGCGTTTTGGTGTTGGCTCAAATTTCGTTGGGCGTGGGGACTTGGGTCGTAAAATTCGGCTGGCCGGCATGGTTTGTCGGCCAAAATTTCTCGTCCAGCTTCGTCGTCGCCGAAAAATCTCTTGTGCAAGTCAATTTAGTCACTGCTCATGTCGCCGTCGGTTCGTTAATATTAGCGTTTTGGACCGTCCAAGCGTTTCGATGTCGCCGCAGTCATAATTCGGTGGCCCGTGTTACACTTTCAGCGGAATCTTAATCCCTTGAATCAACCGCCAATGTCCACGGTGACCACAAAACCCGAAACAACTGAATCTGCCGCTCGCTCGCGAACCAGTGCTTTTGTCGAATTGACGAAGCTGCGGATCACGGTCATGGTGCTGCTGACGTTCGTTTGCGCGGCTGTTTTGTCAGCAGTTGCCGCGGACAAAGACATTGCCATTGGATCGATGTTGGCCGGTTTGGTTGGCATGTTCATGATCGCTTGTAGTGGCAATGCGATGAACATGTATCTAGAACGGTATTCGGATTTCCTGATGCCGCGAACATCTAAAAGGCCGCTGCCAGCGAAAGAATTGACGACCGAAGAGGTGGTGACGTTTGCGGCGATCACGTTCGGAATCGCTGTCGCGTTTTTGTTTGGTGGTGTTAACTGGCAAACGGGTGTCTGCGGCATCGGCAACTGGGTGTTGTACGTTTTCATTTACACGCCGCTTAAACGCTACACGCCGCTGAATACCGAAATCGGTGCGGTCGCCGGCGCGATGCCGATTTTGATGGGAAGCTTGGCCGCGACGGAAACGGTCGGGCTTGTCGGGTGGGCGTTTTTTGGTGTGTTGTTCTTGTGGCAGTTCCCGCACTTTTTTGCAATCGCATGGATGTACCGCGATCAGTATGAGGCGGGCGGTTTGAAAATGCTGACCAACACGGAGCCGACCGGAAAACAAGCGGGTATCAAATCAGTGGTTGGCTGTGTGTTGCTGATTTTGGTCAGTTTACTACCGGTGGTTGATTTGTTGGCCGATGTGGAAGTCAACGGTTGGTGGCGAGTGGCGGCGTTTGTGATCGTGAGTCTTTGTTTGGGCGGCGTCTATTTGAAGGCTTCGATTCGGTTTTTGAAAAAGCGAGAGACCACGGTCGCACGTCGTCTTCTGCGAAGTTCGTTGTTGTATTTGCCGCTGTATATGCTGGTTCTTTGTTTGGTTTACTTGGTTTAGGTGCTGCGGGCTCTTTCTGCCTGCCTTTGAAATATGTCCAAGCGTTTTTTAGTGCCCATGTTCCTGTGGGTGTTAGTGCTGATCGTCAGCGGTTCTTATTACTTTACGCGGCCCTACAAACCCAAACCGGATGTGGTTCGGTTGGAGTTGGAGGAGGCAAGCCGAATCATGACGACCGAGGATGGGCGCGCGATTGCTTCGACGCCGTGGACTCATCTGTCGGATGTGGATCGGTTTGTATTGACCAACCACGAAGGCGAACAGGTTGATTCAGCGGATCTGCACGGGACGCCCTACGTCGTTAGTTTTTTCTTTTCCAGTTGCCCTTCGTTTTGCCGAGACCTCAATAAGCAAATTAGCCAATCCAACCAAGCAGTGCGTGGTCAAGATGTTCGCTTCTTAACGATCACGGTTGACCCGGATGTCGATACAGTTCCGGTTTTGAAAAAGTACGCGGATAGCTTCGATGCGAAAGCCGATCGATGGGCGTTTTTGACAGGTTCAATGGCTGATTTGAAAGCGATTGGCGAAAACTCGTTTAATGTGGTGGTCGACCGCGACACGCACACGGACGACATTTTGTTGGTTGACAAATGGGGCCGATATCGGGACCGGTTTAAGTGGAGTTCGGCCGCCGACATGAAGCGATTTATCGATGTCGTTGACGAGGTCTGTGCTGAAACCAAACCGCCGATGGATAAAGTGGTTCAGACGCGAAACGTGATGGCTGGTATTGACCCGCCTGAGATCAATGCGATTCCTTGGTTGCAAGATTTTCATTTGCCGACGGCCACTGGCAAGTTTTTCTCGCGTGATTTAACAGGCAAAGTCTGGGTCGCTCATTTTTCTGGCACGGGCGTTGAAAAGGTGGGCGAAAAGCGAGAACTGTTCCGCGGTTCGGCAACGGCGACGAAACTGTTCGAGGCGGCAAAGAATTTGAACCCAAAGCTCGAGTTGTTGAGCGTTCGAGATCTGCGGATCACCAATCCCGACAGCGCGGAGTCCGTTTCGCAGTTCGATGACGTGTTGTCCCGTGCGGGCGTCAAGCCAACGGTCGTCGACGGGAAAGATGAAAAGCTGCCGCGGATCTTGAGGGAGTATTTTGGTGTTGAGCCCAAAACGGCCGGGCGCATGGTCGCGGTGGTTGATCGCTTTGGCAGTGTTCGGGAGTTGATCGAGGTCTCCGATTCGATGACCGCGGCTGACTTGGCGGCGAAGCTCGAAGCGGCGATGTCGCTTTATTCGGCCGAGCAAACTCCGGTGGTGAAGTAGGCTTCGCCGCAGTGGCATGGGTGCCTTCGCCTTAGCGGCGCTGCTGCTGCTTTGGTCTGATTGCTTTGGCCTGATTGCTTTGGTCTGATCACACTGCCAAATTACTCGACGATTTGAAGGACTCGGGCAGCTGTTTCTTCCACTGTGGAATCCGTCACGTCGATCATCGGAACTTTTAGTTTCCGGTAGATCTGTTCGGCATCCATGACTTCGTGGATGACGTGCCGCAGGCCGGCGTATTCGATGTTGACGTCGGGGTCGTGAGCGATGACATCGGCAAAACCGTTGGTCTGCATGCGTCGGCCGCGAATTTCGGACAACTGTTTGGGCTGGATCGTGAGGGCAATTACTTTCTTGCGATGCTTTTTAACTTCTTGCGGAATGCCACACTCGGGGGCAAACGAAACATTGGCGACGCGATAGCCCAACCAGCCGAGATAGGCGGATGTGGGAGTTTTGCTGACGCGGCTGAGCCCCAGCAGAATGATGTCCGCTTTGTCGATGGAATCCAATCGCCGACTGTCATCGTGTTGCATGGTGTATTCCCAGGCGTCAATGCGATCGAAGTAGTGCTGGTCATGCGAGTGGATTAAGTCTTGATCTTCGACGGGCTGAGAGCCGGTGTGTTCGGCCAAGAACGCGACGGCTTGACCGGTCAAGTCAAAACAAGGAATGCCTTTTTCTGTGGCCAGTTTTTCGAGTGTCGTTTTATTTTCAGATTCGCTAAAAGAGTGAATAACGATCGAATTTTTTCGCACGTACTTGGCAAACGCGGATTGAGTTTTTTCAGGAGTGGTGCAGAAGACGTGGTAATTCGGTTGCTCGGTGAGATCCGTAAATTGCGAAAGCACGGATGTCAAAAAGTGCCTGGGCAGGCCTCCCGTTCCATCGGTCAGGACATGGATCTTTGTGCTGGGCTTGGTTTTCTTTTTGACGGTTTTCTT
>CAZROJ010000096.1:12029-17939 GCA_964601665.1 uncultured Pirellulaceae bacterium
GGTTTTCTTTTTGACGGTTTTCTTTTTGGATGCCTTGGCGGTTGGCGTGGCCTTTTTCTTGGGCGTAGATTTCTGGGTCGACTTTTTCTTGGCCATGCTAAAATTTTCCGAAGGAAGCTTTGTTGGTCATCGTGGTGTTTGTTTTGATATCGGCATCTCTCGTGCCAAACAACCAATGTTCCAGATTTAAAGTTGCGTCGATGCGGCGAGTGGAAAATTTTGGTCGTGGCAAAAGACAAGTCTTATTTCTCGTTTGTTTCTACGGTACAGGCCGCAGGTGTGCGGAATCGCAACTTGCCGCGCAAAAAGAGAGCGATTCGGCGCGAAAGCGTGTTGAAAAGTGAGCTAAGGGTAACGAAAGCGTCGATGTTGCAACTTCATCCGGTTTAGGTGCGGGAAGAAGCGTGCGAAATCCAAGGTTGGTAATGCCTGCGACGACTGCGGCACCATTAAATAGCTTTGGCGGCAGTCGGTGATTCGTTATGCTGGGGAAGGGAAATCAGGGCTTGTTGGAAAAGGAGAGGCCGATGGATGTCAAAAGGCAAACTTGCCAAGCGTGTCGATCGATCGATGTGAGAAACGTGATTGTTCGCGATGGAAAGGAGCAGATTATTTTTGTGCGGTGTTCAAATTGCAAAGAATTGGTCGCTCGTTACCAACTGAAAGACTACTACCACCACGGTAAGGGAATCGAATCTTACTTGCGTGCTCATGGCGTCGCCGGCGGCGACAGCGCGCGGGCATGGTTGGATGCGTTTAAAAAGAGTCAAGAGCAAGCGATCGCCGACTTTGAAGAGTCCTTGGAATTGCTCAAGGCCGCCAACAAAGAAGTCTGAAATCGCCGACGCAAAAGCTGACCGCTGTTCTATTGTTTTGTCACGACTTAATGTTCGAGATGTCAACTTGCGGGAACTGTGGCGATCCAGCGACTTTCGTCGAGGGCCAACCCGAATTTTTAGAAGTCACAAAGCACTCGTTCGATCAGCAGGTGAGGTTCTACCGCTGATGTTTGCAACGATTGCGAATCTTGGGCTTGATGCTCGGCAGGCAGAGGTTCTCAATCGCCTTTGGCCTCAAGTGCAAGTGGCCGCTTCGATCTAACGCGGGCTGGCGCTACCAAAGTCCCATCGTTTGCCACCACCAGTAGCCGGTCGTTAACGCCAGCAGGACGCCAATGACGGTGATAAAAATTCCGGGTTTGGCCATGTCGATCACGCTGATGTTGTCTGATGAAAAGGCCATCGCGTTGGGCGGCGTCGAAATGGGCAGAGGCATGGCCAGGCTGCAACCGAAAGCGATGCCGATCATGATCGGCGCCGGCGTGGCGACGCTCATTCCGATGATGATTGGCAACAACAAGTTTGCCGTCGCCGTGTTGCTCATCAACGATGACATGAAGCAGGCCACGATGCCAAACAGAAACGTTAGCCAGAAAGTACTTACGCCTGAAATCGGCAGGCAATGAACCAGCCAATCGGCCAGTCCACTGGTGGCAATAACGGTTCCCAGACACAGCCCGCCGCCCATCATCAACAAAACGTCCCAAGACATCATCTTGACGTCTTTGTTGTCCAGAATGCCGCTTCCAAAGAATATTAAAACGGGAATCAGACCAATCGTTCCAGAAGACAGACCGTGCATGCTGGTTGTCATCCAGCCGATGGCTGTCACGATCACGATCGCGATAATCGCCCAAAACGAAGCATCCATTCGGATGTTGACATGGTGATCGAACTCCGGCATCGGTTTTCCTTTTTCGCCCCATAGCAACAGCAGCGTGCCCCAGGCCAGCAGCAACATAATGACGACGCCGGGAACGCCAATCATCATCCATTGGGCAAAGCTGGGGGCAATGTTTTGCGACTGCATATATTGCATGGCGATGGCGTTTGGCGGGCTTCCGATCGGCGTTCCCAGTCCACCGATATTGGCAGCAAACGGAACGGACAGCAGGACGGCTTTGCTGCGTAAATCGTCGGCTGACATTTTGCTGGCGATTGGCAGCACCATGGCCAACATCATCGCCGCCGTAGCGGTATTGCTGAGCCACATGGAAAAGAACGCTGTGACGCCCATAATCCCAAGGGTCAGTGTTCCTAGCGAACCACCGGTTCGCTCGATAATTCGAGCCGCCAGCCATTCATCGATTTGGCGTTTGTGAAGGGCCGCCGAAAGCGCGAAACCGCCCAAAAATAGAACTATGACGTCGGAGAAAAATGGCGAAAGAAACTGATCCTTGCTGGCCTGAATCCCCGTCGATTTCATCCACGGCAATAGCCAAACGATCGATAGAAATAGGACCCCAAGGCTGGTGACGAACAGCGGGATCGCTTCGGTGATCCACAGAATGGCGGCAATCAATAAGATGGCCAGAGCGACATAGCCGGGGCGTTCGAGTCCTTGTTCGGCCAGATATTCAAACCCGATCCCTTTGATCGCAGCGGCTAGAACTGCGAGGGTCAAGCTAAAGCCGAGGACATGTTTTGACATTGTTGGGTCGAGCCAAATGATGATGTGTTCAATTTTTTTGGGCTGTTTCGGCAAAGCTTAATCGCTTGCTGAGCGTTGGCCAATGTCAAGCAAAACGTAAATCGCGATTGCCAGCGGTCGAAATCCAATGGTCAAAATTTGGTTGTTAAGAAGTCTTATTGCCGAAAACTTCAGCGCAAAAAAAGTGCTACCAAAGTCGGTAGCACTTGTCAGTTTGAATGCTTCGCAGAATCGAAGCAGATTTTACTTGAGGCGTTGGTTACCTTGGCGACCCACCTCGGATTGCTCCGGGGCGGCGAGGTGAAAAGCCGCCGGCCGGGAAGTCGAATTTTTGCGTCTTCGGCTGATTGCGAACACCCATTCGGTTGAGCAACTTTTGCAAGGTAATCACTTGGATCGTGTTTTGTTCAGCCGAAGCTTCCAACGTTCGAATTGCTGACAGAATCGCACCGGCGTTCGGGTCATCATCATCGCCGACGATCGACTCGTTTCCTTTGACCAAGTAGCGAATGCCCGGAGTCATCTTGCCGTTGATTTTTCCTTCGCTGTCATGGCCCACGACCACTCGGCCACCGTTACGCTCGATCATCCGCGTCAGCTTTTCAGTGTCGTCATAGCGGTCGCCATCCAAATCAAATCGACCCGCCAGAGCGATCTGGACGGAGAATCCTGGATCCCAAGTCGCGGTCAAAATATGGTCGCCGTTGAGGATTGGATCGGTGACCGACTGTTCGGTGATTTTCGCTTCGGAACGGAATCCGCCGACGCGAATAACTTCGATCTTGCCTTTGGGTTCCGCGTTTTCAAAATCGGTGACCGCTTGGTCGTAGATAGTGAAGGTCCGGTTCAACGTCAGTCCGTCGGCACTGCCGATGTCGATGAACACGGTGTTCAAAGCTGAGGCGACGCGAATGACTTGGCCGTCGGCGTTGTCGAAGTATTCTTTTTCGTATTTGTTCAGGCGAATTTTCAAGTTCGAATTATCGACTTCCAGTTTTGCGATTTTGTCGTTTGCGGTTCGAAGATCGAAAGCGGCCTTTTGAGCGGCTTCGTCAGTTTTTCGATTCAAATCAGCGAACGCCTTCTTTTCCGCCTCGACCTCTTTCTTGAGCGTGTTCTCTTTTACCAGCGAGGCTTCTTTTTCTTCTTGCAGTTTGACTTGCAGGTCAGCCAATTCTTTGTTGTTTGACTCAAGTGTTTGGTTGACTTGAGCGATTTCCACTTTTGCTTTGCGGTCAGCTTCTTCGGCTTGTTTACGCTGGATCAAAAGATCTTTTCGCAGGCGATCAACCAGAGCCGTCAGGTCCGCGATTCGGCTTCGCAAGGTCGCTTCGCCATCGGTTCCTTCGGCGGCGACTGAGACAGCGCCCTTGGTGTCAATTTGGAATACTTCTTCCGCTTTGGAAACGTCTTCGATGATCCGATTGATGGGTTCTTTTTCGGCTTGGGAAAGTCGCGAGTCGCCCGTGAGTTGCTTGAGGTCTTGTTTGGCTTGGGCCAGTTCAGCTGGAGCGGTGCCGAGGCTACCGATCATCGCGGCATAAGCTTCGGCTTTGAAACTTTCGGCTTCGGCTTGCTTTTGAGCGACGTAAGCTTTCTGCTCGAACGACTTCGCTGTATCAGCTTGCTCGTAAGCACCTTGCACGCCAAGGAAAGCAACAAGTGCTAGTACCAGCGAAAGCAGCACCAATATGATCACGGCAATCAAGTAACCTTGATTTTCCCTAGCGGCCATTCCAAACTCCTCGGACGCAACGCAATGTCGCGGTCTATATTTGACAAACTTATCGGCGATATGACAAAAAACAGCGCGGACTCCACGCTGTTGGAAGGTTATCGGTGAACTGCCGCTGATGCATCAAAAGCAGCCGGCAAGCTGCTACAAAGCTCAAAGATTCCGCTAAGTGCTGGCAGTCCGATATTTCAAAGCCTCACAACCGACCTAGATTACCTAGTTAATCTTAGAGTTCCTCAAAAATCGTGTCAAATTAGTGCAGATTGCTGAATTCTAGGACGGGAAAACCAAATTAAGTCGGTTTTGAAGGGCTCTCAGGTGGCTGCAAAAGACGACGAATCGGCAATTGGCGTTTTAGTGATTGGTTCTGCCCAATCCACCGTTGCGGGTTCGGGGGGCAAGGCCGGTTGGTGGCGATCTCTGGCGGCGGCTGACTACGTTGCCAGTTATTAAGCATTCTCCAGTCGATTCGTTGGCGAAAGTGGAGCGATTATGGTGGCGGCCCGGTTTGGGTAGGGCTGACGTAGGCAACTTAGTTGAATCGAAAAAGGGTTAGTTTGCGTTCGGCGCGTCGTCCAGCGGCACGGCTTGCCGACGTTGCAGGTTGTCGATTCGTCGCCGGGTTTCGACCAAGCCGTCGACGACCATCTGGTCGTAGGTGCGTCCGTCAGTGGTGTCGATTCCGTGTCCACGGATCAGATCTCGAAGCGGTTGAAGGGCGGGATCTTGGTGATGAAAGTACTCGACGAAGACCTGCGTGAGTTCGCCGGTTTGGACTGCGGTTGAAAGTAGTGCTCCGATCCAGCCGTCGTCGGTTGAAAAGCATCCGCGAGTCGTTTTGGCGGAGCAGTGGAAACTGCCGAGGGCCCCTGCCTTGGCGATTTCTCGGATTAGGGCTTGGTTTTGTTCGATGGAAAGTTGTGAGTCGCCACAGTGCGCGGCGTCAACCAAAAGCTTAAAAAATTGCTTGCCGAGCGAACCGTTGGCGGCTTGAACAAAATGCCAGGCTTTGCCGAGGTCGGTGAAGGTTTGGAATTCGCCCTCGCGTAGAAATTCAAATTCCCAAGCAGAAATCGATGAATCCGCCAGATCGGCTTTGTGGTAGGCATCGATGTGTAGCTGAACCAAATGATCGACGGCACGTTCGAATTCGATGCCGGACTTGGCAGGCACATCGGACATCCAGGCTTCCAGCGAAGTTGACGCGACTCTGTTCACGCCGTGCTTTTTTGCCGTTTCCAGGCCGTCTACCAGAAGGTCCACGAGGATATTTTTGTCAGCGGGGTTCAGCGGATCGCAGCCGCTGACCATCATGACAAATTGCACTTCCACGCCCAGATCGTGGATTCCGGCAACCAGTTCCGCCAAGTCCGATTCATTTGTGCCGGGAAATTGGGAAACCTGACAACATTCGATCGGCGTTGGTGAAGCGTGCGACAGTTGCCGAAGGTTGCTTAACGTTTTAATCGTTCCCGAATCGTCTCGAGGGAGTTCACCGGACTCCAGCGGGGCCAAGCCGCCCGCGAATTTTAAGTGAGTCGGTACGATGCCTAACTTGATTTTGGCGTTTGTGAGATTGGTCATGGCAACATTTTTGTTCTTTGCGAACCGCTAAGTTAAAGGCGGAATGTTAGTCAATGTTTTTTGGGCCAAAATGGCTCAGCGGCATGTTTTCAGTGGTTAAA
>CAZROJ010000097.1:0-17871 GCA_964601665.1 uncultured Pirellulaceae bacterium
GAGGAAATGCCCCACCGTCATCACGGGCCAGAGCAAAACCGCTGTGGTCCAACTGGCCTTGGACACTCGCGTGCGGACCAAAAGCCGGCTGCCGCCGGTCGCCGGTTCCAGCACAAACGACCACGACCAAACGAAACTCACCTGCTGCCACAAAACCAAATGCCGACCAGCCTGAATTCCTTTGACGATCAACGGCGGAAACCGAGGATGAATCGGGATCGTATCGCCAACGGCAACCTCTTGCCACTCGGGATGAATACGATCGGCATTTTTCATCTGGCAGCCCAGCAGATTTTCGAACAGGGTATAGCTATAGAACCCGCCTCTCCCCTGCCCCAACTGAACGATCCACGGCCAGACCTTATCCGGCGTCGCATTGATTGAAACCGCATGCGTTGACTTGATCATTGGCGACGCAACAATCGCATCCCCAGGCAGGGCTTTACTTTTTTCGGCCGAACTAGCGATCACGTTTGGCAAGATATCTACCTTGGTCGAGCAGCGAAAGGATACGGCTGGTGCTTTGTTCCAATTGAAAATTCGAATTGGTGTCAATTGGAACGCAGCACTGGTAAATCAGAGAAACTCGGTGAGCGTCGCCGATCGGTCTCGATCAAATCTAGCCGATTGGCCCGCAACCGACGTGACAGGACTGCAGCTTCAAGATCCAGGACCAACATCATCGCAAATCAAAGCACACGCTTACCAGCCGCCACCGCACAAATTTGGACACAAAAAAAGCTGCCCTGAACCAGCAAAACCGATTCAAAACAGCATTTTCAGTACCGGTGAGAGGACTTGAACCTCCACGGGGTTGCCCCCAATGGATTTTGAATCCATCGCGTCTGCCAATTCCGCCACACCGGCAAGGGTACGGGCTCGATGAGCCTTTCGGCGGCAGATGCCGAGCGAACAGTTTAGTCAGAACGACGACCTAACGGCAAGTGCTAGTTTGGCTTTTTTGTTCGGCCAAGCCCAGAGCCGCAATTCGACTTGATCTGTCGTCACTTTCGACATTTGCGGGCCATCGATTCCTTTTGAAATGCCCACGTCATGCCACGGCCGAACTCGAATCAAATGCTAAAACTTCCGCCTCGCTCCAAAATCCAACCTAAAAATCCAACCTAAAAAACAGGCTCCCACTCGCCACTGGGTCGGCTAACCTCGCAGCGACTCCAGCAATGGGACTCGACCGATATTTTTGGCGGCCAGCCAGCCGGCAAGCAATCCGACGACGGTGATACTGGCAAAGATCAACAGCAAAGCCAGCCAGGGTACCGACGCCGCTCCCACTAACCAATGCGGCAGCGTTGTCAACATCGCCGATCCAATCCCGACCGCCAGCCCGGCAAACAGCAACCAAGCATTTTCCAACATCACCAGTTTCGACAATTGGCTCAGCTGAAAACCAACCGCTCGCATCAATCCCAGTTCTTGCTTTCGCTCCAACACGCTGCGCACCTGAACCGCCGCCAAGCCGATCGTCCCCAACAACAATCCCAACGCACCGAGCGTTTGAAACGTGCTCAAATAAGTGTTTTGCACCGACATAAAATTCGACAACAACTTCGGTGCCGACCTCGCATCAAACCCAAGGTCGCTCAACCTGTCCTCCAAAATCTCCACCGACGTCGATGTTTGAGCAACACCGACCTTAGTTTCGGCATCCCGATTCGTCCCGTTAGAATCTCCATCGACCTCGCTTGAGCTCGTCCCGTCATCGATCAAAAAATACTGATACCCGGCAACGCTCGGAAACACCGAAACAAAGTCTCGCTCGGCCATCAGCAAACTGCCCTGCAAAATCGTATTTTCCAAAAAGCCCACGACCTGAAAATGGAAAGATTCGCCCGAGTCATACTGGACTTCTCTGACCGTCCCCAACGCGAAAATCTTCAAACTGTAGTTCGCCGTATTTTTGTCCAACACCACCGGGATCGGATCCTCGGCTGTTCCCGCATGACCGACTGCGCCTTCAAGCATCGTCCATTTGTTTTCGTCGTTGGCCAAGCTACCGGCCCAACCAAATGACGGATCGACGTCTACGAAATTTCTTGGAACCCCCAAGGCTCGAGGCTGTGTCGATTGATACAGGTTATTGCAACTCGCATCTTCACCCGATTTATACCGCAGCGAAAACACTCGAGTATCCTTCGGCAAAAGATAGTCAGCGCCCAGTGCCTCCAGCTGGCCATCGATCGTTTGCAAATTTTCAAACACCGGCTGGCTACTGGTGGCGACCCAATCAAATCCCGCTGTCCCTCGTTCGGTCGGGCTCAGCCGAAACGAACTCACAGCCGTGATCAAAAAGCTGGCAACGGCCACCAATCCAATCGTTAACGTACTTCGCAGCGGGTTACGTTTAGCACTGAACAAAGCTAACTGAGCAAGCGACAAAGAGGACGTTGAGCCGGCCGCTTCGGAACTGGACAGCCACCGATAGACAAACATTAGCCCTGCGGCGAGCAATAAAAAACCCGCGCCCATGAACGCACCCGCCTGAGGCTCGCCGGCCAACCCGATCGCTACCAACGCCAAACCAATTGCGAACACCGTCAACAACCAAGGCAGAATTCGCAAGACAATTCCAGCCCGTCTTGATTTTGTTTTTGCCGTCGGCGATTCCAATTCGCCTCGCAATAGACTAATCACCGGCTGTTTTCGCGAACGTCGCAGCGAGATCGCAATAGTGGCGATACAGGCCAGCAGTCCGCTGAGCAATCCAATTGCCAGACTGACCCACGAAACATGCAAGGACAAAAACGGCCGCGCGATCGCGCCAACCCACCAAGTGGTCAAGCCCTGAATCATCAAGGCGGCGTACCCGACGCCCAGCACGATTCCAACGATTGCTCCAACCAACGAAACCAGCAACATTTCAGTCAGCCAAGTCCGACGCAATCGAGTTTCCGAAAAACCGCTGGCCTTGAGCATTCCAATCTCGCTCGCCCGCTGCTGCAAGCTGAGCCGAAACAGCAACGACACCAAGATCAAAGCCGATCCGATCACGAACATGCTGAGCGCTAAAAACAAAACGTCGAACGGCGTGGATCCGGATGACGCCGCCAGCCCGCGTCGTTTGATCGGCACCAAGTGCAATCCCAGTTCCGCTTCGTCTGTGACAAACTGCTCCTGGAGTTTCGCCGCAATTTGCTCAGCGTCGCCCTCGTCGGTCGATATTCGGAAACTGGTCGTCGTCCCAAACCGGCTGTTGAAAATTTTTCTGGCCGTCGCCAAATTGATAAAAGCCTTCGGCGTTGTGCGATAATTTTCCCAGTAGTCGTCGTCTTGGGCTCGTAATTTATCCGCGGTCGAAAAAGGCAAATCCCATTCTTCGATCGATTCCGCATCGGTCACTCCGGGCACCATCGGCGTTAGATCGGGGTCGTTGGCCTGCGTTGGACGCTCGCGATAAACCGGCGGAACGACGCCCTGTCGCCGACTGTACCCAAACGGTTGATCCGGGTCGGTTAACTTGGCAATGTCAGCCAACGTGAATTGCACTGTCTGTTCGGCCTGTGAACCATGCGTCGATTCGGGTTCAAAAAATGTCACGCACACGCGACTGCCAACTTGGAT
The DNA here is from genome assembly GCA_964601665.1 of uncultured Pirellulaceae bacterium. Lineage (GTDB taxonomy): Bacteria > Planctomycetota > Planctomycetia > Pirellulales > Pirellulaceae > Mariniblastus. The sequence goes on from CAZROJ010000097.1 coordinate 3,580, forward strand.
ATCCAAGTCTTCGGCCGACCACTCGTTGATTACAATTTCGTCATCGGCTAGCGGCTTGATCGGTTTCCCCGTGATGGCGGAAACCGGCCGAAACTGAAACGTTTCTGGGTCTTCGGAATCGGCGTCGAAATCGATGCCGGCGACCATCGAAAACGGAATCCCAGATGCCTCGTCGACCTGGCGAATATCGTTTGCTAAATAAGTAAAAACGGGTTTCGCATTCGGAAACGATCGACCCACTGACCCGACCGCTTCGTCAGAAATCACCAACTTGTCAGACGAAAGACTCGTATAAGCAAAAACCGTTTCCTCCGGTTCGTCGTTGGCTTGATGGGTAAGCTTTACCGTTTTTAACAACAAACCCAAGTCCGCCATGCTGGGGCGAATAGATCTCCGCAGTTGTTCTGTAGCCCCGGTCGCAGGCAGCGAATCTTCTTTTCCCGACAGCAGCAACATGTTGGCTTGCTGCGAATCGGCTTTGTGTTTGAGCACCGATCTGGCCAAGGAATCTTGCATCGTTTCGATTGGCACGTAAACGTTTAAAGGTTCGGCTTGGGTCGGGAACATTCCAAACCGCCCCAATCCTTGGTTGGGCACGATCGCCACCACTTGCAAATCAACCAAGCTCTCAATCAAGTCCGTCTTCCGTCCCAGCGCGCTATCGGCCGGCAGTTGAGTTTGCTTGGGCACGCGAACCGTCACCGTGCTGGCACCTGCCAAAACGTCGGCCGCCGAAATATTCAAATCGTCGGCGAGTGCTTGATTTATCGCGCAGCAATCTCCATTTAGCTCGGTGGTTAACTTTGCAATCAACGCTTTGGCCAGGCCTTCGTCAAACCTCCAGAAACCTTCTTTGACGCCCAAAACCGTCACCTGACCGGCGTAGCTAATTTTTCGCCTGTTGTCTGATTGAGCCTGAGACTGATTTTTCGACTCGGTTTCAACTTCAGTTTCGACCGTGCCGCCGGGAAACATAATGACGGGTGTCACTTGGTCGTAGGCTGCTATAAACGCTTCGGATTGCTGGATCTCCGCAGCCAATTTTTCGCGGAAGAAGCCATCGGAAACCAACAGCTCGTCGATCTTGCCTAGCCGCTGAAACGTTAGCTCGCGCAGGCTGTTTCGCATACTATCGCCCACGATCAGGGCACCGGTTAGCACGGCAGTCGCGGCGGCAACACCGAGTGCGATCGCGAGGTTAGTCGACCAATAATAGCGAAGGCTTTTGGTTGCGATTTGCCAGAGATTCATAGAAAGGCTTGCTTTGTTTTTTAACGGGAGCCAGTTTTGATCAACCAATAAATCACAGGCTACCCGCCGGCCCGCTCATCATTGCTAATTACATTTTGAAAAGAGTGACGTTAGTTGTCGGTCTGGCACTGGACAAACTGCCCCTCGTCCAGCCGCACCTGCTTTTGAAACGTTGACGCCAACTCACGACTATGCGTCACGGCAATCAAGATCGTGTTTTGCTCGGCTTGCAACTCCAGCAACAAATCGCCAATTTGTTTCGCTGTAGCCGGGTCCAGGCTCCCCGTCGGTTCGTCCGCCAGAACCATCGCCGGTTCGTTGATCAACGCTCGCGCGACGGCCACTCTTTGACGTTCACCGCCAGACAGTTGAGCCGGCCGGTGCCCTGCCCGATCGCCGAGCCCGACTTTATCCAGCAAAACCTTCGCTCGATTGACGGCTGCGCTACCTGCCGCCCCCCGAGCGACCACCGGAATCAAGACGTTTTCTAAAGCCGTCAACTGTGGTAGCAAGTGATGGTCTTGAAAAATGAAGCCGAGATTTTGGTTGCGAAATTGAGCGAGCTGTTTTTCGCTCATGCCGACTAGGTCTTGGTTCAGAAGCGACAACGTTCCGGAACTTGGCTGATCCAGCGTTCCGGCGATTTGCAAAAAAGTACTTTTCCCACTACCACTGGGCCCTACAACTGCCAAGCTCTCGCCGCGATCCAGTTGCAGGTTGACGCCCGCCAAAATTTTCAGCGGCTGGCCCGGCGTTGGGTATTCCTTGGTAATGTCTTGAGCGACAAAGTCTGGCATGATTGAAAGGTCGATTTGAGTTTTGGCGAGTGGCGGCGAACACGAATATGTTTATATATTACAGAATTTAGTTTAACAGAGGTTAAAAATCTGTCTTGCTCATCGGCTCCTTCAACCAGTGCACAGCTCACCATCTCGAATATCCCGGCAGTTGAAGACAACGGTGGCGTTCCACCTGCGCCATAGTTGTCTACTCAACTTCTTTCTAAGCTGTAAGATTAAATAACTGGAGAGCGACAATCATGCGAACTATTCTTTCATGTCTTGCATTGACAATTATTTTCTGTACCGATGCAAATGGCCAAATTATGATCGACGCAAAAAGACCTGACATTATTTTCAGCTCATCTACAATAAGCGAATCCGGCCGTGTTCGCCTTGCCACTCTTTTGCAGGACTCTTCCGTCCGCGAAGAGATTCAACTGCTTGACTCGCAGAAAGCAGAACTTGACAAACTGACCCTCGCAATTGGCCTGGCCAACAAGGTGGCGAAAACACATTTAGCCGTCGGGATCATCGAGCAATTCCTGAAATCGAGGACGCAATTCACCTGGAAGTTTGCCCAGCCAGCTTTCGTCGATCAACCCAACCCCGATCATATCAAGAACATGAACCTGATCCTTCCTGCGATTGCTGATCCGTTTTGGCCGGAGCGTAAAACAAGCCGTAAATCTCTGCTGGGCATTATTAAAACCGCTGTTTGAGATTTTCAATTCCGCAATTGCGCAGCCATTTGTTTGCCGATGATTTAAACAACTCATTGACGGTTGAATTATAGAAACGATCATCCGTTTCGCCGAAGAGGTCCCATTGTTGCCAGGCTTCACGATGGAATTCTTCAAGAAATTGTTGGCGTTTTTGTTGTGACCTAGAAAATCGATCGCCAAAAACGGCGATTGCCTGTCGAACAATTTCTGCTGCATCCAACAAGTTGGCTCGCTCAAACCACTCCGCGAGCTCTGGTGCATACGCTCCGGTATGATTTGAGAAAAACTGTTGGAAGCCTCCGTTGTCGATGTCCGATTTGCCATAGTCAGCAGCGGCCAAGATTAGGATGTTTCCATTTTAATTGATCTCGTGAATGCCAGAAGCGTTTAGCTGTGGCGATCCAAGCGACCGCACGCCTTCTCCAAACTTACAAGTTTTTTTCATCAAAGATTCACACCGCCAGCGATAGTTTTGGAATCGTTGTGAAGCTCAGTTTCGCAAATGATTATCCGCATCGCGAAACACTGCCCAAACACCTCCAAAAACGACCCACGCAATGCCACCGCCCAAAGTCAAGCACCAGGCCAAGTTGTCAAAACCACCAGTGATGCCGAGGTAGAGCCCCACGTTTTTCAATCGCCTTTGGCATAAGTCACCTTTGAGTAAATTTTTTGATTCTCGAGATTGCGAAAGACTTCCACTGCTAAAACTCACCCTTTCTAGGCTTCCGCTCGCTTTTGCCACGCTTTGCGATACTGACTTTCTAATTCGCGAGTGAAGCGTTTTGCGTTCAAAACGGTTGCCTCTAGCTGACTTCGCAAGCCCTGCCGAATCCCTACCAACACAGATAAGTCCGAACACAAACTGGCTACCGTTTCAACGTAGCATTCGTTCGTTTTGGCCGCCCAATCAGGCTGGCCAATCGCGTTGACAATCGCGACGGTACTCCTGGCACTTCGACGACCGCCGTCAAAGGCCACCACGGGCACGCCCATCCAAAGTGCCCCCAGCGTCGTCGTTGCTCCCGCCCATGGCGTCACGTCCAGCGCGACATCTATCTCGTGATAGGCTTCCAAATAATCGACCTGTGGCGCACCGCTTTGCACTTGGACTCGATCACGATCAACCCCGCGTTTGGCAAATTCCTCCAACACCGATTGCTTGGTCTCGTCCTTGAATCGCGTGTTGTACAACAACATTTTCGATTCAGAAAACTCGCACATTACGCCAGCCCAAAGATCATACGTCCGCGAACTCATTTTGCTGGGGCGATGCAGCGAACCAAACGTTAGATATCCGTTTTTGAGCGCAGGCAGATCATTGCCGAGCGTTTCAAAACCGGGCTTGGAAAAACAAAACGAACCATGCGGCATCCGAATCAATTTTTCAACGTGGTAACTCGGTTCGTCGATCGGATTCTGAGTCTCGCAGGTGATCCGATAGTCGATACAATCCAGACCAGTCGTGTTGGGATACCCCATCCAAGTCATCTGCACCGGTGCCGCTCGATAAGGAAATACTAACAAACGGTTGTTGGCCGTGTGCCCAGCCAGATCCACCAACACGTCAATTTGATCGTCAGCAATTTGCTGTGCAACCTGCAGATTGGATTTCCCTCGCGTGTCACGCCAATGATTCGACGCCTGCTTTAAACGGGCCGTCACCTCGTCCGCCAACGCCGTTTCCGAATAGCAATACGTTTCCACCGCGTTCGCGTCATGGCTCCTAAGCACGGGCTCAAAAAACAGGGCAACCGCGTGATTGCAAAAGTCAGGACTCAAATAACCAATCCTCAATCGTCGGTCACCCGACCAATCGTGCGGCTGCGCGACAAGCTCATCCGCCTTTGAATCAATTCGACCATGAGCCTTTCCCCAATCCAGATGAGCCTCAAAAAGTGATTGCGAGCCCAGCGATTCATCGCCGCTGAGCGTAAACATTAAAAAACTGCCCAAGACCGCATCTTCCGGATTGATCTCGATCGCTCGCCGCAAATGCTCAATCGCCGCCGGCCGATTGTTCAACTCCAACAACGTCAAACCAAGTCGCGAGCAAACAAAGGCATCATGCGGAGCCAATCCAGCTGCCTTTGTCAAACAGGCTTCTGCCTGAGTCAAGTTGCCGTCGGCGAATTCGATTTGCCCCAGATAGTGATGCAGCTGAGCGGATTCAGGGTGCTCGTTTTTGGCTTGTTCCAGCACCAACCGGGCTTCATCATTGCGATCGAGCGAAATCAGACATCGACCGAGCGTAATGGCGGCCGGCAGCGGGACCGCTTTCGCACCATCCTGAACCGAGGCCGCGACACTGCGATCGTTCCGATTGCCCGAGTTCAATTCTGGATTTAATTCGCCAACAATTGGACCCAAAAGTTCAACCGCCTCGTCAAACCGCCCTAACTTTCGCAAGGACTCGGCCCAATTAGTTCGCAAACTTAATTCTGGCGTTTGGCCTGCAGCCAGCCTGCGATACTGACGCTCTGCATCCAAAACTCGCCCCTGACGCATCCACAAATTCGCCAAATTCATGGCCGCAAACGAAGAACCGGGATCCAACACCAAGGCCCGCTCAAGAACATCGCCTGCGAGTTCTAAGTTGTCTTGCTCCAGATAAACCGAACCTAGATTCACCGCAGCGCCGACGTGCTGAGGAAACTTGGCCGTGGTCGCTTCAAGGATTTCTTGAGCCAAGTCCAACCGCCCGACCGATTTCAAAATGCCCGCCGTATTGCTTTGGATCTCTGGATTGTCTGGGCAAAACTGAATCGCATAGTGCAAACAGTCAATCGCTTCTGCAGGCTGACCAAGTGCGTACAGGCTCAACCCCAAAACGTGCCAAGCGTCGCCATCAACCGGGTCCGCCTGCAAATGGTCTTGCAACGCTTCGACGGCTTGGGCCAACTGCCCTTGTTGATAAGCCTGCAGCCCCAATTCAAACAGCGGCTTTATCGCAGCAACCGAATTCAAAGCCTGCCGCGCGGCCGCTTGACGCTCGGATCGTTTGCTACGTTTTGGCTTTTGGTTTTTTAGGGGCTTCGTACGAGAAGGCATGAAGAAACCTTGAGGTTAAGTTGTCGTGTCGACTAAGCCGCTTGATTTCGGCCCGCAGAAAACGCTCGTTGATGAGCTTGCAAAATAATTTCGCAGACCTGATCGATATCTTGCTGCCCCATCGCCGTTCCCGTTGGCAGACAAAGCACTCGCGCGGCGACCCAATCGGTGTTCGGCAGCGTTCGCCCGGCTTGATTAAATTGATCCGCGTAAACTTTCAAACGATGGCAGCCGGGAAAAAAATAACGCCGCGCCAAAATGGCATTTTGGTGCAATACGCTCAACAACTGATCGCGACCACAGCCAAAGGCATCCGCGTCGATTTCAGCAACCACGTATTGCCAATTTCGCTGGCCTGGCTGATTGAAACTTCGAATGGTAATCCCGGGAACATCCGCCAGCAAAGTCGCGTAACGCAAATGGTTTGACCGGTTGCAACTTGCAATCTGATCAATGCGTTCAAACATCGACAACCCCATCGCCGCCGCGATCTCGGACAGTTTCGCGTTTGTTCCGATACCGTCAAATTCTTCCGGCCCCGCAATCCCAAAGTTCTTCATGCGGTAGATCCGCTGGGCCAACTGATCGTCGTTAGTAGCGATCGCTCCGCCTTCAAACGTGTTAAAAAACTTGGTCGCGTGAAAACTGAACACTTCGCAGTCCCCAAAATTCCCGATCATCTGACCGCCACTTTCACAATGAAACGCATGCGCCGCATCGTAAATCAACTTCACCCCATGCCGATCAGCGATCGCCTGCAAACGTTTTGTCGCACACGGTTCGCCCCACAAATGAACCGCCATGATCGCGGACGTTTGATCGGTAACCAGCGACTCAACCGAGTCGGGGCACAAGCAATGCGTCGCCGGATCAATGTCAGCAAAAACTGGCGTCAGCCCTTGCCAGGCGACCGCATGAGGCGTCGCGACGAAGGTAAACGATGGTAGGATTACCTCGCCTGTTAAATCAAGCGCGCGACAAGCCAACTGCAAACCAACCGTTGCATTGGACACCGTAATGCAATGCTTCACCTTCAAGTGATCGCGCAATCGCTGTTCAAATTCTTGGACAATTTTTCCGTGATTGGTGAACCAACGCCGCTGAAACATTTCATCGACCAACCGATCAAACGTCGCACGATCGCCAATGTTTGGCGCACCGACATGCAGCGTCGGCCCGGACCGAACTGAGTTGAAAATTTGGTTTGAGGGTGGTCCTGAATTCACGCTTCGCGGCTTGCTGGAGTTGCGATCAAAATCGAACGGGGGCGCCCCCTTCTTTTATCGGCCAAATCAATCGACCGTCCGCCCGACTTTTCCCTGCGAAAGTTATCAGGACGATCAAACCAGTGCCCCCTCCAACGCAGACTACGAAAATTCCATGGCAACGAAGCGATTTTGCGACCACTGCGGTTTACCGCAATTTGAGTGCTAGTACGTGCGAGCAAAACTTGGACGCACTGCAAATCGAAACTTGAAAGCGATTTAGCTGGTCGCAAAAAGAAGCCGATAAAAAGAAAACCCAAGACAACAAAACAATACGAACCAATTGCCAAGACACTTTCACGTTCGACACCCAACTCGCCCATGCGAACCCAACACTTTACCAACCGCCCGTCGCAACTCGCCCGGCCAACGCAACTCGCCGCACCTCAATGCCCAGTCATCTACACGAATTCGGCTCGCGCTGCTTGGCGGTGCGTGTTGAAACATCTTCAGGCTCTTCATTCACATCGACTTCGAGTGATGTTGCCGGCCTACATCGGCCAGTCGGACCGCGAAGGTTCTGGCATCTTCGACCCGATCCGTGAGACCGGCGTCGAACCAATTTTTTATTCGGTCGACGCAAAGCTTCGCCCCAACCAAAACGAGATTGAAGCCCGGCTCGATTCAAACCCGGTCGATGTTTTTCTGGCGGTGCATTTTTTCGGATTTTGCCACTTGAACATGAACCGCATCCAAGATGCCTGCCGGCGATCGAATACCGTTTTGTTGGAAGACTGTGCTCACGTCGGTTTTGCAATCCCGTCGGCCTTGGGCAGTTACGGCGACTTCAGTTTTTATTCGCTGCATAAATTTTTTCCGGTGCCGACCGGCGGGGTTTTACAAACCAATCACCCGCGAAATTCCATCGACCACGGGCCGAAGCCGCCACCTTGCGATCAAGCGATTATCGACCGAGTGAACTCGAGCGACCTGCAACAGATAACCGACCGGCGAATTCAAAACTTCAACTTTCTGGCGTCAGCTTTTCGAGACACCGCTGGCGTCGAACCCTTGTGGTCACTTCCTCAAAACTGCGTACCACACAATTTCCCCGTTCGAATTCAACACGGATTGCGCGAAAAGCTCTACTTCCATTTGATCGACCAAGGCATTCGCACGACGGCACTTTACTACCAACTGGTCGAAGAAATCCCTCGCAACCGATACCCCATTTCGCACGACCTCTCCAAACACATCCTTAACTTTCCAGTCCATCAAAACATCTCGCTGCCGGAACTGGAAGAATTGATCGCCTGCGTCAAATTGTTTTTCACCGCAAACGATCGGCAGCCATGACCCGTTTGGAAAACCGCCCAAAACCAACTTTGCCCGCGCGTCCGATCGGCGGATTCTTTGAATTGGAAATCCCACCGATCCAAACGCTCTACCACCACGCCGCGTTGGCACTGTCGACCGGCCGCGCCTGCCTGATGGTCGCCCTGCAGCAAATTCGCCCCAAACGCGCGCTCGTTCCCCACTACACCTGCGATGCGACGCTGCAGCCCTTTCGCCTGCTGAACATCGATGTCGAATTTTATCGCCTTGACGACAACTTTAGGCCATCGTTACCTTTGAGAAATGATCGCGACCTTTGCTGTTTGCTGACGAACTACTGGGGACTCCAGCGGTCGAGCATCGATCGATTCGCAAACAATTTTGGAAGTCGATTGATCGTTGACAACACGCACGATTATTTCTTTCGACCGAACCGTAATTTCTATTGGTCGTTTACCTCGGCGCGGAAGTGGTTTGGCGTTCCCGATGGCGCTTTTTTGTACGCCCCCGCCGACCGTTCGCTGGACACGATTCAAGACCTGCCAAACAACCAAGAAATCAACTTGCAGCATTCGCTCGACCGCCACCAAGGAAACCTCGCGATTGGCTATGCAAACTTTCAAGCCTACGAACAAACGCTCGACTGCTCCATCAAACGCATCTCCGACTATTCGGCGTCAACCCTTTCGCGGCTCGACCACGACCGCGCCGCCAACCAGCGACAACAAAATTTCGACCGACTGGCCAAGCACTTGAAAACGAGCAACCAACTATCGCCAAAACGCGCGGCCGACGAATCGCCGTTTTGCTATCCCTATTTGCCAGCCAGCCAACCCAATCGAAAACAATTTCACGATCAACAGATTTTCATTCCGCAACTTTGGAAAGATGTCATCCAACGCGCCCCCGCGATATCCAACGCTCGTCGCTGGTCCGAACAACTTTTGCCCATCCCGATTGACCAGCGTTACGGCACCGCTGAAATGGATTGGGTCGCGTCCGCAATTTTGCAAACCGAGCCCGCAGTATGAACGACATCGTCACCCACCCATCCAACCATTATTGGACTAATTTTTGGCAACGCCAAGCCAACGACTCGCAGAGTCTGCCCGATCAGCATCGTGTGCTGCGAACGTTGAGCAAACGTCCAATTAAACCGCCGCAATGGCATTCGACCGTCGACTACGTGTTGAGCCAACTGAATCTGTCACCGGAGCACGACGTGTTGGATCTCGCCGGTGGCAACGGTCTGCTGGCCAAAGAAATCCAACCACACGTCAACTCGGTTACGGTCGTTGATGTTGCCCAATCGCTGTTGCCTGCGTCATGTTCCAACTTCAAATCAATTTGCGCGGACATGCGTCACGTCGATTTCGCTGAATGCTCGTTTGATCGCATTCTTTTATACGCGGCGATTCAATATTTAACGTTAGCCGAAACGACTCAACTACTGGAAAACGCGCGACAGTGGCTCAAGCCCGGTGGGGTTTTATTTATCGGCGACATTCCCGACGCGAACCGCCGGTGGAACTTTTTTGACACGCCCGCTCGCAGACGTTCGTATTTTGAGAGCCTCGTCGCTGGCAAGCCGATCGTGGGCACTTGGTTCGATCGCCGCTGGCTCGAACGTTTGGGCAGCCACGTTGGCCTCAAGCATGTGACCGCGATCGACCAGCCGGCAGATCAAATCTATGCTTGGTTTCGGTTTGATTTTCGAGGTGAAAAATGACCGCCGAGCGAACGATTTGGATTGCGGGTGTCGCTCGCAGCGGCACGAGCTGGCTGGGCCAAATTTTCAACAGCCACCCCGCCGTTCGATTTCGATTCCAGCCATTGTTCGCCTACGAGTTCAAAAACCAAATCAACGAAGACTCTTCCTCGAACGAATTCAACCAGTTCTTAAACGAACTCTGGAACAGCGAGACTGAATTTTTGACCCAAGCGGACAAAGTCGCCAGCGGCGAATACCCTCATTTTGGTGACTCGGATTCGCAAAGCGTGTTAGCGTTCAAAGAAAATCGCTACCAAAGCATGATCGAACCGATGCTCCGCAAGATCCCTTCGATGCACTTGGTGGGGATCGTCCGGCATCCCTGTGCCGTGATTCACTCGTGGAGCCGAAACAGTCGCGAGTTCCCTGCTGGTTCGGTTTTGCGTGATCAATGGCGATTTGGCCAATGCAAAAACGAAACGCCCGCTGACTACTTTGGTTACTACAAATGGAAGGAAGTTGCAAATCTTTACTTGGATCTGACTGCGAAATATCCCGAACGAGCGAAAACGATTCGATACGCAGATTTGCTACAGCAGCCAGAAGCATTGGCCCAAGCCGTACTGAATCACTGCGGTCTCGACCTATCGCCCGGCGTCAAACAGTTTCTAGTCGCGAGTCGTCAACAAAAATCACAGAGTTACTATTCTGTTTTCAATTCAAAAAGCAACGATCACGCTTGGCGAGAAAAACTTGACCCGCACATCGCCAGCGAAATTGAGGCCGATCTAGCCGGCACTCGTCTTGAGCCCTTCTTGGCCGACTGAAACCCTTACTCAAGCAGTCGCCAAGAAGTCGTAATCGTCGATCAATTCACGAGTTCCGTCGACACCGTTAAACATCAGAGCATCGATGATCGACAGCCCGGCGATAAACGTCGAGTTTCTTTGGTCGTATTCAGCCAAGCGATTTTTCACAAACTGAAGTTCGATTCCGTTTTGCTGAAATTTCTCGGCGTCAAAAATTTCTTGGCCACCGATCGGATTCAGATATTGGCTCGCATTGTATTCGACGGAAAGCTCCAACGCCCAGTCGCCCGGATCGCGGACCTTGCTTGCCAACGCCTGGAAACCGGGTTCGTTCAGATCGACCCGCATTGGGTTAAACGGAATTTGCAGTGCTTCACAAATGGTCGCCAAGCAGTGCACGTTTAATTCAACCAAGCTGTCGGTTTCGATTTCAAAACAAGCGTCGAGTAATTCTCGGGTCATGCGGAAATGAGGGGCTCGTTTTTTATAGTGTTGCAACTGAGCCAGCAGTTTCGTTTTCCAAGGCAATTGATTAGCAACACGCATATCACGGATCTTGGTATCTCGCGCGTGTTTTGCCAGCGGCACCAGCACGTATTGGTCGTCTGCAAAACCAGGTTTGAGAATTCGATTTCGATTCACCCAACCGTGCCGAATGTATTGCACGACATCAAAAACGATGAACTGATCCGAAGCCGCGATCAGGCTGAAGTACCCTAGATAAGGGAAAAAGTACGGCTGCATAATCGCCAGCCGCTTAGGTGAATTGGCAGCATCGATTGCGGGCAACATGAAATTCGTCTTGCTTGAAAAACCAACAGACCAACCTGATTCAGATTCAACGGCGGCAACGAGACGGTCTTAATTGGCAAATCCAACAATGGCGACTCCACGCCGGACGATCACGCCAGCTAGTCATTCGCTACGCCCTCAGAATTGGTACGTCCATCGCTGTTCAATGACCGCGATTCTGAATCAACCTTCCTCTGTTCAACAAATCGGAGCGGGTGGCAAACAGGGTCGGTGAATAGTGCATTGTTTGCATCTACATACAGATCAAACCCCAACTCAACCTCCCCTGCTGGCATTGGCAGCACTTCCACGTCAAAACGAATCGACTCGCCAGCGGGAATTGCAACGGGCATCGACTTTGCACCAAAGTCGCACGCAAATCCTCAGCAAGCATTGTTGCCAACGATACGGGCAACGGTTTTCGTCGTGTTGTGTACCTCGACTGAAACGCGATTTGCCTCGCCTGACGGCAAGTTAGCAAGCTGTGCCGTCTCCGGGAATCTAATTTTCAACCCACTTGTAAGCGGATGGGAGCTCGTCACCATGCCATAACCGAAAAAACACAAGGCAATGCCAGCTGAGACAAACGCCAATAGTAAAAGTGATTTTGAACGCAATGTAATTTCTCCGCAACGATTTTTCGTAACTCAATTAGATGCCCTCGTCCGTTTCGAGTCAATTAAAAGATCTTAGAACTTGATGCGGTTTCGGGGCGATTTGCGCTATCACCCGGATGTGCCAATCCGCGCCCCTGCCGTCAACTCACGTTCGAAGGCGTTGATAAATCCCACCGATCGATTTTTTTCCTAACATTCCTGAATCCTAACCAAACGCATTAATTAGGGCGCGGGTTGGTCGCAAACCGATTCTTCCCGATCTGGCAGACTACTATTTTCTCCTTTCTCTTACCGATCACTTGTATGAAAAAAAGCGTTATTATTTAATCTGGTTCGGCACTCCGACTATTCCAAACGCCTAACCGCACTATTGTCAGCCCACTACTTTTCTGGCTGCTATTCACTCAACCAAGATGTCAAATAAAAAAGACATGCCAGCCGATGAACTGGCCCAAACTCCAATCACTGGGCCAAGCGGCTCAGCAATCTTGGAGTGTGCTCGATCGCCGAAGGCACTTCATGGTACCGACAGCATAGCTTTGAGGCAGCATTTGTTGTTGGCATGGCAGGAGTGTCAATGATTGGACGAATTGCCAATGGCGATATTATTATTGAGACAGAAGTGGATCTTTTGGATCGATGCTGGACAACGCAAAATGGCGGACAAATAAATGGATGCAAAGAAGGCATGTTTCGCAAATGTCTTCCTGCAAAACCGAATTGCCGACCGGTTCACAAAGATAATGACATTCAAAAACCGATAATTCGATGTGAGTGCCAAGCGTAAGTTTGTCTTAACAAAATTTGTGCATCCTACTCGCTGGCCGTGTGGGATGCGTTTGGAGAATATATGAACCGGATGGCCCTAGCCAAACAGGCCTGCCTAATATTGCTGGTAGCTTGTCCTATCTCTCGATCTGCAGGAGGACAACAGGACTTCGACTTTCAAACTATTGCGAGAGTTTTAAATAGTAAAAAATCGGAGCTTCGAGGGCTAATGGTGGTCGCATCAATACGGGAGCAACGCCCTCGAATGCAACGCGACGTATCGCGGTATAGTATGGTATGGGAGTTTCCAAGAGCAGACGTGCTGCGCCCCCATTTGCTAGAGTACGATGCTTCGAAAGACGATTGGTCTGCGACAAGTCCGGAAAATTGGACACACGTCTCGGATGTTGAAAATATTGAAGAAAATATGAGTGCGTGGCGAAGTTGCAGGCTACATAATTCGAATTATTCTGCTGCTATTGATTTAAAAGCCGACAGTGGTTGGGCAATCGACACGATCTTTGGAAGCGAACGGACATGGGAGATGCCTCGGCCAGATTTTTTGCCCACTGGCATGATCTCGATGTATCCATACGACATTCCTATCGACAACTTCTTGGCCTTGGGAGACGTTAGCGTCCGTAGTTGCGAAACTAACTCGGAAAACCCTGATTTGGTAGATGTCATTTGTGATGTAGATATAAGCGTTGAGCAGTCTCCTATTAACCAAGGCTGCAAGGGAACCTGGTTTATGACTTTTAGCAAGTCACGAGGTTTGATCGTCAAACAACGATTGCAAAACGATTTGCGGAAGCAAGGATCCGAATATGAATATTCTTTTGCTGACGACGAAGTTCTACCAATTGGCTTCAAATCGACATACTTCGATTTGAATGGTGGCAAAAAAATCGAATCAATTTTGTTTACAATTAAGTATGTCCAATTCGCGAAAAATCGTTTACCTCCACAAGCGTGTTATCTAAGTTTTTTCGGGTTGCCCGAGCCGGATGGTGTGTCGCCGCCAAGAAGCAATAGCTGGACTTTGATTGTCGTCTTGGTCATTGGTTTCACGCTTCTTTGTTTGATTCTGGCTAGACAGTGGATGCTCCAATGAGGAATTTCAGAATGGCTTTTACGCTTATCGAACTCTTGGTTGTAATCGCCATTATCGGCATCTTGATCTCGCTGTCGTTGCCTGCGATTCAAATGGTTCGCGAGTCTGCACGGCGAACCGAATGTTCGAACAAGG
>CAZROJ010000098.1:0-17626 GCA_964601665.1 uncultured Pirellulaceae bacterium
GTGCTTCGGGGGAGTACCCTAACTTGGCAGCGACCAGTGGACCTAACATGATTTCGTTGGTGGCTGGCCAAACACCGTTGACGATCTTTACGTTTTGCCGGACCAGTGGGGCTGTCATTGTGACCCCACGGACAAGCCCCAGACTTCCTTCGCCCTCGCCTGCACCAAGGCTGACTCGGGTGCCGAGGTACATTTCGGGTGATACGTAAGCGATACCAAAACGCTTCAATGCCGCATCGTTGCTGGCGGCCAGCAGCGCCGGCACGTTGGCCGAAATGGCAGATGTTTCAATGTTTTCTTCAGAGTTGATCGAATAGACAAGCACAACGTTTTCGTCGCCGCTGGTTGCCAGTGATTTTTCGAGGCCACGGATGAAGCCGACCACAACGAAAACCAAGAGGATCACCGTCGAAAGTGCAATCAACGTCAACGCCGTCCGCAAGGGGCGACGTGAAAGATTGCGAACACCATATTCCCATGGAAGGAGCATACGAGCGGAGCCGGAGGCTGGGACCGAGGTCAATCAATGATCAAGCGAACCCGCACGAATCGTTGCCAAGCAATGGCTCAGTAATAACTTCCTGTTTAAAGCTCAGCGTGCCGAGGTTTCCGTTTGAAACGGGGAAGTTGTTCTTGAGGGGGGGATAAGCTAAGCAAATGTGCGGTTGAAAACTAAACAGGAGTAGCCGATTACGACAATCGAATTTGCCGCAAAGATGGCGGCACTAGAGGACCCATGTGGAAAGTGCAGCGCGCACGAAGACACGGGCAGGATGGTTTTCATTCGGCCACAATACGCTGACGGTTCCTTTTTTTAGAGCCCCCATCGACGAAGACGCTACGATTGAGTTATCGTTCCAACAGGAAACCAGATGAGCGGCGTCTTTGGCTGCGACTCGATCCGCAAGCAATGCTCCGTTGCAGATGCAGTCAACGCAGTCGCATGCATTGCGAGAAGGATCTGCCGTTGGCGTTGGCGTTGACTCGGTTGCGAGTTGAGTTGGGCAGCAATTGCAGGCGATGTTTGTTTCTTGGGTTGCTCGAACGATATCGCAGCAAAAACCCATCGAGCAGCGTAAGGGGCAAACCAGAACGGCCAGGACCAAGCAAATTGAATTGATTTTTTTGCCAAACACGATTTTCGAATTTTAAATGGTTGAGCCTACTGTCGATGGCAATCACCGGGTGCCCTCGAGCGGTGTGCCGCCAAGCAGGTCGGCATGGTGGAGTATTTGCGTTGACTTGATTTCGAAGGATAGTTGTCCAGCGAGGTCGCGTCAAGCAAAGGCTGTTCGATCGAGCGGAAGCAAGTCCGTCGATCCAAATTCGATATACGCAGTGCAAGTTGAACCGGTGGTGGGCATGACTTTCATCAGCGGTCATTGGCCAATCGCAAAAAATTGGCCAAGCAAAATTGCTTGGCCAAGGAGCTTTCAGGGTCGCTGTCAATTGTAACTATAGGCCCACGCGACCGGAATTAACCGGTCGAAAAACAAAATGACTCGAATTTTTTTTGGCCAAACAGAATTTGGCGTCAGTCAATTAAACTTTGAAGAACCACAAAGAACCGTCAACGAATTGAGTCAGTGATCTCTACTGGCGGCGATGTAAAACTTGGTTAAAAAAACAGATTGGAAACTTCTCAGATTAGCCTTGGGCTATTCGACGGCCGCATCGATTTCGGACTCGTTAACGCCGGATTCCTTCGAAGAGGCTTTTCCGGCGAGCATCCGAGCGTACTTTTTGGCGTCGGTTACTTCGATAATCGTGTTGTCAGCCAAGGCGACTCTTCGCATACCGTCGACGCCAGTTTTATCGAAAACCAGCGGAGAGCGATCCTCGTCCGTTCGGATCTTCAATCCAAAGCGTACGACGAAGGGTTCGCCGTCAGCATCGCTCGTAAACAGGCTATCAAGGCTGCCGAAGTCACTACTGGACATGCCCAGCCTTGGTGCGACTCGTTCGTCGGTTTTGATGAAATTGATTAATTCTTCTTCGTTTTTTGGCCCGACGTTGTTGTTGACACTTGCGAACATCACGTAGGAGTTGACAATTTTTGACATGTTGAGCTTGTTCATTTCTTTAAATGCATCGGAAGTTGGGTCGCCACCGCAACCGACAGCAAACGATAGAACGACCAAGAGCCAACTAAAATTCAAACGATTAATTTTCATCTGTTCACCTTATTTTTTCTGTTTTCAAAAACGGTTTTGCTGGGAACTGAAGCCGAGCCTTTCGAGTGATGAATGTCTCGTTTTGTCGAAAGGAACTGGGGCAGCACTAAATGTTTGGGCAGTTAATTTATAACAGGTCGCTTGGGCCAAAAAAACACCCTCTACCAACAGAGCGATAGAGGGTTGTTTTTTTTAGGTTGGCCTAACTGTATTGATTACAGGTCGGTCACGTTGATAACTTGGCCGTCGTTGCGAATTCCAAGAAGATCGAACTGCAATCGCTGAACGTCCATTGAGATCGCGTGAGTTGAGCCATCGCCAAGAACCGAATTAAACGTTCCCGGGTGAGCCGAACCGAAGCCACCAAGCTGCGCAAGGCCGCGGTCTGAATCTGGGAAGGCTGCCTGCCCGTTACCAAACACGCCTCGGTTGTTCGATTGGAACGGACCAAGGATGCCACGGTTCTCAATGTTGCTGAAGAATGGGCTATCGTTTGCGTAGCGGCTGTTTTGAACCGGGCTGTAGTTCGAAGACCAAGCACCTTTTTCGACAAATAGCGCTGTGTTAGACGAACCGTCTGTCAATCCGCCAAATCCGATTTCGCCGTGCCGAGTGATAACCGCGCCGGTTGAAGCACCGGTAAATTCTGCGCTAGGGACAATCAGACCACGCCAGCGAGTAGCACGCCAATCGTTTCCAGGCCTTTCACTGGAAAGGTCGGGGGTTGTCGGCATCTGGGCGTTGCCGGTCAACAATTGGGCAGTGTTATTGGTCGCCCAGTAACCGCCGTAATCAGAGATAAAGTGACGACCTGGTGCTAGGGCGATCGTAGTGAAGAATCGTTCGCCTCGTGACGGGCAACTAAGGTTAGGAACCGATTCGCCAACCAGCGATTGGCCAAGAGCATCAACGCCCAAAGCCATACATGGTGCACGACGGTTGGCTAAGTTCTGAGCTTCCATAAACGGCAGGACTTGGAAGATCCAAGACAAGTTTTCAACACCCTGTGTTGGGCGATCGAGACCACCACGAAAAAACGGACCGTTGATGATTCCCATCGTTGGGAAATGCATGTGAGCAGATTCGAAGTTGAGTGCAGCCAAACCAGTCTGGCGCATGTTGTTTAAGCACTCAGTACGTCGGGCAGCTTCACGAACCGACTGGACTGCGGGAAGCAGCATACCAATCAAAATGCCGATGATTGCAATTACAACTAGCAATTCAACCAGCGTAAATCCTTTGCGTGGGTTGTTGGGAACCGATACAGTTCTCATGACAAAAACTCCTAAATCAATGAATAAGTAAGGGCCTGAAACTCGACAGGCTACAAGGCGGTCGCGGTAGAGACGTGACGTAGAAAAACTTCCCGTTGCCCGCCTTTAAAGGCCGTACGTACTATCTTATCGGCTTCCGGCGTAAAGTGAGTGGGTTATTGAATGTCAATTTGCGACAGATTGCGGGGGGCAGTTTCACGTGATAACCATGCTTAGGGCGGTTAAATTCGCGTGATGGCTAGTTTGCCGCCGCTTTTAGCTTGGCGAATTGCGTCCTCATCTCCCTTAAGGTTTCTGCAAAGGCCGGGTTTTCAGCCAAATCATTTTCCTCAATTGGGTCTTTTTTTAGGTTGAAAAGCTGTTCTCGGTCAAAATCGGGCCAGTAAAAGTACTTAAAGTCCTTTCGAACGAGTGCTTCGGAGGCCGGAATGAAGTCATTGCTCTTAAGCATCGGGTGCTCATAAAAGAACTCTTGTCGCCAGTCTGGCTTCGTGTCGCCCATGTACAACTGGCTAACGTCATTCCCCTGCATTGTTTGGGGAGCTTCGATTCCCGCGGCAGCCAAAATGGTTGGCGCAAGGTCGACATTTAACGTGAATTCATCGTTTGTTTTCCCCTGCATCTTCTCGGGCATCCTTGGATCTTTGATGATTAAAGGAACGCGAATACTCTCTTGGTGCGGGTACCATTTATCGCCAAGACCGTGTTCGGCGTGGTAGTAGCCGTTGTCGGTTGTGAAAATCACCAAGGTGTTTTCAGCAAGGCCTTGCTTGTCGAGTTCTTCCAAGATGCGTCCGCACGTCGTGTCCACCTCGGTCGCCAAACGATAGTAATTTTTCATCATGGACTGGAACTTTTCCGGCGTATCGAATCGCCAGCGCCAACGATTGCGGCCTTCATTCTTCTCGTTGCCCACAAAGTCAGGCAGTCGTTCAAAGGACTCTTGAGTCGCGTTGACGGGCACGGGAATCGTCGTGTCCGCGTATAGTTTCATGCTCTCAGGCTGAGGCAAAAACTGTTTCGGGTTCGAGTCCTCGGCGTGGGTCGCGAAAAACCCAACGGTTAAACAAAACGGTTTATCTTTGGGCCGCGTTTTCAAAAAATCCATGGTGTCGTTTTCGTTCTTTTGAGTCACATGGATTTTGGTGCCGTCGGGCTGTTGGATCCAATGTTTGCCGTAATAAGAACGGCTAAAATCGAAATGCTTGGCCGGAATTCGACCATTGTGCCACTTACCAACGTGTCCAACGTGATAGCCGTTCTCACGGAGCAGACCCGGGTAAGTTTCTTCCCAGGGCGTGTTCCACGGCTTGAACGACCGATTGCCGTGACGAGACATCCATTGCCCGGTAAACAATGACGCGCGGCTGATTCCACAGATCGAAGTCGTGACGCAATTTTCAGTAAACCTGACGCCCTGGCCGGCAAGCTGATCCAAGGTCGGCGTTTTAACGACGGCGTTACCGGCGACGCCCAGCGTGTCGTGACGCCAATCGTCGGCGTACAAAACCAAAATGTTCATCGGTTTCTTGGCAGCGTCTTCGTCGTCATAGGCCAACACCGGCGAATTTTTAATAAACAGAGTTCCCAGCAGGAACAAAGTTAACGTGAGTATCTTTTGAGAATGCGTCATCGAAATACAAGGCCTTTTTTCGTGGGGTTATTTGGTTAATTTCAAACCAGTTTAAACTACGGTTGAATGCGTGTGTTTGTTCTATTGGTTTAACTGAACAGAACTGACCAGCCGACCATGCCAAATTGACTCGAATTTTTCTGGACAAGTGGCACTTGGCTCAAATGGCACTTGGCTTGAGTCAATTCAATGTTGTCGAGCCACTCGTTCAGAGTTGGCGTCGGCGACTGGTGGTGTCCTTCAATCAATCGCCTAATCAGCAAACTGTTCGAACAAGTCAGTAAAGTCACGGTGTATCATCGGATAGTCGCTCGACAGTTCTTTGCTCTCGCCGGGGTCTTCAGTGATGTTGAACAGTTTTACCGGCGCGTCCAAGCCATAACGAACCGCCTTCCACTTGCCGCGTCGCGCCGCTTGGAAGACCTCGCCAACGATGCCTGAATTTGGGTCGCCGGCCTGTTTGCCAAATTCCCAATACAGCGTTCGTTCAGCCATCGGTTTGGGCGAGTCGTTTAAGCGGCCTGCAATGGAAACGCCATTCGTTTTTACTCGAGGCACGCTCGTCAGCGGCACGTCTGCAATTTCAGCCAGAGTTGGCAAAACATCGGCAAACGCCCAAGGCGTCTCATCGATTCGACCCTTCTTTACTTGGTTTGGCCAATGAGCAATCATCGGCACGTGGATGCCACCATCGTAGACGTCGCGTTTCATACCTTGAAATGGTTCTGACGCCTTGAAGAAAGACGGGTCGCCGCCTCCTTCGTCGTGCGGTCCATTGTCGGACGTGAAAATGACCAGCGTATTTTCGGCGATCCCCTTGGCTTCCAATGTCTTCATGATTTGGCCAACATAGGTGTCCAGTGCCGTCACCATGCCAGCCAAGGTTGCTCGGGGTTTGTCGACCGGTTCAGGGTAGTACCAAGCGTACTTGTCGTCGGGTTTTCCCGTCGCCATGCCGGTGTAGGGAGTTTCGTCAAAAACGTTTTCGTAGGGTTTGACAAATTTTTCCGGCGCGGCCAGTTCGGCATGCGGCGATGAAAAGTTTAACATCACAAAGAACGGGTTTTTACGATCCTGATTGATGTAGTCGATCGCTTCGTTGGCAAAAAGTTCTTGGGCGTAGGCTTCTTTTTTACCGCCTTCGTTGGCTTGGATTCGAATTTTTTTTCCATCGCGCCACAAGATATGCGGATACTGGCGGTGGCCTTCCAAAATCGAATACATGCCGTACCAAGTATCGAACCCCATGGCCAGCGGATCGGTGACTCCCATTTGTGAACCAATCGAATACTTACCAAACAGCGCCGTGTCATAGCCGGCGTGTTTGAGCACGTGAGCGACGGTGACGTCGATATCTTTCAGTTGAACGGTGTTCGAATTGTTATCCATCAGGCGGCCGTCGCGACCGGTGAAGAGCGATACTCGAGACGGCGAGCAAACCGTGTTGCCGGCGTAGGCTTGCGTAAAACGAATGCCCTGCTTGGCCATCGCGTCGAGGTTGGGCGTCTTAATCGGAGTTTTGCCGTAGACGCCGATCTGGTTAAAGCCCAAGTCATCAGCAAGGATGAAAACGATGTTTGGCTTTTTCGCGGGGCTCGCTTGAAAGCCGAGTGTACCGTCGGCGGGAAATAGTCCCAAACAAGCGAGGGCAATGCTAAAACGCATTGCCCAAGTAAAAGACTTCATTGTTTGGATCCCCGTAACTTGTTGGACAAAATTTGCTTGCGACAACCGCGCACCCAAATTTTACCGCGCCAGCGGGTGAAAACCAAACAACCGTTTCGCGAAAGTTATCGCCTTTTGCGACGGCCGAGAATAACCAAGCTGGCAATCGCGATCGCCAGTCCACCGCTGGGCTCGGGAACTGCCACCACGCTGAATTCAAGCACGCGAAGGTTCGTGCCCGTCGGGCCACTTGAATCGGGACCGCCCTCTTGCAGGAATACCGACAAAACTCCATCGTTCAACAGACGGTCTTGGTCCAGCAAAGCGCTGCTGGCCCATTGTTGGTTATCGTCTTCGCGGTTCCACAAAATCGACCAGTCGTCATAGTTGTTGGCCCGTGTCGCTCCGGCAATCACGAGCCGACCAAGGCTGGTGTAGACGGCGTACAAATCGCCGTTGGCGTCGTGGCCGATTTTGGGACGAGTGCCCACGCGTTCGCTGGTGGGCAGTTGGCTCTGGGTCCATTCTCCTGTCAGTGGATCACGAAAGTGGTGGTAGTAAGCTGATTTCCTGCCATTGAATCGCTCGCCCTCGACCCAGTCGAATTCACCATTGACACCGTCGTCTCGGCGATGCCACATCAACGCGTGAACTCCGCCGAACTGATCGACCGTTTGGCCTTGTTGGTTCATGACGCTTTGCGTTCGATCCAAACCGACAACTTCAATACCTTGCGAGTCCAAATTAATGGTTTGACCGGTGGCTTTGTTGGCCACAACCGTTCCATTGTTGTTTCTCCAGACTGACCCACCGTCGTCGCTGTAGGCGTACATGATACCGTGGTTAGGATCCGACGGCGTTTCGCGCCACGTCCAAGTCATATGCAGTCGCCCGTCGGCTCCGGCGTCGATTCCGTTTAGATAGGCGTTACGCGTGTCCGAGCTGGAGTTGTTATAGCCGTCGGTGTAGGAACTGGCATCGCGACTTCGGCCATCGATGACTTTGTGAGAATCGCTCCAGCGTTGTTGTAAGACGCCATCTTCGTTGGCTGTGCTACCGCTATTGTAGCTCAGGAAATAAGTATCGCCGCTGCCGCTGCCGCCCGTGCGGTAGACGGCAGCTAGATCGCCATTGGGACTGGATGCGAATCGAGGATAAGTGATGCCGCTTACGGTGCCACTGTCTTGAGCGTTGAATTTGGATCGCTCGCCGCCGGGGACGAATAGGTTTTGATCCCATGTTCCCGTCGCTTTGTTGACTCCTCGGGTCGTCAAATATCGAAGGTTGTCAGCGTGGTGGTCATAGGCGAGGTGAATACGGCCATCGCCTGAAATTCCCATCGCAATGACGTTGTGACTGTCCCAACTGCCTTCATCGCCATTTTGCATGTCATAGCCCGTGTCATATGACTCCCACGTGTTGCCGTTTAAATTTCGACGAGCCAGCATGATGTGTTGATTGCCACCAGAACCATTCTGGTACCAAGTCGCAAATTGGTATCCGTTGTGGGTGATCAAAGCTTCCGATTGATGAGCCCCACCGTTAATGACGCGCGAGAAGTCGCCAGTGCTGGGCATCAGAAGTGCATTCGAGTCTAACAGCATGTCGGCCGTTTTTGAAATCGAGAATTGACCGTAGGCCAGAGCGGGTGCGAAACAAAAAAACGTTAGAGCGACCAAGGCGGGGATCGCTTGCTTGAACGCTTTTCGAAGATGGATTTCGATGCCGAGCGAATTGCCAGGGCAGCCAAATGGGAAGAATGTTCGATTTTGCATGGTCGCTCTTTTTATTGCGATTTCAGTTTTCAGAAGTCGTTTAACCAAGTCGTCTGTACCACTTAGGCGTATACAAAGCGTCCATTTGTATACACCTAACCTCGGTTTGGATGGTATCCCAGAAGCACGACAAGCCGCTTTGCATCGGTTGTTTATTCGCGACAGACGCGGCTTGGCGGACGTTATTTGACCGACAAAGGCGATTTAACGCGGTTTTATTGATCCAAGCTCACTCATCGATCTGAGCAATTTGCTTAACTATCGACGCAAACGATGGTCAGCACGTTTTTATTTCAATTCAAAGTCGTAAACGCCTGAGCCAAGGGTCAGCTGAAACCACGCTTGCTGATTTTCACGGATTGAAGCAACCTTTCGACTATAGCGTTTGCCCGATTCAAAAAGCTCAAGCCCGGTGCGACGCGGGATATAAATCGTCGCTTGCGTGTTTGGCGGGACTTCGATTTCCCATGAAAACTTCCCGTCGCCGCCAGTCCAATTGCTGCTGATGGTTCCGTACGGCGATTCGACGCTCGATTTAACCCAGTCCAATTGCTCGGTCAGGTGCGGTTTCAAAACAAAATGTCGAAATCCGGGCGTATCCGCCTGCGGCCGAACGCCGCCTAAGGATTCATGCATGAACGCGACGAAACCGCCGTTCATCGGGTGGTTGAATGAGTTACTGTAGCGAACCTTGTCCCATTCAAAACGCCGCTCGGGCCAAGTTGAAAGTCCTTGGCTCAAAACGTATCCCGGGCTCGGAAACGTCGTGTCGGTCAACATTTTAAAGACAAGGTCGTCTCGGCCGTGATCCGCCAGCACGGTGTACAGGTGACGCTGGCCGTGAATCCCACACGAATGATGCCCGTCATGCAACTGGTTAATATCGTGCACCAGGGCGTCAACGCGTGAAGGGACATCTTTCGCCGGTACCATTGCCAATCGCAACGCCATCGCCGTCGCGGTTTGGCTGCCAAAGTGTTTCAGGTCGGTACCCTGAATCGGTTTTAAGTAGACCTCTTCAAAAGCTGTTTTGATTTCCTCGGCTTCTTTCAAGCATTGTCGGCTGTATTTTTCATCGCCCAGTACATCTGCCATTTGGCTGGCAATTTTCAAAGCTTGAAAATAAAACGCGGTCCCAGAAACGTGCGGGTGGCATTCCATGAACTGGGGTGCTTTGCGTCGATCCCAACGCGGCGGACACCAATCGCCCAGCCCATTGTTGATCACGCCTGCTTCAGTTTTGTAACAGCGAAAGTAGGTGATGAAATCTTTGATGTGGACAAAGTGAGGCCGGAAGGCTTCGTCGTCGCCGCTGTGCAAATACATCTGCCACGGCAAAATTAAGTAAGCAACGCCCCAGTCGATACTGCCCAGCCCCGAGGTGCGTTTGCCGGGTGCGACAAAAGTTGGTATGCCTTGCAGGCCTTGGGGAACGTCGGCAAGTCGTTTGCCAACTTGGAAGCTTCCGCCGTCGCCCTTGCCGTATCGTTTGGTCAGGCCATCTTGGATGTCGCGATTGAACTTTGCGTAAAACGTAAAAATATCATAGTTGTACAAACACAGATCCGCCGTCGCGTGGGCATCACCCAGCCAGCCACATTTCTCGCGGTGCGGACAGTCCTCGGGCACCGAATGCCAATTACCTTCAAGGCTCAGCAAGCTGGCTTCATACTGTCGGTTTAACATTTCGTTCGAACTGGAAAACGCACCCGTTTTCTCGATCGCACTCCGCACAAATACCGCTTGAATGCTATCGGCATCGGGCGCCGAATCCAATCCGCTGATTTCGACGTATTGAAATCCGGAATAAGTAAAACGAGGTGCCCATGATTCTTTGCCGCCGCCTTTGCAAACATAGTACAGCTCGTGAGGGCTGCCGGGTGCTCCGCCGTAGGTGACTTGGTCGGCGCGTGACTTGTCTTTGGTCAGAACTTCGGTTGGAAAAATCTTGATGACATCGCCTCGTTTTTGATCCACGGTGATGTCGACCCAGCCGGCGAGGTTCTTGCCAAAGTCAAACAGCCATGTGTCGTCGGCGACTTGGCGGATCTCGACAGGACGAATTCGTTGGACGGCTTTGATCGGCGGCAATCGCTGAGGCCGAAGCCGCGCATCTGGACAGGGCGCGGGCAGGTCGATGGCCTGCTGCCACGTTGAATCGTCCAAACCGGGTTCAGACCAGTTGGGGATTTCCAGCCGAGCGTCATAGCTTTCGCCCCAGTAAACGTTGTCAAAAACGATCGGGCTGGCGGTGGCTTTCCAAGTGTTGTCGGTTCCAAATTGAGCGATCGTTCCGTCGTCGTATTCGATGAAAAGTTTGGCTCGAACGCTGGGCTGGCCATAGCCGAACTTTTTAGCGAACCCGATGTTCTGACCGTAAAAACCGTTTCCCAACCAAACCCCCAAGGCATTGTTGCCCTGCTTCAAGTGGCTCGTCACGTCATGCACGACGTACAGGGTGTGCTTTTCGTAATTTGTTTGGCCCGGGTCGAGAACATGGTCGCTGATTTTTTTTCCGTTGATGTAAAGTTCGGAATAGCCGATGCCGCTGATGTAGGCTTGGGCTCTGCGAATGGGTTTGGCCAGCGAAATTTCTTTACGTAGCAGCGGCGAAGTGTGTGACGGAAGATCTTCGTTTAGCTTGACATGCTTTCGATTGGCCAGTTCGTGGTCGCGAATTTTTGGCTCCAAACCAATCCACTGCGAGCCTTCCCAATCGCTGGGGTCGAGCAAAGCCATTTGCCATTGGGCCACCTCGGACCAGCCGCTGTCGTGACCTTGGTTGTCGATCACGCGAACTTTCCAATAGCAAGTTTGGCGGCTGGTTAATTTTTGGCCTTGGTAGCGAACCAAAATCGACTCGGGCGACGATACAATCCCGCTATCCCAGAGATCACCTCGGTTGTCAGCCAGTTTCGTTGGAGAGCTGGCAACCAAAATATGAAATGACTTTTGCCGAATGTTTTTTAGGCCGGCGTCGGTCGCTTTAATTTTCCAGCTCAGCCGTGGCGCTTTGACGTCCAACTGAATCGGATCGCAAAGGTGCTCGATTGACAAATCCTGAACAAGGATTGGGCTGTTTTTTTGGCTGTTTTCTGTTCCAAAAGTAACGGCCGCCATCAGCAACAATAGAGCCATCGAAAATGCAAACAATCGTAGGGTCATAGAATCAGTTCCAAATAAAAGGCGTTGCCAAATCTAAAGCGTTGCACTAACGCAACAGGGAGATCGATCGGTTTGTCGGCGAAACCGAAGTTGCTCGGAATCGCATCGCACTCGTCGCGACCTATTTGATTTCAATTTCGTCGATTAGCGGAGCCCGGTTGTCGATCGCGATCAGGCGAATCGTGTTGGCGCCGCGTTGGAGCGTGATGGGCGTGGATGTGGTCCGCCATTGCCGGCCCGAATTTCGAGCCGGCGGGAGCGTGAGCACTTTTTTGGTGCGGCCACCGTTGACGTTGAGTTGCAGCTTGAGTGGTTGTTTGCCTTTGAAATTTCCGCTGTAGCGAACCACTAAATTAGCATTCTTTTCGGCCCCGTCGTTTTCTTGGTACCACTCGACATAAGCTCCTTTGTTTTTGTTCAAATCAAGGAATCCCGAACCGTTATAGTTCTTTCCTTCGGTCGATACTTTCGCGCCCGCGAATTCAGCGTCTTCGGCTTGGTCACCGCCGAAATCCGAATCCAGTCCGCCGCCGCTCCAGACCAGACCAACATCGTCAGCAAAGCGTTCGGCCATCCGCAGTCGGGGTTTGCCACCGATCGTCACCAACGCTTTCACCGTCGTGCCCAGTTTCGCCGGAAAACTGCCCTCGTACTTTGTCGAATGCGTCGTCGGAGTCGATCCATCGATCGTATAAAAAATCTCGGGTTCGATCGCCGTCGGATTGCCGCGCAGAGCGATCTGCTGAACGTCAATGTGAACCATTTTGGAAACCGTCAAGCGTTTGTCGCCCAAGATCGAGCCAGCGATCAATCCGATTTGACCGTCGTTCTTGTTTGATTCCACATAAGCTCGTGCCAAACCAAAAAACGCATTGCGATCGCTTGTGCCATAGAACGGTTCAACATCGTTCGGCTGGCCGTTGTCCAAAGCCTTCAGTCGAGCGGGTCCATTCAGTCCAAAATAAACTCGGTTTTCGCCATAAGGATAAAATTCACCTTTTGAATCGAGTACCGATGTGCGGACCTGCGCCAAGTCCTTGCCCGTTTCTGCCAGCGGTCGACCGTCGATCGAAAGTGCCAGCCGAGCGGGTTCGTCGGCGGTGCGGAATGTTTTTTCGGCAACCTGGTTGCCAGCGTTGTAGCCAATCGCCTTCAATGTTCCCGGCGTCCAGCCGACCATCCACTGGCATTGCATTTTTTGCCACTGGCGACCGGGTTGTTGTTTGCCAAGTGATTGTCCGTTCAGGAACAGTTCTACTTGTTCGCAGTTGGAATAAACCCAAACCGGTATTTTGGTGCCCGGTTTCATCGTTGGATGAGTCCAATGCGGTAGCATGTGGACCATCGGTTGGGTCGTCCATTGGCTCTGGTACAGGTAGTAAAGATCTTTTTCAAAATTGGCCAAATCACAGGTCCCACCCGAGAACAATTTGAAGGGCCAAGCACCGCTGGCCAATCCAGCTTCACCCAAGTAGTCGTGTCCGGTCCAGCGATACATGCCGGCGTTGTTGGGGTAATCTCGAATCTGAGCGATCGCTCGTCGCGCGGGAGACCGAACCGTCGCGTTGTCGTAGCTGGATTTATAAAACTGTTTCCGGTTGGATCGGCGGTCGTTGACGGTCCAGTCGTAGGTGAAAATTTCTTGTTCGGTCAGATCCGGAATGTCGGTGGCGACGCTCATTTTTCCGTCGCGATACCATGTCTGGGTGCGGTAGTAGCCCCGCGTCTGCCAGGTGTGCGTGTTCTCGGTGCCGATGAACACGCGGTCGGTTGGCATGTTGTTTTCAAACCAGCCAACGCCTTCGCTGCCGCCATTCATTCCCAAAATATCCATGAACTGTTCTTCGGAACTGCCGGAAGTAACCGGACGAGTCGGATCGATTTCGTGGCATCGAGCGACCAATTCTTTGCCGATCTGGCCGCGCGTTTCATTGCCAACGCTCCAGAGAAAAACGCAAGCGTGGTTTCGGTCGCGTTTGATCCAGTCCGTCAAGTCGCGTTTCCACCAATCGTCAAAAGCTTGAGCTCCATAATCCGCTCGTGCCTTCTGCCCCCAGCCATCGACAAATTCATCCATCACGATCATACCAAGCTCGTCGCAAATGTCGTAAAACTCGGGCGTGTGCGGATTGTGAGCGGCACGAATTGAGTTGCAGCCCATAGCCTTCATTTGTTCGACACGAAAGCGGATGATTTTTTTGGGAACAGCTGCGCCTAACGCTCCGGCGTGCTGGTGTTGGCAGACGCCACGCAGTTTTGTGACTTGGCCGTTGAGCAACATGCCTTTGCCGGGCACCCATTGAATGTCGCGAACGCCAAACCGAGTTTCGACTCGATCGATGACCTTGGCGTCTGAAATCACTTCGCTGACCGCTCGATAAAGATACGGATTGTCAGGCGACCAGCGATTGGGATCGGCTATTGTCAGTTTCTGCGAAAGGGATTCGGTTTTGCCATGGCCCACTTTCAAAACCGCGTCAGCGGTCACGACGGTGTTTCCTGTTGCGTCCAAGATCGTTGTTTTGACGGTGCGTTGGGCATCGGACGCGCTGTGGTTGGTGACTTCAGTATCGATGGTGACGGCCGAGCCCTCGGTCCGCACCCAAACTCCGTCGCTGGGGATATGAACGGGGTCGCGTACTTTGATCCAGGTGTGCCCGTAAATTCCAGAACCGGTATACCATCGCGCCGCGTGTTGCATCGAGTTATCAACTCGAACGGCCACGGTGATGGAATCATCTGAATTGGCAAACTGGCTGATGTCGTATTCGAACGAAATCCAACCGTACGGGCGGTGGCCCAGTTTTTTTCCATTGACCCAAACGGTACTGTTGCGGAAAACGCCATCGAAACGGATGGCAACATGCTTGTCTTTCCAGTGAGCGGGAACGTCAATCGTTTTTCGGTACCAACCGATGCCGGTTGGCAAGTAGCCGCAGCGATCGGTTGTGCGGTTTTTGCGATCGAACTTTCCTTCGACGGTCCAATCGTGAGGTAAATCCAAGGTCCGCCAGTCGGTGTCCGAGAAATCCTCACGCTGAGCGTTTTTGACATCTTGCTGGATGAACTTCCAGCCTTCGTCAAAATTGTTTTCGTCGGCCGAGCAAACGTTGAAGCTCAGCAGGATTAGCCCAGCCAAACAGATCCTGTTTGGCGTTTGTCGGAAGTCCGCTTTTGAAAGGTTTTTTTTAAGCATTTGTTTTTAAGTGTTGTTTGAAACCTGTCGCCGTTCGCCGCAATTGTGGCTCGATTCTCGCAGTCGTAGGCGTGAGGAGGCAGCCGTGCTACAGTCTAGCAGACGTTCGTTCAGGTAAAACGCTTCCGTGGTTCACGCTGACAACTTGGAAAGTAGTGGAAGGTAGACCATGAGCCTATCCCCCTCCGCTGGCCGCGGGCATTTTGAGTTTTAGGATAAGCTCGGGACGTTCGGTTGGGCGTGAGCGTTTGGCGGTGTCTTGCGATGACGAGCAGCGACGGTGAGCGTTTGGTATTTCGTCCGATGGTCGTGTGCATTTGACGTTTGACCATCACGTTGACGAGTTGCGCTATGCGACTACGGGGGCGGGCGCGGCGACGGTTTCCGATGCGAATTGGGGAGCCGGGATTTTCCAAGCCGAACGGAACTCTTTAAATCTTGGTTCTGGCGGCAGGATTCCCGCGGTGACCTATGCGAGGTTTACCAATGTCGGCGACGATCTTGTTTTTAACTACCGAATTGGATCGAGCGACAACGGGAATCTGGCGATCGCTTCCTACGATTCTTCTGCCGGCACATGGACCGCGCCTTCCACTTTCATTTCCGGGCAGCGAGCAAATCCGGGTGAGAGTAATATTTACGTGGACGTCAATGGTGACCGAAACATTAGCCGAAATGCTTACCTGAACGGTCTGGACGCAGACCCGACGGGACGATTGCACGCGACGTGGACATGGCGAGAACGGCGTGAAGGCCCGGATCGAAGCAACGGCAATCGTGATTTGAATTATGCCTACAGCGACGATCAAGGACAGACTTGGCGAAACAACGCAGGCGAATTGATCGGCGATCCGGGAACGTTGATCACGACCAACTCGCAAGGGATCGCGATTCGAGATTTTGATGTCCGCCAATCACTGATCAATCAACAAGGGCAGTCGGTGGACTTGAATGGCGGAGTTCACGCATTGCTACGTCACCGGATTCAGGACGACTCTCGGTTTGCGTTTTCAGAAGGAGACAGTCGGTTTGGTACGCAGGATGCCGCGCTTCACCATTACTATCGAGATCCAGTGACCGGGCAGTGGCAAGTCGCGTTGGTTCCCACGCTCGAGGGCGTCACGCCAGGTGAAAACGTGGACTCACAAGGAAACGTACCTGTCGCGGAACGGGTTGGCGAGCGACCTCGAATTGCAACCGACGCTGACGGGAATGTGTTCGGTGCCTTTCGCAGTCCCAATGGTGATTTAGTCATCGCAGGTGCTCAGCGAAGTGCAAGTGGTTTTGAGGATTGGGAGATTCTGTATCGAGATTCATCGGTGAACTATCAGGGGACGCCGCAAATCGATCAGGCTCGGTTGTTCGACGAGGGTATTCTTTCGTTGATGATCCAAGAGGCAGCGGTTGCCTTGGAGGATACACCGACAGGCAGCGACTTGCGAGTTTTTGATTTTCAAGTTTCAGCTGTGACGGCGATTCCCGAGCCGAGTTCTGTGCTGGTTTTGTTTGCGTTTTCGACGCTGGGGCTGCGGCGCTTCCGTAGCAACCCGTAGGCGGTCAGCTTAGGGCCGTTCGACCAATAACTGTAATAACTGTCAGTTTTGTGGGTTGATTGTATAGTTCCATTTTGGACGAAGGTCGTCGAAGACAACAATTGATCGAACCCTCTGTTTCATGGCTTCAGTTGCGTTACGAACCGTTTCATAAATTCGTCGGATTACATTTAACTGTGGTTTTCAAACCTGTTGATGTCGTTGCTTTGCGCATTAGCGTGACGGCGGTCTCCAGAGTATCGAACAGCATGCCCGTGCAGACCCTGCTGATCTGGGAAAACAGTCTTCGCTCGATTGGATTGTACTTTGAACAGTAACTTGGATAGTGGGCGACGCGAATTTCAATTCCAATCTGATTCGCAACTTCTTGTAAGTCATGCTTGAAGACGTACTTGGCAGCTGAGTTGCTGCCACCGCAATCAGCAAGCAACAAAATGGATTGGCGTCAAATCAGTAAATACAATCTTGGCATCATCGGGATCACCTGCCGTTCGGGTCTCCAACAAGCTTTTCAAGTTTTCTTCGATATCACTTTGAGGGGAGAGTTTTTTTTCGACCAGCTCCTGGTCGCCGAATTCGCCCGGCAGCGGGATCTTCAGGCAACGTCTCAAATTCCTTCATTCCCCGGTTGATGGTTCGTGTCGAGCAACCCAACACTTCCGCAATATACTCAATACCTCCGTAGCCCATCCGACGCGCTTCAATGGCTGAAAATCGCCTTTGATCTTTTTCTGATAGTGTCGAAAAATAAATCTTCATCCAAGTGAGTGTGGTCTCATCCAACGGCTCAATTTTCACACGTGCCATCCTTGGCTCCTTAAATCGGTCAGCAATTTGTCAGAAAGCAATCCTAGGCAATATCATATTTTAAAACGACACTAATTCATCGAACGGCTGGGTTGGCTGGGTTTCGAATCCTTTGCCAGCACCTCTTTCAACTTTACGGCGGTGCGTCCCGACTGCGAACTGTGAGCCTCATCGGCGATGATGGCGTAGCAGCGTTCCTCCAAGTTCGTGCTGTTCTCCATCGCATCGAGCACAAACGGGAACGTCTGGCGTCACGATGATGATCGGCTGAGAAGCATCCAGCCACCCGCGACTATTTGGTCGATGATGTCCTGTTGAAAAGCAGCTTCTTTGGAGTCAACAATGTATTCGAAGCAGTGCGTCTTTTCCGATCAGATCCAGCAG
>CAZROJ010000099.1:0-1444 GCA_964601665.1 uncultured Pirellulaceae bacterium
TGGGCCTATTGCCCGGTAGTTTCTCAATCGCCTTTCGCCTATGCATCGAGATTTTCAATTTGCTTCGAAATTCAACCAAAGCCGTACGAAACAGCTTTGAACGCGTTTCAATGCAAATGGTGGAAGTGGCAGCTGTGTTGTCCGATGTAGAGTGGATGCACGTCCAATCGTTTTTATTGCAATGAATCTTAAAAAATGGTTTAAAATTTTATTTTTTGTCGCGATCGGAATTTTTTGGCTGGCGAGTGTTTTTGTCCGGAGGCGATTGCCCCTTCTTTTTCGCCTCTTTTGATTTCAACTTATTCGGCAATTTTGTAGTCGTTTCGATTTTTTCTTCGATGGCTGCGTCGCCGTTTTTGCGAAGGTCATCCAATAATTCGGTGATCCGCTTCGTTCGCGCTTGAGCTTGCTTGAGATCGTCCTCGAGGGCCTTGATGCGAAGCGTTTGGTTTTGTTTGAGCAGACGTCGAATTTGTCGGCGAATTTTTTTGACCTGATCGACCGAATCCGCAGTGCTGACCTGTGCCGACAGCAAGCGAACTTTTGATCGGTTGACCCATTGTTTAAGCGCCACTTCGTAGGCGTCTGCCGATCGTTGCTGAATCCGTTCGAGCGAACGGATTTCTCGGTCGAGCCCAAAGATGACTCGCTGGTATCGCTTGGGGCTGTTTTTTTTGAGGACTTGCATCAGCGGAAGGATTTCCGGGTGATGTTTTTTCGCAAACTTCATTAACGCCTTGACACGTTTGGCTGGGACGGGGCGTTGCTGTTTGGCTGCTTCTTTTGCTGGAGTCGGAGCTTTCGTTTTTGCTTTTTGCTGGGTGCTTGAGTTCGCTTGTTTTTTAGCGTCTGACGCTTGAGCCTGGGCAGATGAGGCTGGAATTAAGCTGCCTAATGCCAGAGCCACGATTGCCAACAGTAGATGAATCTTGTTGGTTGGTGTGCGCGTGGTTGGGAGTGCCGGGTGAAGCAATAAATCGATTTGGTGCATTTTCACCTTTTAAAAATTGATTGGGTCTGAGCGGCAATGTGATTGAAGTGCTGCGACGGTTTGAGTGGTTTGGCGGCCCGAACATTTAAGTGTCACGAAGCACTCGTTGATTTTTGGCTGGTGTTAGTTTTCGATCGACATCGACTTTGCGTCAAGATCATCAAGCGCGGCTTCGA
Source organism: uncultured Pirellulaceae bacterium (assembly GCA_964601665.1). Taxonomy (GTDB): domain Bacteria; phylum Planctomycetota; class Planctomycetia; order Pirellulales; family Pirellulaceae; genus Mariniblastus. Next base: position 1,168 of record CAZROJ010000099.1, read on the forward strand.
TCCAATCAGAATCGAATTCAGTGCTGGCGTCGTCCAAATTGAAATCGGCTTCCATTTCATTTGCTGAACTATGAGCGACCAGCGTTAGTTCCCAATCGCTATCGGCCCAAGCTTCGGCCAGATCGATTTGCGCGTTTTCGGCGGCGGTGGCCGTTGTTGTCGCGTCGGCGATCGAGTTGCCTTGGTTATTTTGATTCAGGCCATAGAAAATGACAATCGCGGCGAGACTACAGGCAAGAACAGCCAAAGTGATTGGCTTGGTAAGACGCGGCCGAGT